>CBHYLN010000172.1:0-9636 GCA_966128725.1 uncultured bacterium | reverse complement strand
AGGGCAACGCCGCCGCAACCCGGACGGTGGTTCTGGAGCGGTAATCCCCCGAAACGATACGCATCATCGGCGGCCCGTGGTGGTTGCGGGTGATACAGCAAAAACGCCGGCAGCGCATGCCGGCGTTTTTGTTTTGGTGCCCTGGCGTTCGCATGCCGCCGCGATTGTTGGCAACGCGGTGACGGGCGGGGGAGGGTGCGTGCGCAGGCGCCTACCGTGCCGGCATCAGCGATTTGGGATCGGCGTCGTGCAGTGCGGCGTAGAACAGCTTCAGGCTTTCGCCAACCCTTGGGCCGGGCCGCAGGATCACATCGGAGGGCAGCACATAGATGCGGTTCTTCTTGAACGCGTTCAGTTGCCGCCATTCCGGGTATGCCTCCAGCAATGCGTCCACCGCTTCCCACGATGTGCCGGGCACGATGATCACATCGGGGTTTTCGCGCAGCAACGCCTCGCGGCTGAATTTCGGATAGGCAATCAACCCGCCGGCGGCGATATTGCGCCCGCCGGCAACGGTGATCAGCTCGTTGATGAATCCGTTGCTTACGGTCATCAGCGGCGCGCGATCGATCACCATGAAAACGCTGGCCTTGCGGGCCGCGGCCGCAAGCGTGCTGATGGAATCGGCCGTGCGCCGCAGTTGCGCCGCAAGCGAGCGCCCCTGTTCGGCGTGCCCCAGCAGCGAACCCACCGTGTCGATCGCGCCGGCGATGTCCGCAATCGAGCCATCCTTCAGCGCGAACGGCCGCACGCCCAGTTCCTTCAGCTTCTCGTAGTTGCCCTCGGTGTTGCCGGCGAACGTCATGAATACCAGATCCGGCCGCACCGCCACGATCTTCTCGTAGTTCAGCGTCAGCAGATCGGCCACAACCGGCACGGATGCGGCCTGCGCCGGGTAGTCGCAGTACGATGTGCGCCCAACCAGGCGATCGCCGGCGCCCACCGCGAAGATTGTTTCGGTGATGTTCGGCGCCAGCGAGATCACGTGATTCAGCGGCGGGCTCAGAAGCACGGTGTCGCCGTGCGCGTCGCACAGCCGTGTTCCTGCCGTGGTTCCGGCGGAATCGGGACGCGTTTGCCCGCTTCCGGGTGCCGGCCGTTTGTCGCCGCCGCACGCTGCCAGCAGGGCGCAAAGGAGCAGGGCGCATGCGGCGCCCATGGCCCGCGGCCGGGTATGTGTTGGGCGCGCCAGGGGCCGCCGCCCGTTGTTGCGAAGGGCGGGGTTGTGCCCGCCGGGCGAGGCCGTGGCATGTGGTGTGACGGGCGGCATGGCTGCGGTGTCAACTGAAAACGTCGGCATGATCACCATTTGGTGTATTGTTTCTCGATTCGCACCGATTCGACAGTAATCGCGGCATTTATTTCGGCCGCATCCGGATATTCGGTTTGGCGCGAATCAGGGGCGTTCTGCTCTCCGGCACCGCGCTCTGCAAATCCTATAAGGCAGCGTTAGCTGCCACCGCTTGGCGCGGAAAGAACGCCCAAGATACAATACACATGCAGGCTCGCGAATCCCGGGATTGTGGTCGCGAGCCTGCGGTGTTTGCTTTGCTCAGATAACGAATCCTACTCCCGATGATGTTGTTCCGTTCATGCTCCACGCGCGGCATTGCCGCCTGTTCCGGCCGTGTCGCGGTATCGGCTGCCATTGTGGTTCTTGTTGCGATGGCGTTTGCCGCCGCATCGCCTCTTGCCGCCCAGCCGCGCATGCCCGAACCCACCGCGAACGATGCCGAGCAGGCAGCCGCCCGCCATCGGGCCGAGTATGATTCCTCGCTGAAGCGAGCCCGCAATCCACGATTCGAGGAGGATGTGCGCGGGCGGGATGCGTGGTACAATTACCAGCGCAGCTTCCCGTACGATGTTGTTCCGGCCGGTGCGCGCGCGGCCGCCGTGCGGCGCACCCGCGAGATGGAGGCCGAGCTTTCCGAATCGCGCGCCAAGGGCGAACCGCAGGCCACGTTGCTGGCGGCCAATCGGTGGGAGTCCATTGGCCCAACCAACGTGGGCGGGCGTGTGCCGGCGCTTGCGCAGCATCCAGGCAAGGCGGGCGTTCTCCTGATCGGCACCGCCTCCGGTGGTGTGTGGAAGTCCACCGACGATGGCGCCAACTGGGCGCCAACATTCGATCGGCAGGATGTCCTTTCGGTGGGCGCGCTCGCGTTCGACTACACGGATCCGAATGTTGTGTACGCCGGCACGGGCGAGCCGACTCCGCATTCGGAGGAGTACTCCGGCTACGGCATGTACAAGTCCACCGACGAGGGCGAGACCTGGCGCAACGTGGGGCTTACCAACGTGGGCGGCTTTTCGGAACTCTACGTGCATCGGCAGAACCACCTGATTGTGTACGCCGGCGCGGCAAAAGGCGGCGGTGGGTTCTATCGTTCCATCAACGGCGGCGAACAGTGGTCGCAGACGATGAGCGCCACTGTGTACGACCTCAGCGTGAACGACGCCAACAGCAACCAGTTGTTCATCGCCACCAGCAACGGTGTATTCTACTCACGTGATGGCGGGCTTACCTTCGAGCGGCGTACCACGGGTATCAACACGTCCTCGGCCACGCGCATCAGCGTGGCATGGGCGCCAACGCTGCGTTCGCGGGTGTACGCGCTGGTGGCAAGCAGCAACGGCTTCGGCGTGCCGAACTCCGCGGATCTCTACATCTCGAACGACACCGGCCGCACCTGGACCGCGCAACATGATTTCGGCGGGCAGTTCTTCAACGAGCAGGGCTACTACAACAACATTCTGCTGGTGCACCCGGACACTGCCGATATCGTGCTTGCCGCCGGCATCGATGTCTACCGCTCCGATAACGCCGGCGTGAACTTCGCCAACTTCACCGACTCGTACGCCCACATCGACGAGCCCAACGGCGTGCATCCCGATCAGCACGTGCTGGAGTTCGACCCCAGGAATCACAATCGCCTGTTGCTGGGCAACGATGGTGGCCTGTTCCGTTCCGAGCAGGCCGGCATCGATTGGACTCGTGTGACGCTGGACATGCCCATCACGCAGTTCTACCGCATGGATGTTGATTTTTCCGATGTGTCGCGTGTCTATGGCGGCGCGCAGGACAACGGGAGCAGCGGTTCGTTTGGCGGCAATACCGATCGCAAGAAATGGGGCAAGCTGTCCGGCGGAGACGGCTTCTACGTGGCCGCCGATCCCATCCAGACCGGCATCGTGTACACCGAGATCTACTACGGCACGCCCATCTTCCGCGTGAACACGGCCAACACCAACGACATTCACGTGATCGACGATTTTGTTTCGCAGGTGAGCGGTGGTGAGAAAGGGGATTGGTCATCCCCGTTGGTGGCCAGCCTGGCCGATGGCGCATTGTACAGCGGGCGCCGCAACCTGTGGCGTACGCGCGATGGCGGCAACACATGGGACCGCCTTACCCCCGGCACCGGTGGCCTGATGTCGGCGGTTGGCCTGTCGCCGTTCGGCGATAAGGTGATCGTTGGCACCAACTCCGGCGACCTGCGATTCTCAACAAACGACGGCGCCAACTGGACCACATCGCGTGGTGTTGCGCGGCGTGTGATCAGCGATCTGCGCTACGATTTCATCGACGAGCACCGCGTGTATGCAACGGTGTCCGGTTACGGCGCCGGCCACGTGTACCGTTCGGACGATGACGGCGCCAACTTCGTGGATATCACGGGCAACCTGCCGGATGTGCCGGTGAACACGATTGCCGTTGACGCCGTGGACAACCAGCGCCTGTATGTGGGCACCGACGCCGGCGCCTTCGTAAGCCTTGTGGGCGGCAAGGTATGGTTTCCGTTCAACGACGGGTTGCCGCCCGTTCCCGTGGTTGACCTGAAGATTCACGACGCCTCGCGCACGCTGGTGGCGGCCACGCACGGGCGCTCGATGTACAAGGTGAACATTGCCTCGGTAAGCGCCCAGCCGTACGTGGTGCGGCCGGCCAATCGCACCGCGTACGAAACGCCCGGCAGGCTTCCGGTGGCATGGGCAGGGTTCACGGGGCCTGTACGCGTCTACATCAGCTACGACGCCGGCGCCACATGGAATCTGATGGCCGACGGCGTTGGCGCCGACACCGTTTCGCTGCAATTGCCCACCGTGCGTTCAACCGATGCGCGGATAAAGGTTGAGCAGATTGGCGGCGGCGAGGCGCGTTCCGGCACGTTCACGCTTGCGCCAAAGGCCAACGGCAACGAACAGGCCTCGCGTGGGTTCGTGGCCGAGGCCATCGAGTACCGCCGCGGGTATCTCTGGGCCACGGTGCGCGGCAACGATTCCATGTATCGCATGAAGCTTCCGTTGCTCAGCAACCGCGAGGGCCTGCGCCGCACGGGCATCCCGGGCCGGGTGCGCGATCTGGCCTACGACTCCACCGCCGACCGGTTCTACGTGCTGGTCACCGAAAACGACCTGACGCTTCCCAGGCTGTATCTGATGGACACGGCCGGCGTCGCGCTTGGCGAGATTCCGTTGCCGGGCCTGGTGGATCGCGCCGCGGGCATCGCGTTTGCGCCGGAAGGCCTTGCCGTTACCGTTCCCGGCGCCGTTCCGAAGGTTGTTCTGCTGGATACCGCCGGCAGCGTGCTGCGTTCCACCAGCGCGGTTGCCCAGGGGTTTGCCCCGGACCGTCGCAGCCTGGCATGGGATGGCCGGGGCCTGGTGCAGGGCGTGATGGTGGCCGATCCAACGGACCCCTTCACCAGTCTGCTGCAGACCGTCCGGCTGGAGGATACGCTGCGCGTGCGCGAGTCGATTCCGGCGTTGCTGGCCAGCGGCAAGCAGATCGAGTTCTTCGGCCTTGCGCATGATTACTCCAATGCCGGGGCGCCGCTGTTCTGGGCCACCGATACGGCCGGCGCTATCTACAAGCTCAGCATCGCGTTCAGCGGCGTGGATACGCGGACCGCTGCCGTGGCGGGCCTGGGCACCACGTTGCGTGCCATCGACCCCAACCCCGCGCGCGACGCCGCCACCGTTCGGATTGGCGCGCGTGATGCCGGCGTTGTGACGCTTGATCTGTACTCGGCCGACGGGCGCCTGGTGGCGCATCTGTTCAATGGGCGCCTGGAGCCGGGCGAAACGGCCCTGCGTGCCGATCTTACCGGCGTGCCCAGTGGTCTGTATCACGTGATTCTCTCCGGCAACGGCGGTGGGCACGATGCCCGTACAATTGTTGTTGTACGATAACGGTTGCCGCCTTCTCGACGGTTTTGCGAGGCCTCCGGCACCAACGGTGCCCGGGGGCTTCGTGGTGTTATCGGCGCCGTTCTCATTACCCGCCTGATCGCGGCCGGCATGCACGTCCAGCACGTGTGCCGGCATATGCCGATGGCTCGGTGTGGCGAGGATTGAGGAGACGGGCACTTGCGCTATCTTGACGGACTCACATCTCAGGATTGTTGTTACCAAACACTATGAAGCGAACACACAGGGCGTTGTTCCACGCCTTCCTGGCAACACTGGCCATCGGCATCGTGCTAACCGTTTCAAACGCGAGTGCCCAGGAGCGCCAACCAAAACTGGATCCGGAGGGCGAGCTGGAACGGCTCGAACGTGTTCACCGCGAAGGAATGAACGACCCCAACACGCGGGCAACGGGCGAGGACATCCGTGGCCGTGAGGAGTGGTTCGCGTTTCAGCGACGGTTCCCGTACGACATGATCCCCGCCAATCTCCGCACCGATGCCCTGCGCGAGCAGCGGCGGCAGACGGAGTTGCTGGAGCGCGCGTTGGGCGCCAAGCGCTGGAACGCCGGCGTGTTGGCGGCGAACAGGTGGGAGGAGATTGGCCCCTATAACTTCAGCGGCCGCATTCGTGGTATTGCCATCCGGCCCGGCGACGGGCAGACCATCTATCTGGGCTCGGCCGCCGGCGGCCTTTGGAAAACCACCGATGCCGGTTCATCGTGGCGTACCAATACCGATACGCTTACCTCGCTGGCGGTATGCGCGGTAGCGGTGGACCCCGCCAATCCGAATGTGATCTACATCGGCACGGGCGAGAACTCGGTGAACGTTGATCGCTACGATGGTGATGGTGTGTTCAAGTCCACCGATGGCGGCGTCACCTGGAAGAACATCGGCCTGCAGAACGTGGCCGCGTTCTCGAAGCTCGCGGTACACCCGCAGAACTCCAGGATCCTGTACGCGGCCGGCGCTCGCGGCAACGCGGGGTTCTATCGTTCGGAGGATGGCGGGGCAACGTGGAAGGTGATTGTCAACGGCGACATCTGGGACCTGGCGGTGAACCCGCTGAACGGCGACGAGGTGTACATCGCGCTGACGACGTCGATCAGGCGTTCCACCGACGCCGGCAAAACGTTCACCTCGGTGAACAACGGCCTTACGCTCACGCGCGGGATTCGCATCAGCCTTGCGCTGTCGCCAGCCCAGACAAATCGTGTGTACGCGCTTGTGGCACGCGATCCGGGCAACGGCACCAATCATATCGGCGAAGCCTACGTTACCACCAACAGCGGCGAAAGCTGGACCCTGAAAAAAACGTTCGACCAGTTCTTCTTCAACAAGCAGGCCTGGTACGACCACTGCGCCGCAGCCGACCCGTTCGACCCCAATGTTGTGTTGATGGGCGGCGTGGACGTGTATCGCTCGTCGGATGGCGGCACCAGTTGGACCAACACCACCCGCAGCTACACCGGCGGGAACGTGCATCCGGACCAACATGTGTTGCAGTTCGAGGCCTCAAACCCCGGTGAGGTTGTGCTGGGCAACGACGGCGGCGCGTATCTCTCGGTTGATGGCGGCGCCACCTGGGAGCGCATCAGCACCGAGCTTCCCAACGGCCAGTATTATCAGCTTGAGCTGGACCAGAGCAAGCCCTACCGTGTGTACGGCGGCACGCAGGATAACGGTACCCACGGCCATTACGGGACTTCCGGATTCGTGAAGGATTGGCAGCGTGTGCTTGCCGGCGACGGGTTCTTCGTTGCGGTTGACTACAGCGACCCCAACACGATCTACGCCGAGCAGTTCAACGGCACGCCGCTGTATCGCATCGATGCGAACAACCTGAACAGCCGCACCCGTATCGATGCGTCGATCTCCACCGACTCGGAGACCGGCGACCCCGGCTCGTGGGTTACGCCGATCGCCGTAAGCCCGGCCGACAAGAAATCGATTTACACGGGCCGTTCGCAGCTCTACAAGAGCACCACGCGCGGCAGCAACTGGCGGCCGGTGTATGCAACCACCGGGCGCTCGGTGAAGATCACATGCATCGGCCTTTCGCCGGCCGATACCAGTCACATGTTGATCAGCCGCACCAACGGCGAGGTGCTGTACACAACCGACGCCGGCGTTACCTGGACCCGTTCAACCGGAGCGCCGTCGCGCCAGTGCACCGATCTGGTGTTCGATCCCAGGCTGCCCGCGCGCGTGTATGCAACGTTCTCCGGCTCCGGCGGCACGCATGTGTATCGTTCGGATGATTTCGGCGCCACGTTCCAGAGCATCAGCAGCGGCCTGCCCGATATTCCAACCAACGCCATCGCGGTGGACCCGGCGAACACGGATCATCTTTTTGTGGGCACCGATATCGGCGTGTACATGAGCTTCAACGGCGGTGGTTCGTGGGTGCCGTTCAACAACGGCCTTGCGCTTTCGCCGGTGATTGATCTTAAAGTGCATACCACCGGGCGGTATCTGTACGCGGCAACACATGGGCGCTCGATGTTCCGCGTGAACATCGACGGGCTTACCGCGCCGCCCATCCTTATCTCGCCAACAACGGGCCAGACCTACGCCACGCCCGCGCAGATTCCGGTGCGCTACAGCGGCCTGGTGGGCCCAACGCACATTCAGATCAGCTACGATGGCGGCGCCAACTGGCGTTCGGTTGCCGACGACGTCGTGGGCGATTCCACATCCATCAGCGTACCGTTGGCGCGCAGCTCGATGACCCGCGTGCGTGTTACCGAGAAAAGCGGCGAGCGTCGCGCGGTGGAATCGGGCAACTTCTCGCTGACGGCGGCGGGCAACTGCCAGGATCTTGGCAAGAAGGGATTCATCGCCGAGGCGATCGAATACCGCCAGGGGTTGATCTGGGCCACAACGCGCGGCAGCGATTCCATTTACCGGCTGCGTATGCCCCTGCTGGGCGGGCGCACCGGCCTTCTGCGCACCAACATCCCGGGCCGCGTACGCGATCTGGCCTACGACCCCACGGCCGACCGGTTCTACGCGCTGGTGACCGACAATGATTACGCCAACCCGAAGCTGTATCGCATGGATACCAACGGCGTTGGGCAGGGGCAGGTGACGATTCCCGGCGACCTTACACACATCAGCGGTGTGGCGTACGATCAGGCCAACGGGATCGCCCTGGTGACGCCCGGCTCAACCGGCGAAGTTGTGTACATCAACGATTCCGGCATGGTTATCCGGCGCGGGGAGCATATCAGCGGCACCGGCGACAACGATCGCCGCTCGCTTGTGTGGGACAAGCTGGGCCTGGTTCAGGGCACGGTGAACCCCGATCCCGCGGCCATCTTCCCCAGCCAGCTTCAGTTCATGACCGCCGATCTCAGGGTGCGGGAATTCTCCACGCTGGTGCCGCCCAGCGCGCAACGGTTCGATTTCTACGGCCTTGCGATCGATGCGTCGGATCCGATCATCGACAACCGCGTGTACGTGGCCACCGACACGGCCGGGAATTTCTGCAAGTGCGTGCGCGAGAAGTTCTTCACCAGCTCGGTGGAGGGCGGCGCGGCCACAACCGGCTATGCCGCGCGCAACCTGGCATTGGGGGCGATCACGCCCAACCCGATGCGCAGCGACGCCGAGATCCGCTTCACCGTGCGCAAGCGTGATGTGTATACCATCGAGCTGTTCGACGCCGCCGGCATCCTGGCCGGCAGCGCCTTCGATGGCACACTGGATGCCGGCGAGCACACCGTCCGATTCAAGGACAACGGGCTGGCCAGCGGCGTGTATTACGTGGCGCTTTCCAGCGCTTCCGGCGAGCGCGACGTGCGCCCGTTGGTGGTGGTGCGATAGGGCGGGCACACGGACGTCGCGGAGAAAAACAAACGCCGCCGTTCCGGGGTCCGGAACGGCGGCGTTGTTATTGGGGGATATGTCCCAGCCTGCCAGCGGCGCGCTCAGTGCCCCGATGTTGCCGGCCGGGCGATCGCCTCGGAGCCGTGCTCGCGGAGAAACCGGGTGTAGCGATCGCGCTCGGCCGCACGTTCGGCGTGGAATGCCCGGCCCGCGGTGGTGGGCGATTCGGCCGAGGCAACGATGCGCCGAATGGATTCGGCGACGGGCTGCGCCATGCCGGCGTTTGCGCTGGCAACGAAGTCCGCGGCGTCCACCAGGCGGCCTGCAAGGCCTCGCCGGATTCGCGCAAGAATCACGGCGCGCGCCGGCGTTTCGGTTATCTCGCGCTGCGATGGCCCCGGCATTGCCGTTGCGCCCAGCATCGCCATCGTGGTTGCAGGCATCTGGCGGGCGGTCCACGTGGCGCGCATCATCAGGAGCACCGCCCGGGCACGCGCATCGGTGCATGCGGCCATTGCGTTATCGAGCACGGCAAGCCTGCCCAGCACGGTGCTTGGCCTGGTGAAATAGGCGCGCATGATGGCGCGCACCGCCGGCTCGGCGTCCAGAAAAT
>CBHYLN010000171.1:0-9658 GCA_966128725.1 uncultured bacterium | reverse complement strand
AAGCCCATCACCCGCCCCGCCTGTGTTGGACACTGGTGTTACACGAAACTCGCCGGAGGTCAGCTCGACTCCGCCGGCATCGACAACCGAGCCTATGATTGCACGCTGTGGCATGGTGATGTGATGTTAGAAAGTGAGATGGTAGTGTCGGCGCGCAAAGCCGGTCGAACATTAGTTCTTACGCATCAACAGAGCTGATGCATACACGTCGACAGCCGCTGGTGTGCCGAAATCAGGCCAGTAGTTTCCAATCGGTGAACCGAAACCACCGGTCAACGAGTCATAGGCAATATGCTGCACTACCAATTCGGATTCTCCATCCAGGACAAATGTGGCCTTTAATCTGGAGGGGTTCGTAGAGCCAACCGCATTCGCGGCAAGATTCACTACGCCGACCCGAATAATGCTGTCAGACGTGTTGTTGTAGATACGCAGTTGGGCGAAGTCAGCCGCAAAAACCGCCGCGTCCACCGAAATCGCATACGTGCCTGCCGGCAGCGTGAGCACACCATCGCTGGCGGCGCTGATACCGATTTCGTCAACCAGGAATGTGTTCCACAGAAGGGTTACCCACGTACCGGCGACGCTGGCCTGACCATACGTGCCGGGGCTTACCTGATAACACATATCCGTCATCTCGACACCCGCAACCGTTGCCCACGCGCCGTCGCCACGCAGGAGAGTTGCCCCCGATGGCGTCCCCGTGCCAAGCCGCGCAGGCGCCACCAGACCACTGGTGACGCGCCCGGCGTCGTGCGTGTGGCCAGTGCGCGAACGTGTTGCCAGCTCCGCATCCAGGCCGGCAATGCTTTCCATCGGCTGCGTTCCACGATGGTATGCCCTGTTGTACATATCAACTTCCCGATGCTGCCGATCGTACAAATCGGCCCGCATGTCGCCCTTCGAAGGCGCCGCCCACAACATTCCCGACCCGTCCTGGGCCAGCACATCCCCTTCTACACCGCCACCGGGCACAAGGCGCAGGATGCTGTCACCGTCGCGCAGCATCCCGGGAGCGATGTCGGCATCGCCTCGGCTGGTCCACACTTCGGCAAGGGAAATGCTTGTGAGCGTCGTGTCCGACAGCGCCGCGTTAAAGGAACGGAGCAGCGTACCATCGCCGTCGAACACGGAGATTGCGAACCGGCCGGGAACAATCACCGGCGCATGTACAACGCCGTCAACAATCGGATGCCTGGCCGGCTCCACCACAAATCCATCGTCGCGCCTCCCGGTAGGCAGGATCGGCGCAATCAGAATTTCGCCCGACGGTAGCCCTTGGCCTCCGGCATCGACCACCGGTCCAGTAATGATTCGCTGTGGCATGACGGCAGTAGTTGGTAGTGAATGGCCAACGCACGTGACAGTAGCATCCGCATACACCGATGACACGGCGCGCTGCCTCAACAAGCAATTCGCCGGTGATTTCACTCGATGATATCACCGGGCAATTTCACCCATGATGCTGTACCTGAAACGAGTGTGTGTGCGTGATGGCGATGAATGATTCCGATGCGAACGAGTGCGAATATAGGTCGGCTGCCAGGCGAACGCAAGCGAGAAGCGGAGAAAGCGCCCGAAATATTTTGGGCAAATCACGATTCCGAAATTCCGTGGTTGTCCGATGCGCTACTCCTCGGGTTCGCGAGCATCGGGCCGGGCATCCTCCTCGCCAATCAACTCCGTGATCAACGCGGAAAGCGCCGAAGCGGTGTTGGGCTCGCGCTCCTGATAACTCTCGATCAGATTCCGCAACATGCGAGCGATCGTTCGGCGATTGCTGGCCGGCTCCAGATACTCCGGGCGGAACTCAACGTTGATCTCACGGAGAAATCTGCGGCAATCGCTGTAGTTGAATATCGCACCCGCGTTAAACGGATCGATAAAGAACTCCTCGGTGGCCGATCGATACTTCGCGAGGTAGCGGGCCGGGAACGCAACTCCATGGAACGGCAGATACAATCGTCGCGCAACCAGCAGGTATATCACCGACAACGAAATCGGGATGCCAACCCTGCGCTCCAATACGCGATTCAGAAACGAATGCTCGGGGTTGAAGATGCTCTCGCGATCCTGCCGGCATCCATGAAAACCAAGTTGATCGAACAGATAGTAGTTGATCTCCCTCGCCACCATGTAGCCGTTGTCGCAACCGCGAAGCCGTGTCTCCAGTACTGCCGCGATGGTATCAAGCTGCCCCCGGTACTCTTCGATGCGCATCTCGGGATATCCCATCATCGCAACGGCCATCGCACCTCGTTCCAGATCGATGTCCCCATCCGGTCCGGCAATGGCCAGAAGCTCGTGAAGTTCGCCGCGAAGTTTGCGCAGGCCGATCTCCGCAAGCACCGAGCGGGCATTAAAGCGCGCAAGTTCCGGCGCCGCTCCGGTACTGACCTCCCGTAACGCCGGCGCGGCCACACCTCCCAACTCCAGCAGATGCGCCTGAATAGCCTCCTGCACGGTTGGATCCGGATCATCCAACAGCGACAGAATCGCGTTGATTTGCGAAGCTGAAATTGACACCGGTTCGGGCTGGGGAGTTGTGAATTCCATTACGGCTCGGGGTCTCGGGTTCCGTTTACCGGACGATGCGCCCGCGAAATCTAGTGAAGTATCTTGAACCGGCTATGCAAGCCCATGATATTTCGCAAGCTGTGTTGTCAGGTGCTGGTACGCATCCTCCACGTCGTTCGATCGGTGGAACAGATGCAAATCCTCAGCAGAGATCACACCCAGCTCAACCAGCCGTGGCATATTGATCACCTCTTCCCAGAACTCCGTACCATACAGCACGATGGGCAGGTGCTTGGAAACCTTGCGTGTCTGCACAAGCGTAAGCGCCTCCATCAGCTCATCAAACGTTCCGAAACCACCCGGGAACACCACCAACGCGTTGGCAAGCGACATGAAGAACAGCTTGCGCATGAAGAAGTAATGGAACTCGAAGTTGAGCGTCGCCGAGATATACTGATTGGGCACCTGCTCAAACGGCAGCGAAATGTTCAGCCCGATGGATTCGCCGCCGGCCTGATGCGCGCCAAGGTTGGCAGCCTCCATGATGCCCGGGCCCCCGCCTGTGCACACCAGGAATCTCTTCTGTTCGCCCGGCGGGGTGTGTTGCATTCCCCACAGGGTCAGGCGTCGGGCCAACTCGGCTGCATCGGTGTAATACCGGCTCATGCGACGTCGTGCGCGCAATCCTTCCAGGGTCACCATCAACAGCTCGCGCCGTTCGCCGTCGGCCTGTGTTATCTGGCGTTCAACCGCCTCGATCTCGGCCTCCGCCTTTTCCGGAGGAACGATGCGGGCCGAGCCGAAGAACACAATTGCGCGCCGCTCGAACCGACCTTCAGGCTCGAGGTACTCGGCCATGATGCGGATGACACGCGCATCCGGGCTGTTAAGAAACTCGGGATTGTTATAGGCCTTACTCAAGGGCTGTTCAGGCCGGTGGTCATCGGTTGTCGACATCTATGACTTCGTTCAGTGATGGAGGCTGATGCAGTTCCGGCCTGTGGCCCCGATTACGCGCCCGGCACCGACCAGCGGCAATCGGGGGACCCGGTCAGCCTGTTGAGATACCTCCCGCGCTCGGGCTGCTCAACAACAGGCAGTTGCACGGTTGCCAAACCGATACAAGCGCGGCGTGAAGGCCAACACAGCGGATGGCGTTGTTCGGCAGTCCGCTATTCCTGCGATGTTTCCTGTGCGATGTTCAGCCCACCAT
Organism: uncultured bacterium; assembly: GCA_966128725.1. Lineage (GTDB taxonomy): Bacteria > Bacteroidota > Ignavibacteria > OLB7 > OLB7 > JAFDZV01. Next base: position 5,928 of record CBHYLN010000171.1, on the reverse strand, counting down.
CCACAAGAAGCGTCTGCCCGGTAATGTAGGCCGCATCCACCGCAAAGAACCATACGGCGCGAAAGATATCATCGGTGGAGCCATATCGCCGCATCGGAATTCGATCGGCGCCCACCAACGTACCGGCGGCGGGCTCCTCTGGAATTTCGATGGCACCGGGCGCAACGGAATTGACGCTGATATGTGGCGCCAGGGTTCTGGCAAGGGCGCGCGTCAGTTGCACCACACCCGCCTTGGAGACGTTATAGGCAACACGATCCTTCCAGATCTGGTAGGCGCCCAGCGAGGAGATATTCACGATTCTACCGCCCCCGCCAGGCATGCGCTGCATGGCCTCGGCCGCGGCCTGCGCCGCGAAGAACTCACCGTACAGATTGGTCTCGATCACATCACGCCACATCTGCTCGGTTACGTCGGCGATCGCACGCGGCGGTGGATACACGCCGGCATTGTTCACCAGCACATCGAATGCGCCGAAGTGGTCGGCAACCGAGAACACGGCCCGGCGCACCTGCTCGCGATTCCGGATATCGGCCTGCACCAGCACGGCACGCGCGCCAAGCGCCTCCACATCACGGAGCGTGGCCTGGGCCGCGGCCTCCGACTCGCCATAATGTATGCCAATGCTCCAGCCACGCTCGGCAAAACCCAACGCCAATGCCCGCCCGATGCGTCGAGCGCCGCCGGTTATCAACACAACGCTGCTCATATCGCAAACGGGAGTTTTGTAAGCACGGCATTGCCTACCGGCTGCATGCCATCGCCGGCGGCAACCACACGCACCTGCGCACCGGGAACCGCGAAACTGGTGCGCACATACCCAAGCCCGATCGCCTGCCCCCGCTTCGGCGAGAACACCACCGTGGTTACCGTCCCGATCTTCTTGCCTTCCTCGGCATCGATCACATCCAGGCCATCTCCGCTGGCGTCATCAAGCGTCCCACCAAATTCGAATCCAACGAGATGGCGCTGCACCTTGTCGTACGTGTCCAGCCGGGCGATCACCTCCTGCCCGATGTAGCAGCCCTTGGTCCATGAAATGTATTGCGAAAGGCCCGCCTCCAGCGGATTGTAGGCATCGGACAGCTCGTGCCCGATAGCCGGCAGGCCGGCCTCCACACGCAACGTTTCGTACGTGGGCTCGTCGATCTCCACAAGGCCTGCCCCGGCAAGCTTCGCGGCAACATCGCCGTACAGCTCCGCCGGCATCACCAGTTGAAAGCCGCCAGCGCCGGTAAGCCGCGCGTCGCGCATGATGCAGAGCTCGCCGCCGCCAACGTTCACGCGGCAGAAGCTGCCGGCATCCGGTATCACCACACCGAACGTACGTTCCAGCAATGCCTTGGCATGGTCACCGTACACACCGGCCAGCGCATAGCGGGACGTGGCATCCTCGGTGGTGAAATCGTCCATGATGGTGTACTTGTCCAGCCAGGCGCGAACACGCTCCACATCGTTCCCGGATAACAGCAGCAGCACGTGATCCTCAAGCGCAAGCAGGCGCACAACCTCCACAACACGCCCCTTGTCGGACGTCAGGATCGTGGTGGTTTCGTTGCCGGCGCCAAGCTCGCGTGTGGCATTTGTTGAAAGCCGATGAAGCAGATCAAGCCGATCGGCACCGGCACCATGTATCACACCACGCCCGAAGCGGGTAAAAACGGTGCCCCCGTGGGCAGCCGTGTACATCGCGGAATCTGGATGAACGATTGTCATGTTCGGTAGTATCTCTCGCCAATATGTGTCGCCCTGTTGACGACCATCCAACACCGCTGTTGCATGCAACGGTGGGCAAGAATATACCTCGTGGTGGGCAACCCGGAAAGGTTCGGGTTGCCGGCCGATGGTGATTGAACGCTAAAACGTTGTGGTGGTGAAACAACCGAGGCGCAAGCACGGCATGTAGCGCTGCCGGTACCGCCGGGAATGCCCGGGCACGAGGCCCACACGTGCAGGGGTCAAACGATATTCACGGGCTGTTGCATTGCCGGCGCAGCCTGTGCACGCCGCCGGAAGACCATTGCGCAAACCTCGCGATACCCTGCATCACAATCCTCCATGAACTCGCGCGGGGAAACACACAGCGCACGGAACAGCATGCGGTGATCGTACGCAACAACGAAGAACGCCGCATGGTAGGCACCCCACCACGCGCAACGCATCGCCGCAAGCAACGGCGCAGGCAGGCTGGCGGCCACCTTGCGCAGATGATATGCCTGGAATGCCACGTGGCCGTCCTCGTCGCTGATCATCTGCGCCAGCATCGTCCGTATCACCGGATCGGCAACGCCACGATGCACAACGCGGAAGAACCGCCCGCCAACCACCTCAGCGGCCAGCAGCACCAGAACCTCGAACGTAAGCCCCATCATCCTGCGAACGCCCACGAAGATTAGGTCGGTCCAGTGCCGTTTCAACAGATCGGCGCCCATCAACTGCAAGGCCTTCGCCATCCAGGCCGCATGCGCCTGCTCCTCGGCAATGAACAACTCAACGGCCTGCGCGTAGTCCGCGTCGCCTGTTCGCGCCGCGCCGCGTTTCATGTGCCGCCCCTCGCCGCTCTCTCCTATCTGAAAACGCTGCAACGAGTGCACCAGCGGGTCGCGAACGGGCTTGTCGACATCAACCCCGCGTTCCCACGGAATTACGCGGCGTTGGGCACGATTCTTCTCGAAATAACTGGTCCAGTTCATGGTTGTACCTCGATTGGGTTTGCACTGGGATCCGGCGCGTCTGGCGCCGTGCACCGTGGCAGATAGCTCAGCGATGCGGTGGCAAAGATCGAGGCCGGCACATCCGCCAACCGACCATCCGAAGCCACAATCAGGCGCACTCAGGTGCTTGTGCCGGCCCTGGCGCGGGAGTAGCTTGGCGGCGTTCCCAACCGTCGCCGAAATACATCGCCGAGCGTCGTGCAGCCCAGTGCAGTGCAGCCAAGCGGCTCACATCGGCGATGGTGCCGCATTCACGATGCACGTAACTTCCCGCAATGCTGAACATCCTGTTGGTAGAGGACAACCCGAAGCTCCGCCCCGCCCTGATCACCGGCCTTCAGGCCACGGGCGCGGTAACCGTTGCGCGCGCTGTATCGCGTGGCGAGGATGCGCTGGAGCACTGCCTGGCCACGCCCCCCGAGGCAATCCTGATGGATGTGCAGTTGGAGGGTCCGATGAACGGCATCGCCGCCGCCGTGGCAATCCGGCGCGAGTTCCCCCGAATGCCGGTGGTGTTCTATTCCATTCAGGACGACGACGCCTACTTCCGCGCATTCCGTGGTTCCGGCATTCTCAGCCACTACGCGTACGTTCGGAAATCCAACTATCTGTTGCCCGAGATGATTGTCCCGCTGCTGCGTGATGCCGTGGCAGGCCGGAGCATCATCGATCCGGAAATCGAGGAGCGCGTGCGCGAGGTGCGCCATCTGGATGAACAGTCGCCGATGGCGCTGTTGGAACCAAACGAACAGGATGTTGCCCGCATGCTGGCGCTGGGCATGAGCAACGAGCAGATTGCCGCTCGCGTCGGCTTTCGCGACAAGCGGACCATCAGCCGTACGAACGGTCAGATCTACGCGGCGTGGGGGCTGGTGGAAAACGCTGCGGACGAAAAGCTGGCACGCACGCGCGCGGTGATCATCGTTCAAAGCGGCCGATTGATCACGTGGGACACACACGGCACACCGCGCGTGATGGACGACCGTGGCCAGTGGATTGAGTGGAAGGGATGAACGCCGACACGCCGCTCATAGTTGCAGGTGTTGGCCTGCTGATCGCGATATCAGCGTTCAACACGGCCGTGTCCGCGTGGCTGGGCCTGACCGTGCTGCTGAACGCCGAACGACGGACCATTGGCGTCTGGCTGGCGGGGCTCGGGATGCTGTGCTGTTCGGGGTTCTTCGTGTTTCACAGCGCCATCATACCGGAAGGCCTTGGCAACCCATCCATCATTGTGCCGATAGCGGCACTGCTCGGCTGGATACCCGTGATCGTGCTGCCCTTCGGGTGGTACATCGTTCTTCTGTGGTTCGTGGGGTTCTGGGAAGCGCCGGCACGGCGGCTGCAACCGCACCGCATACTGCTGCCGATACTCTCGGTGTTTGCCTGTGTCGTTCTCGGCCTGTTCCTGTTCAACCCATCCATCGATGCATCAACGTATGCCCGCACCGATGCGTTGATCGCGCTGTTCGCTCAACATTCGAGCTTCCATGTTTATTCGGTGTATCTGTTCGCGTGCCTGTTTGCCGGGCTGCATGTTCTCCGATCACTTGCCCATACACCCAATACGATCGGGAACATCGCCCGCGCGCGCGCGCGGCCCTGGCTTGTAGCCGCATCCGCATTGCAGATCGTGGTAAGCGCCGTTGTTGTTGTCGGCACCGTTGCCATCGGCAGATCATTCATAGCCGAGCCACTCCTTGCCCTGTGGATTCTGGATGCAGTGGTCCTGATGCTGATCGCCGCAGCCCTCGTGCTTGTTGGCGAAGCAGTAGTACGCTACGAAATATTCACCGGCAAGGTGTTGCCACGCCAGGGGCTGCGACGGCACTGGCGGTTGGCGATACTGCTCGCGGCGCTGTTGAGCCCCGTCTTCGGGTACGAGGTTATCCGATCGGCCGACCAATTCTGGCTGGCCACCGCGCTGTTGCTGCTGGCGACGTTCATGTACGCCCTGCTCAACTGGCGCTCCTACCGTGGCCGCGAGCGCTATCTGGCCAATCTCCGTCCCTTTATCGGAAGTCAGGGGCTGTATCAGGAAATGGTCGGCGCGGTGGAACAATCCGGGAATGCGGCGCTGCGCCCGTTCGAGGCGCTTTGCCGCAATGTGCTTGGCGCACGCGTCGCGTACCTGGTACCGATGGGCCGCGCAACGGCGTTGGCGGGCGATCCGGTCTGGTTCCCGCAGGGAACCGCGCAGCCGATCGGCTGGCTGGATGAGCTTACCGGATCGATCGGGCCTGCCCTGCGGATACCGGGCGAACTCGCGATCGCGCTCCCCCGGTCCGAGCTGACCGGCGCGGTTTGGGGAATTCCGTTATGGAACGACGGTGGGCTTATCGGAATTCTTCTGCTGGGCGAAAAGCTGGATGGAGGGCTGTACACACAGGAGGAGCTGGAGATTGCCCGCGCCAGCGGCGAGCGGTTGATCGATCTGATGTCGGCAACCGAAATGGCCCGGCGCGTTGTTGCCCTGCAGCGCGACAGGCTTGCCGAAAGCCAGATCGTGGATGCGCGCACCCGGCGGATACTGCACGATGATGTGCTCCCCTCCGTACACGCCGCGATGCTTGCCCTGAGCGCCACCGGCGCTGCCGACCAACCTGTCACAGCGCCAAGTGAGCGGAATCCTTCGGTCGTGATGCTTGGCGAAATTCACCGCTCCATTTCCGACCTGCTACGCGAACTGCCGATACCGGTAACGCCCAATCTGGAAAAGATGGGTCTGCTTGGAACCCTGCGGAGCCTGGTTGCAAACGAAATGCGCAACGCCTTCGATTCGGTGGAATGGGATGTTGATCCTGCCGCCGAGACCGAACTGGCAAGGCTTTCACCGCTGGTTGCCGAGGTTGTGTATTACGCGGTACGCGAAACGCTTCGCAATGCCGCACGATATGCGCGCCCCGCCGCAACTGAACCCCGGCACCGGCAACCGTTTGTGGTACACATCGGGATTCATGCCGACAACGAACTCACCGTTGTTGTACGCGACAACGGGCCTGGCGTCCCCACCAACCACACGTCAACAGGCGGAAGCGGGCAGGGTCTGATGCTGCACGGCACCATGCTCGCCGTGGTTGGCGGATCGCTGACGTTCAACACCCGGGCCGGCGAAGGAGCAACCGTCACGGTAACGGCACCACGTTCCTCCAGTATCCATCCCGCATAACCCGTTCATCCCGGCAGCCAGATATGCCGGCTGCGGCTGTTGGCC
>CBHYLN010000170.1:0-9686 GCA_966128725.1 uncultured bacterium | reverse complement strand
CGGGCCAGTTCCGGATCGTCCACGGCGGCAACAGCAGCAAGGTCACGGCTGTCGACGGGCCTGTAGGTCAGCTCGATGTCGCCGAACGTGCCCGCGAACAGATTGGGCACACCGTCGTCTATCGGCGCGATGCACACCTGGTCAACATCCACCGAAAACTCCAACCGCTCGGAGCAGTTGGGACATTCGGAAACAGCGTTCATCATCGAGCCCAGCGTGCGTTGGCGCAGGCGAAGAAGCCTGGCGTTACGCTGCCCGATGCTGAGCGCGGCAAGCGCGTCGGCCGACATTTCCGGAAAGGCGGGGGCCAGGAGAAGCAGGGCCCTGTCGACCGCATGCTTCCCCTGTCCCCTGTCCCATACGCGCAGGATATCGTGAGCCGATAACGAGCGCATTTATCAGCTTGCCGGCAGCGTGAAGCTTGGCTCGGTTGGCTCGGTAACCGAGTAATCGCGCTCCCAGCCCTCGTTCTCCAGCTTGATGCTCTGGATTGCCACGGCATTGCCGTTGGCGTCGAGTTCGGGCATGGCGTTGAACTCCGAAACCCAGCAACGATGGATGTTGTAGGCGATCACCTTCTGGCCTGCTTCGTTGTAAAGCTCCAGGATGATATCCTTTCGGAAGTCCTTCAACGACACGATCTGCTCGGCCGGATTGGCAAGCGAGTTGGTGTAGTCCCACACCTTGTTCGCCCACTGCTCGAAGGCGACGTCGTGGGTAACACCACGCTCGAGCGTGATGGCCTGATACTCCGACTGTCCGGGCATGCGGCGCGGCACACTTGGGTCGCCCCCCTCGCGGTGCGTGATCACCTGAGTCGTGCGAACCAGCCCGCTCACCTTGCTGATCCCCGCCACGTAATTCCCGTCCCACTTCACCTTGAAGCGGAAGTTCTTGTACGGGTCGTAGCGGTAGGTATTGACCTTGAATTCTGGCGCTGGCATAGGAAGATCTCCTTAGTTACGATTGTGTTGCACCTGCGAGCTGCTGAATCTTCAGCACGACAAACTCGGCCGGCTTCACCGGCGCGAACGCGACCACCACGTTTACAATGCCGCGATCGATATCGCTCTGCGTGGTTGTGCTCTTGTCGCACTGCACGTAATAGCTGTAGAAGGCACCCTGCCTGGACAGGTCGGACATGAAGGTGTTGATGTTCAGGCGGAGCTGCGACCACAACGGCTCGGCGTTCGGCTCGAACACCGCCCACTGCGTGCCGCGGTACAGGCTTTCCTCGATGTACAGGGTAAGGCGGCGCACCGAGACGTACTTGTAGTCGTCGGCAAGCTGATCGGCACCACGCATCGTGCGGGCACCCCACACCACCGAACCGATCACCGGGAACGAACGCAGGCAGTTGATGCCCAGCGGATTGAGGATACCGTTCTCGTCGTCGGTGAGCTTGTACTCAACGCCGCTGACACCGTTGAGCGATGCATCGATACCGGCGGGCGCCTTCCAGACGCCGCGGCTGACATCGGTGCGGGCGTAGACACCGGCAACGATGCCGCATGCCGGGAACACACCAAGCTGGCCGTTCAGTGTCGGGTCCGGCTTCATCACACGCGGGAAGTAAACCGCGCCATTGCGCGCTTCCTCGCCGAAGTTGCCGAGCACGTCCAGGCTGATGTTCGTGATGGACTGGCCGCTCTTCAGCGTATCGGACCATTCATCCGGCGGATCAACGATGAACATCGCACGACGTCGCGAGCAGTACTCCATCGCGGCCGTATATACTTCGGCGGGCAGGTTCCAGGGCGTGTTGGGATCCAGCGTATCCGGCGGAATGCACAGCAGGTTGAAGATGTCCGTGCGATCCAGCGAGTAGATGCCGGTCTTCGAGTCCTCGCTTCCGATGATCGTCTCACCGTGTGCATCCGTGGTAAGGCTGTCGCTGTCGGCGCCGCCAGCGGTACGCGGAAGCAGCGGCAGCAGACGATCGGTACGCGTCTTCTTGTTGGTCGTATAGAACGTGTTCCAGCCGGTCAGGAACGTATCCCAGCCGTCCGGCGCCGCTTCGACAATGTCGTCGGGGCTCAGGCGCACGTACTGCGACTGCTGGTTCAGCACGCGATCGGCGCGGCCCGGGCCGGCCTCCTTCAGCACCGAGAGGTTGATGAAGCGCTCAACGGCCACATTCTTCCCTGGCGCCGCGTAGTAAACGGTGAGGTTGAACAGGTCCGCCTTGGTAACGCCGTACTGCGCGTACAGGGCCGCAACCTGATCGGAGATGCCATCGGTATCAACCATGGCATACAGGTTATTGCCCCAGATGCCCGGGCTCGATGCCAGCAGGTTCAGCGGAGCGGTGGTTGCGGCAGTGCCGCCGTTGTCGGCCGGGGCAACAAGCGCTGCCGAAGCCACCCCGTGATTGGTTGCCGCCGATGATGGCTCCTTGTACACACGAACGATCAGCGCCTGGCTGCCACCGTTCATGAAGAAATCCTGCACCGCATAGCTCATCGGATAGGCCGGCGACAAGCCACCAAACTGGCGTTCGTAGTCGCCAAAGCTGAAGATCATTGTCGGCGCATCGATCAAGCCCTGCGCGGCCCGTCCCACGAATGCCGTAACCGATGTCGCTACACCTGTGATGGTGCGTACTCCACTGGGGAGCTCCTCGATATACACACCTGGGTAAGAGACCTGAACTGGCATAGCAGCTCCTTACTAAAGGATTATGAATTGTGCCCGCCATGCCATGGCACGGCGCGACTCGTTGATATTGAACGTTGGGTTCAAAAAGGGGCGAACGTTTTCCAATGTGAGCGATCTCCGTAACCGACGGAGATCGCGCCCGGAATTCTTTCGATATGGGGAATGAAGTACGGGGCCAGCGGGCCTGCATAATCAGCATGGTCAATCGCCATACCAGTGGCCAACAAAGACACCGTTGTACATTTTCGCGGACGCCCGGCGCATCGCTTTCAACAGCAGGACGGCGCACGCACGTTCGCGCTAGGAATCCTGGGCCGCCCATGATCGTACACGGCCACAACCGTATGCGGGATTACGGATAATTCCGGACACGCGGCGGAACCGGTAGGCGATGTTCGGGCAATACAGTTCCCTGCGGCATATCCCGTTTTTGTTTTTTGGGATATCCGTTACCAGAAGCGAGTGTGGATTGCAGCAGTAAAAACCGCCCCCACATTCGGATATGGTTAGCCGGTGGAATTCGGATACTTCGCGCAAAGGCAAAGCTATCCCTGCCGAATAAACGGCTGTGTTGTAAATGAATCAGAGTGAGAGGTGCGATTCCTTGCCAATTGAATCTGGACCGGGGAATTACGGCAAGGAATAATCCAATGAAGCGTCAACCACCATCGTGCACATCAGACGAGTTGCCGCTGACATGCATAATCGACAACGTCCGTGCGGGACAGGATCTCATCATTGCGATGAAATCGACAATACGATTGAGGGGAAATTTTTTGAGGGAGCTTTGCCATGATTTCGACGGGGAAATGTCGTTATACGGCAAGCGATTCTGCAGTGACGGGCGAAAGATACGCAGACAAAAAGGGCATTGCAACGGCGCAATCAACATTTTTCGAGGATTTATTTGCCCGGCACGGGCATTGGGCGCATCACGAACGGGCAAGGTGGCAATCGGGATTACCCCTAACCCTGTGCGCAGGGTAACCGCGGCCCCATGCGCGCCGCCCTGCCTCCGGCAACGCCCGCCTCAGCCCCGGGCAGCGCACCATCACCCAACGGGAATCAGACGGAGCCGTACCCCACCATGTGCCCACCGTATGCCCACCGCGTGCGAAGCCGGCCCCATCAACATCCCATTGGCTCACTGGTCATGTTACCGCATGCGGCGTAATCGCGCATGCGGCATAATCGCGAATGCAGCGATGCGCTCTCCGGCCCCCCCTCCCTCCCCGCGCACCAGCCTAAGCCGGGCCGCCACATGGCCTGCGGAGCCGAACCACGCCCCACTGCGTCGGCCGCAGCATCCTGGCATCCGGCCTCGCCTGGGCGGCGGAACCATGGGAGCCAGGCACGGTACGTGCCGCCTGCATGTATCATCCGGTTGCAGCCGGCCGATGGGTCGTTGTCGGGCTAGTATGTTCATGTTATCTTTGTTCCACGTCGCTGCACCGGCCGGGGTTTCCGGTTGCTGCTGTCGGCACAACGGAGGGCTCGCATAATGGTATTGCAGCGGTCTTGAAAACCGCCGGGCGCAAGCCTGTGGGGGTTCGAGTCCCTCGCCCTCCGCTCCCTGGTTGCGGCTCACCCGCAACCGATCCCAAAACATGTGGTATGCGTGTGCCAGGCACACCGGCTCTCTTCCAACAGTGTGCCTGCACGCGCCACGCGTCGATGCAGCGTGTTCCATGTCCCGATTTCCATGAAGCTCATTCCTTCAGCAACCCTTCCGATTCTCCTTGCAACCTTTCTGTCCCTGACAGCCGCGGGCTGCCTGACCGTTGAACGCAAGGAGATCACGTTCTGGGTGAAGCCAGACGGCTCGGGGAATGGCCGGCTCGTGTTCCGGGGCATCGGATCGGTTCAGGAGAACGGTACCGACAATACCCTGACCGACTACACCCATCTGGTGAACACATACTTCAAGGGAAAGGAGCTGGAGGAACGGTATCCGGCATATTCGGACTTCAAGAAGCGGATCTACGAAGAGAATGGCAAGCTGGTTGGCGAGGTGACGTTTCGCTTCTCGCATTACGAGGATGTAGGCCTGTATCGTTATCAGGATCGAGGCCCATGGATGTATCATATCGGCTATCGATCGGAGTTCGTTGTTGAGCAGTTCGACACCAGCAACGGCACGGCGGCAACCGAGTTGATGCCGGTGCTGTTCTGGCCGGAGAACACAACCGAGTTCAGAATCAGCTCGCACTTCGATGGCTCGGACCTTTCGGTTCGGCCCCTCCTTCCCCTGTACAAGCGCATCGGAACGGACTAGTCACCGGCCATGCTAATCTCCACGTTCCTCTCCGCCTTTGGCAGGGTGCTCCCGCTCGACCTCGCCATGCCGAACGATCCGGTCGGCATTCAGGTAATGCCCAACGATGCGGAATTGGGCGGCATTGCCGTGGCATACGAGCTGAACGAGCACATCGTGCGCACGGCCTCGGCGGCAGGTGCGAATCTAATCGTGGCATTTCATCCGCTGATCTACCCATCGGTTCAGCGTATCACCCAGGCCACACGGGTTGAGCGGTGCATTGTCGAGCTGATCCGTGCGGGCATTTCCCTGTACATCACTCATACGGCATTCGACGCGCATCCGGAAGGGACCAGCGCGCTGTTGGCGCACCGGCTTGGGCTTTCGGGCGTGCGGCCGTTGATACGCAACGCGGTGCATACCGATGCCGGCATGGGCGCCATCGGCTCGCTTGCAGCCCCAACCGAACTGGGAACGCTGGCGGCAATGGTACGCGAAGCCTGTGGCGCGGCAGCCGTGCGGGTTTCGCACAATCCCACCCTGCCACACCAGCCGATGGTGCGGCATGTCGCGATTGTGGGCGGCAGCGGGATGAGCATGTATGATGCGGCCGTGAGCGCCGGCGCCGATGCGCTGGTGACCGCCGACATCCGCTATCACGGGTTTCACGCCGCGAACGACGCGATACCGGTGCTCGATCCCGGGCATGCGGAATCCGAACTGTTCGTGGTGGATGGGATGTGCGCGCTTGTACGGCGCGCGCTTCAGCCACAGGATGTGGCCCTGGGCACGGCGACGATACCCGTGATCCCCATCAACGACAGCACCAATCCGGTGCGCTTTGTCGTGTAGAAAAAGTGCTATAGATTTCGACGCAGTACGTATTACGGAGGCATTATACCGTGGAAGAAACGCTTCGCACTCTCTATCGGTTGCAACAGATCGATCTCGAGCTCGACGAGCTGAACGAAGGCGGGGGCGACCTGCCGACCGAGGTGGAGGAACTCAAGAAAAAGATCGATGTGGCGACCGAGCAGATGGCCGCCGAAGATGAAAAGCTCCGGCAGCTTCGTGAGTCGCGCGCCGGCTCAACGATTGCCATGCAGGAGCTGCGCGAGCGGGTGAAGATGCTCAACGAGCGCCTTCGCACCGTGCGCAACAACAAGGAGTATGAGGCGACAACGAACGAGATTTCCTCGGCGGAGATGGAACTCCAGGCGATGGAGCGTTCGATGACGACCTACAACACGCAGGAAGCCACCTTCATTCGCGATATCGAGGGGATCAACCGCTCGCGTGAGGAAATGGTGCGTGAGATGGAGGAGAAAACCGACACGCTGAGCACAATACGCGATACGCATGCCGACGAGGTGGCCGATCTGCGTACCGGGCGCGAGGCACTGCTTGTGCAGTTGACCGAGGAGATCATGAAGCGGTACAATCACATCCGCAGCGCATACGGCGATGCGGTTGTGAAGGTACGCAAGGGCGCCTGCTCCGGCTGCTACAGGGCAATCCCGCCCCAGACGCTGGTGGAGATGCGCCGATTTGAGCAGATGTTCACCTGCGAGAATTGCGGTCGCATCATTGTCGACGAAGAGATCGCGACCTCGGTCACGGTGTAACCCTGCCCGCCTGGGGCATGGCGCATACGTTCATTGACATCATCCGGAGTGCGTCGGGCAGTCGCTGCCCGGAACGTGCCGTCGGTTCTGCCGACGCCGCGATCCGGGGGGAGGAACGTCCGAACTCCACAGGGCAGCGTGCCAGTTAACGGCTGGGCGCCCAATCCGTTGTGCGCGGCCTAATCGCCGCGCATCGCGCGAGAGGCGACGGAAAGTGCAACAGAAAAGATACCGCCCCATGTGTTGTGCCGGCTTGCCGGACGGCACGTGGGGTAAGGGTGAAATGGCGAGGTAAGAGCTCACCGCGCCGCGGGCAACCGGGGCGGCATTGCAAACCCCACGCGGAGCAAGGCCAAATAGGGTATCGACAGGGCTGCCCGCCCTACTTCACGGCGGCTTCGGTCGCCGTGAGATCGATGCCGGGTAGGCTGCTCGAGGGCACGAGCGATCGTGCTCCCAGATAAATGACTGCCTCCTCCTCCAGTTCTTCTGGCGGAGTAGACAGAATTCGGCGTACAGACGCGCTTCGGATGTTTTGATTCTCCTGATTCCGCCGGTTGAGGCCGCCAGACACCGGGCATCGCGGCGTGCTGCCCGCGCGCTCGAGATGCGGTGCACCACATGCACACGGCCTGCCAGCCGCCTGCAAACACCGGCGTGCGGCCCCTCACCCTCCTCCCATGCCCCACCAAACACAAACAACACCTTGCGCACAACAGTGACAGGATTAACAGCGGCCGAACATTGGCTTATCGCCTGCTACGTCCTGCTGGCGGGACTGCTGTGCGTGAATCCTCCGTACCCGGAGCAACTGCCGCTGCAACATATCCCAACGCTGCTGGCGCTGGGTGCGCTGGTGCTTGTGCAGCGCCGGTACCGGCTGGCGAGCACCAGCTTTGTGCTGGTGCTCGTGTTTCTGCTGCTGCATGCCGTGGGCGCACGGTACATCTACTCGTACGTGCCGTACGACGCCTGGAGCACCACCGTGCTGGGCAGCTCCATCTCCAGCATCTTCGGCTTCCACCGCAATCATTACGATCGGCTGATCCATTTCGCATACGGATTGTTGTTCGCCTACGTGGCGCGCGACGCGGCCATCAAGGCGGTGCGGCTGCGCGCAACACTGGCCAGTTATGCCGCGCTGGAATGGATCATGGCCACCAGCCTGCTGTACGAGCTGTTCGAGTGGCTGGTGGCGCTCCTGCTTTCCCCTTCGGACGCCGAGGCCTACAACGGGCAGCAGGGCGACTGGTGGGACGCACAGAAGGATATGGCGCTGGCCACGCTGGGCGCGGTCTGCACACTGGTGATGCTGTGGGGTCGTGGTCGCTGGCCTGCCCACCGGGCCGGCGTCGGCGTACCATCAGGCACGAGACGCATCGTTGATAGCCACGGAACATCATGAACATCATGCGGTGCAATCAACCGGGCAGCCGCGGGATGTTGCGGTTGGCGGTTCGGTCGCGGCGCCGGATATTGGCGGCCGATACGCAATCGATCTCCCCAACCCGGAATTTGCCGACCAACCATGTCACGACTGGAAACGATGCTGGGATTCCTTGAGCAGGACCCCAACGACAGCTTTACGCGATATGCCGTGGCGCTGGAGTATATCAGCGCGCGCAACTACCAGACAGCGGTGGAATACCTTGCCGAGCTACGCCGCCGTGACCCCGCATATACGGCAACGTATTATCAGCTTGGCGCAGCGCTGGCCGCACTGGAGCAGTGGGACGCGGCCGAGGAGGCCTACCGTGCGGGGATCGTTGTGGCGCGCGCCAGCGGCGACCTGCATACCGCAAGCGAGCTGGACGCCGCCCTGGATGAACTGGACACCCTACGCTAGGCGCAACGATGACAGCTCAGGAAGTACATGAGTTATTGGTGGGCAAGGGCGCGCTGCTGGAAGGGCATTTCCAGCTTGCTTCGGGCGAACATTCCAATCTGCTCCCGCGTCCGGTAAAGGCCACGCAGTTTGCCCCGTTCAATCGGCGATTGGCCTACGAGATCGTCCGGCACTTTCTGGAACTGGATGTACATGTGGTTGTTGCGCTGGACACAGCGTCGATCCCGGCCGCGGTGGAGGTTGGCCGTCAGTTGGAGGCACGCACGGTGTTTACGGACCCAGCGGTGTTCACGGACCCAGCGGCCCGGCACGCCCGGCTGTTTCCCGGCTTTGAACTGCACGAGGGCGAACGGGCGGTGCTGGTGGCCGGTGTGATCGACAACGACGAGCAGGTGGATACGATCGCACGCCTGCTGCGCGAGGCAAACACGCGGCTTATCGGGGTTGGCTCGCTGGTGGACATACGAATCAACCGGCGACGGTTCACGGTGAAGGATGTGTCGGCACTGCAATTGGTGGCCGAGCGATATCCGGCCGATGCCTGCCCGCTGTGCGCGGCCGGGTTGCCGATCACAGCGGCCGAGGAACTCTGAGGTATCCGCATCCGTTCCCCCGCTCGCCGCGGAGCCGCCCCCTGTCACCGACATCAACCATCATTCAACTATCCTCCGGATCGGCCCCGCCATCGCCGGCCAGCATCGTTGCGGTAGCATCGGCAAGCGCGCGCACCATCGCAAGCCACTGCGGGGCGCCCAGGGCCACGGCGGCCTCCTGCCGGGCAACAACGTGGGCATCGCCGCGTGTTATCGGCCCTGTTATCGCGGCCAGCGGGCCAACACGTGCACTGCGTTCGGCGCTTTCCACCATGAAGGCTCGCACGGCCGGCACCGCAAGCTCGGCGGGCACGCCGGCACGCCTGTACATATCCAGCGCGGCCGCGAACAGCGTTACCGCGTAGTTCGCGGCAACCGACGCCGCCGCGTGGTACAGCGCCCGATGTTCGTCGCTCAGCGCGATCAATGCAGGCGCAAGATCGCCCAGCAGCTCGGCTGCAACCGCAAGCGCGCTCGATTCGGCGGTATGTCCGGGCTGCTGTGCCGGCAATTTGCCCTCCGGCAGGTACTCCGCAACGCTCCAAAGCAGGCCCTTCGCGATGGCCGAATGGCCATCGAACGACCCATTTGGATGCAACGCCAGCACGCGCGCACCACGCTCGGCCAGCGGGGCCAGCACCCCGGCGGGAGTGGCTCCGGAGGAAGGAACGGCCAGACTCCCCTGCCACGAGTCCCGACGTGCAGCG
>CBHYLN010000169.1:0-9717 GCA_966128725.1 uncultured bacterium | reverse complement strand
TGCGGTTCGGAGGAATTCACCGCAAAGGACGCAAAGGCGCGCGAAGGAAGGCCGGGCGGATGCCGGCATACGCGGGCCACGCCCTGTATATCCGGGTATACAGCTCGCGGTTGCGTTATGCGGTTCGGAGGAATTCACCGCAAAGGACGCAAAGGCGCGCGAAGGAAGGCCGGGCGGATGCCGGCATACGCGGGCCACGCCCTGTATATCCGGGTATACAGCTCGCGGTTGCGTTATGCGGTTCGGAGGAATTCACCGCAAAGGACGCAAAGGCGCGCGAAGGAAGGCCGGACGGATGCCGTTCGTGCCGTCACAACATCAGCGTACCAGCTCTCCGGTCGGTCGCACCAGCCCAATCCACGTGGCGCCGCGGTGCCCATTGGCGGCAAGCCGCTCGGTCAGTTGGCCGGCGTGGTGCTGCGCGTGGCGAATACTGTACACATGCAGCTCGGTCCGCGAAAAGGATATCCACTCAAAACCGGAATACTGCTCCAATGGGTCGGCCGCCAGACGCTCGCGCAGCCCAGCCGCAATCGTGTCGGCATAGGCAAGCAATTCCGCGCGGGTGTTGTACGGCGGCAACCCATCGGCGCGCGCGGGAAGTTCGGCGCTCATGAAATTCGCATCAATGATGCCATGCTCCCACGGAACAAAGGCTTCCTCCGATGGCGAGAGATAGAAGTCCACATAGAACAGCGCATGGTAGGCGATGCGCCAGAACTGATTGGTGTCCTGTGTGCCGGCCCAGAGCTCGTCGGGGCAGGCAACCATGGCATTGCGCAACATTGCGAGCGCGGCCAGATACTGCGAGGTCAACAGTGCGTGCATGTAGGCTCCGGGATTGAATGTGCAAAGGATGAACCCGCCGGCGAAAGCCAGCCGATGTCGACGGACAGGACCCGCCGCTGCCCGTTACAGATCGGGCGCCGTGGTAGGCGACGTGTTATGCCGTCTGGCTCAGGAACTCCACGGCCCTGCGTTCGGACCAATATCGCCCCGCATCCCCAAACGCCACAAAACCAAGATGACCGCCCGAACGGGGCATCTCCAGGCACAGCATGGGATTGGCCTCGGCCTGCTCCCGCGGATAACACCCGCCGGCCAGGAAGGGATCGTTGCGCGCGCTCACCATCAGCGTTGGCACGCGGATATCGCCAAGCAGGAAGCAACTGCTGGCGCGGGCCCAATAATCCTCCGCGCCGGCAAAGCCGTGCAGCGGCGCTGTGTACAGGTCATCGAACTGATGGAAGGTGCGCACGGTTGCAAAGGCGGCGGTATCCACCTGGCCCGGAAATCGTGCTGCCTTTTCGCGAATCTTGGCCGCCAGCGACACGATGAATCGGCGCATGTAAATGCGGGCATCGGGCATGGCAAGGCGATCGGCACTGGCGCGAAGGTCGCATGGCGCCGAGAAGGCAACGGTGGCGGCGATGCGGGGATCGATGGCGCCGCCGCGTTCGCCAACATATTTCAGGACCAGATTCCCGCCCAGGCTGAACCCGACAAGCGCGATCCGTTGATGCGTGCCCGCGGCAACCACATGGCGCACAACGGTGTCCAGATCCTCGGTGGCGCCGCTGTGGTACGAGCGGAGCAACCAATTCGGCTCGCCGCCACATCCCCGGTAATTCCAGGCCAGCACATCCCAGCCATCGCGCAGCAGCGCGCGCGCCATGCCCAGCATGTATGATCGCTGGGTATCCCCTTCAAGGCCGTGGCACAGGACCGCCAGGCGCCCGGCCGTGCCGGCGCCGGCCCAATCAAGATCCAGGAAATCGCCGTCGGGCGTGGCAATGCGTTCGCGACGGTACAGCACGCCGTGCACCGTTCGGAAAAGCGTTGGGAATATTGTCTGTGTGTGCCCACCGCCCAGCAACGGCGGCGGAATGTAGGCGGAGGGGAGAACGGGCATGGCGCAAATCTACAACAGCACGGCGATCTCGCTGGCATCCAGGCCACGGAAATGGCGCCAGGCGAACAGCCAACGGTCGGGACGTTCGCTTCATGCCCGCGGCCCAATGTTCCGATACCACATCCCGGTGCCAACCGCACTCAACAATCAAACCAGTACCGCCAGTACCCCTCGCGCCTGCGGCACATGGGGATAACACGATCGACAACAATAATACGCTGCGCCACGATCAACCGCATGTGCAGCTCCAACCACACCGGGAAATCCCGGTCGGGCAGGCTGGATTCGGACTCGAAGCGGTACGTAATCGGCCAACACCAGGGCTCGACGATCGCACGGTACTGTTCGGGAAGGGAACTGACGGACGACACCGTCTTCGGATCGCGTATTCCACCGGATGGAGTGCTTGACCACGCATACACGTGTTGTGGAACACTCCGTGATGTATCCCCATTCACCGGCACAGCCACCACACAAATGCCGATGTCGTCCACAACACAGGGCTCACGGCTGGCAACCCAGACAAGGTGCGTCTCGTCGCCTGTCTTCAACCATACATCGGATGACACGGAAATGGTGACCGAGGAATCATCATAAATCACCGGCATGGATTGGTGGTCCGATTCACAGGCACGATAGTGATAGCTGCGTACGTAGGTGCAGGAAGCACAGGAGATGCCGAGGAGAAGGGCAAGGATGTACTGAAGATGGATGTGCTGCATGGAGATCCGGGGGATACCGTTGTTCATCCGCCATCGCGCCGGCGCCCGGATCGCGGCATGCGCGGGCGCCCGAGCGGGCCCTTTACGGCATGACACGCAACGGAGCGAACGTATCAGGGCCAGCCTCCGCGGAATCCATTACATGTCGGCTCCGCATTCGGCGCGGCACCGCCCTCATGCCCGCAACATCCTCCCCCACCACACGTGCGGGGGCGCCAGGGGCACGTCCCGTTCCTCCCGTCGTTTGGCTCAACACACGGATATGGCCAGGCGTACAAAAAAAAAATCGAGGAAAGTGCACGGGGCACCCTCCTCGAAATATATCGCCGCCCAGACGGGCGGCTTCAGTTCAGCCTGCGCATTCTAGCAGGGAACAAGCTTGATCTTGATTTCCAGGCACGGATTGCAGCGCACTTCGCATTCCAGGCACATGTTCGGCAAAGGACCACAGGTATATGGGATCTTTACGATGCCGCCCAATGGGATCGAGACACCATTGATACGAACGTCACGCACGCCGCTCAACGGCATCGGGGTTGGATAGGTAATGTGGCCGTCCGTAAGACTCCAGTTGCTGGTGGTGATGCCGTTCATCCAGTCGATATCAACGAAGACAGTGTCGGTACATGGCGGGAAGATGTAGTCGTACTCCACCCAGTATGTCGGGCATGGGGAGCATGGCTGGGCCTGCGCGCCTGGGGTAGCGGCAAACATGAGGACCGCCGCGACGGCGGCAGCCATGCAAAGCAATGCCTTGCGTAGTGTTGATACGTTCATCGTGTGTTTCTCCAAAAAGGACGTTACTTGTTTATTCGACTCCATCAAGTTCAATCCCGGAAGAATTCCGGCATAGCTCCGCCAATGAAAATCCGACCAATAATTCAGTCGAATTTCCAATTCACATCGAACCGAATTCTTCAGGGGTGTGTTTCGCTTGATGGATCTTCAAACATACTGCTCAGGCAATCGCCGCAAGAGTACATCTTTGTGTACCCGTACAATTCACATCAATATTCTTCGTCCAGGAATTTCGCTCCTGAGCGGACGACGTACACGACGGTGATATTCCATCGAGATTCGATACGACACATTGAGTATTTCATACAAACATCCAGAACCCCGCAACTTCCCGGCAACCCTGGATACGGCGCCGGCGGTTGATTCTCGTGGAACCAACCGCCGGGCATCTCGATATCAATGGCCAGCACGGGTTGTGCGCCGTTGCATTACGGCTGGCACGGCGGCCCCCCCGTCGTGGGCGTGATGCGCATCGTGCAGTTGGCGGGATCGTAGTACACGTCGCAGCAGCATCCCGGGAACGGCCCCAGGTTCACGTTCTGCACCCACCAGATGCCGGCGAGAAACGGATGCGGAACAAATGGATAGCCGATGTTCGCAAGGCTGATTATCCCACCGATTGTGGTGCCTGCCGGGAGCGTCACCGGCCACCCAATGGCACCAACCGGAATCGTGAAGCACCATGGATTGATCGGCGGCGTTGCCTTCAGGCATAGATCAACCGTACAGCCCGACGCATTGTTGACAACAAGATTTCCCGACACGCATGGTGGCGGCAGATTGGGGGGCGGACCCAGCTGTGCGCTGGCGGTACCGGCAATGATTGCAAGCATCGCAACGGATGCTGCCAGCACGGCAAGAAATTCTCTGCGTGTTGTCATGGCGAGATATCCTCTCTTCAGTGAAGGTTCATGCATGGGTGGAATGGGTAAACGTCCTGCAGACATTCGTGTTCGGCAAGGATACCGATCCCATGCAAGGGTAAAGAGGAATCAGTAGGCTGAAATTGGACATCCGGCTCCCCCGATTCACCATCAACCGCCAGAATGGAGAATCAGGCGAGGCATTCGAGCGACCATACCGGTGTATGCATCGATCAGCGAGGGGCATCCCGGAATCGGTCTCCGATCACATCCCCAATCCCCCCCTGCCCCTGCACCGCACTGTCGGCGCGATTGGAACCTGGGCAGGCACACGGACCTCTGTTGTCTACCGCGGAAGCCCGACGTTCCAGACATTCGAAACGCAATGCGAACCAGGGAACGAAGTCGGCGCTGGATTTCATCGGCCAGTGCTGTGCCCTGCCCGCCAGGCGAGGAGCCACCGGCCAGAACCGTGCCGGAACGGGAAGCGCGCGGCAGGGATCCTCCGGACAATGTTCCACGGCATCATGAATGATACCGAGCGCGGCAGGGCATAACAGACTGCTGAAATACCTGAGACCGTCAGACTGTTCAAAAACTGTCGGCTGCAAGGCACCCAAACCGGGGCGAATGAGGCGTCCTTCCGGACGCCGCAGTGAGCGAACGTGAAGGCCAACGCGGCAGACGGCGTTTTTCAACGGCCTGATAACATCTCGTGGAGATGCCGCATGGTTACCATGGCTCCCGTGATTGCGCATGGAGTGATGCCCCACAGGGTGACAATAACCACAATCACATCACAATGGCGCAGCCACTTCGCGGGGCAGATCGCACCATCCGATCCCGCCTGCTTGTCTCCAGGCAACACCTGCCGCGCAGACCACATGAGCACATGACGAAATATTGCTGGGTTACAGTGATGTGGACAGCGGCACGATATAAATCAGCAGGCAAATGGATAATCAAAACGAGACAAACAAATCGACCCACATTTTTTACTGGGAGTACACAAAGATGTACTCTAACCTGGATCAAATCCAGCTTACCTTTGCCGCCGATGGTTGCCGCACGTCATCCCCGGCAACAGTGACCTGTCCCCGAACAACCATCACCAATCCCACTAATGCAATCGCGAATCGAGTGCTATCTATTTCGGAACCATCGTTCCGAATATTTCGGCATGCATTTCACGGACGAATCCGTATACGATATCACGTAAACATCCAGGTATCGCTTCGGCCAAGTATCACATGGGAATTTCCACGTCTTAGAAATTCCGTGTGATGTTATTGGCATTAACCATCCATACATCATGAGGGATCGACATGACACGCAAGTCAGTCGGATTGCTAGCTATTGCAATCACATTCGCAACGATCACAGGGCTCGGTGTTTCGAGCTGCGACAGCAACAACACCCCGACCTCCACGGGAACAAACGGCGGCGGCGTTGACCGCAGCAAGACCCCGCAGGTGCTTGAGGGCAACAGCAACGTATCGTACGGCATCACCAACACGCCGAACGGCGCTGCCACGGTGGGGTATAACGACGACGGCGCCGAAGTGTTCAACGGGCTGAACGGCGCCGCAGGCAATTCCGTGGACTGCATTTTTGGCACCCAGGCGAATGTGTGGCGCGGCACGGGAGACATCGATTTCCCACAGGTTGGCGGCACGCTCACCTACGCATCCAAGGATGCCGACGGCAATGTGGAAGCACAGGTGGACCTGGCCGAACAGGGCGGCCGCTACAAGGTATTCCCGACGTTCACCAGCGCACCTGGCGCAGGCGAGGCGCAGTACGATGCAGTTATCTACAACAATGGCACCGAGGTTGGTCGCCAGGACGCAATTGCCGCAACAAATGTCGTCTGGATCACACCAACCGCCGCCTGCACATTGAAGGTAACCCTTATCGGCTGGGACGTTTATCAGGTCAACGCCCAGTGCGCATGGCGCTTTGGTCTGAATCCCTGCTGCACCTATCAGTTCCAGCTCCCGAACGGCCAGATCATCAATGGCAACTCGATCAAGCTGGTTGAGCGGAATTCAACCGGCGTGTACGTGTACACACAAACGAAGAAGATCACGACCAGCGGCAACGTCGCCAACTACACCCTGACGGCCGCCTCGGCCTACAGCAAGTAGCCAACGTGACAATGACCATCAGGTCATGATGTAATAATGTCGAGTTCGGGTTCGGCTGACCGAAGTATCGGGCACGCCGGACCCGACCCGACATACGCCATCGCATCCCTGTGACGGGCGCGCACGACGATGCCCCTTCGATGTATTATCGAGATTCAGGAACACAATGAAGCGCATACATTATCCTTACGCGATCGCAATTGTGGGCATCGCGGCTGCCGTGGCAATTTCGCAGGCGGTTGAAACCAGGCAACAACTTGCGGTTGTGGCAGAGTTGCCAGCGGCGGTTGGCGTTCTCGACATGTCGCGCCTTTCAGCCATACCAGAGGTTGGCGAGGAGCTCTCCGGCGGCGGCACAACGGTGAAGGATACATCATTCCACGCCTTTGGGCGTGGGCCGATGAACATGCAGAAATTTGAACTTACCTGGACGGATTTTCGCGAAGGGCGCAAGCTGTTCGAGCGGAACTGGTATGCAACCAAAGGCGGCCATCTGCTGCTTGGTCCGCTGTATAATGCTGGCTCGTGCTCGCATTGCCACGCGCTCGATGGCCGCGGCAGGCCGCCACTGGATGAACACGCCGCACCGGAATCGATGGTGCTGCGGCTCAGCGTGCCACGCGGCAACAGCAGCGTTCCGGAGCCTGTATACGGCGAGCAGTTGAGCTATTATTCCGCTGATTCATCCGCACCGGAAGGAACATTCAGCATCGAATACGATGAAGTGCGCGGCGAATTCGCCGATGGCGAACACTACACCCTGCGTGTTCCGACATATGAATTCCGAAATCTCGGGCGTGGCCCCATATCCGAGAATGTTCAGATATCGCCACGAGTTGCGCCACCGACGTTCGGCCTGGGGCTGCTGGAGGCCATATCTGATTCGGCAATCCTTGCACATGCCGATCCCGCCGATCGCAATCGCGACGGAATTTCCGGACGCCCGAATTATGTGACTGATATTAGAACGGGCGCCGCAGTGCTGGGACGATTCGGCTGGAAGGCCAGCCAACCAAGCATTACCCAACAGATTCTGAAAGCCTTCAGCGCTGATATCGGCATTACGTCGCGTCTGTATCCGGATGATGGCGCAACTTCAACGTCCACAGCCAGCGCCGCCAGTATGCAACCGGAACTGGCCGATTCGCAGCTCGCCGTGCTGCTGTTTTACATGAAGATGCTTGCCGTTCCGGAGCGTCGTCACTGGACCGAGCCAACAGTGCAGCACGGGAAAGCAGTCTTTGAGAATATCGGATGCGCTCATTGCCACACTTCCCGATTCACAACCGGAGCCGTGGAGGGATATCCGGAGCTTTCCAATCAGACAATCCGTCCGTACTCCGATCTATTGCTGCACGATATGGGCGAGGGGTTGGCCGACAATCGATCCGATGGTCGTGCGAACGGTCGGGAGTGGCGAACACCACCGCTATGGGGCATCGGCTTGACAAGGACCGTGAACAACCACACGTTTTTCCTGCACGACGGTCGCGCTCGCAATCTTGAGGAGGCAATTCTGTGGCATGGCGGTGAAGCGGCGGCGGCGCAAATCAATTATCGACGGTTACGCCAGGCCGACCGCAAATCGCTGCTGGCGTTTCTGGGATCGTTGTAAGCGCATTGCTGTTTGGCGCATTGCCAATGCGCGGGCCTCGTCGGAATAACATCCGTCGGCTGCCCGCCCGCGCAAACAGGAAACAGTGGGGGAAGCGCGATCCATGTCCTGCCTACTCTTCTATCTTAATACCGGTCCTACGATAAATGCCGCTGGCCCTGGTCATGAAGCCATAATCGATCAACGCGCGACGCATGGCGGCGTAATCGGGATGATGTCGCGTAAGGATGGTGTTCACCTCTGCTTCGGGATAGTCGCGTTCACGTTCGAACTTCTCCGCCAGCCACGCCAGTGCCAGCAGGCGTTTGCCGTGTTTGGCGGGTAATACCAGCAGGCGCTCGCCCTCCACAATGCCGCGCAGGTTGGCGGCAGGCTCACCGGCCGCAACACTATCCCGCGGATGCACCAGCGCCAGAAGCTCGGCAAGCCGGGTATTCAGGCCTTCACGATCCAACCTGTACACCGTGTTGCCCTCGCGCTCCGCCGCCTGCACCACCGAAACACTCCCCAGCCGCTCGAGCGCCCGCACAACGTGGCGCATCTTCATGCCGCACTCGCGCGCGATCTGCTCGGCCGTGGCTTCCGAAATCGCCAGCCGCCCGGCGACCGCCAGGCGTTCCGGATCGAGCAGCTCGCGGCACAACGCCGCATGCCCGACAAGCCTGCCCATGGCAATCAGCCGGCTGGCTGCCGGCGCGGCGGCTGCCGGCATGGCGGCTCCCAGAACCGCCGGCGTAACGGTCCCCGCTTCCCGATCGGTCCGTAGCACGGCATAACCAACCGCATCCATCAGCACCCCATCCGCACCCGGCCATGCCATACGGTAGTGCGCCTCCTGCACCCAGCCGCAGCGTTCGAACACGCGGCGCATGGCAGCGTTGTCGTAACGGGTTTGGCCCTCGATACGCGCAATGCCGGGATACTCCGAAAAGAGATAGTCCGCCAGCCACCGAACCGCCTGCGTGCCAAGCCCGCAACCGCGATGCCGCGCACGCAAGCGCAGATCGAACATCGGCGAGGGATCGCCCAGATCGCGCAACTGTACGATGCCGGCCCGCTCCGCCCTGGGGCTCATTATCCAGAACGCCCGGGTACGTTCGCTCCAGTATTCGCCGTTGCTCACGCGCCCTACAAGCACGTCGCGACGCGGGAAATTCGCCGAATGGAACGGCCATGTCTCGCCCAGAAGAAAATCGGCGACGGATTCGGCATCGTCTGGAATTACAGGTATTACGTCCATGGTGTTCGTGATTTGTGAACGTGGGCCGCAAGGTACACACGCCCGCGCTACCCCCGACGTTGCCCAACAACGTGTGTGCCCGCAGGAGTCAACGCCCAAGGCACAGGCCAGGCAGGCGCAATGAACATCCCACGCCGTCTCCACAATGCCTTGCCCAGCGCTCCTTTCTGTACATCCCGATGAACAACGCCGAGCCAGCAGCCTGTTGAAATACCGGCAGCCCCGCGGACCGTTCAACACCAATCCATGGGCGTCATGAATCCATTCCCGTGGTACGTAACACCACAAACCACCGTGGGCCCGGGTAACGCCCGGGCCCCGGTGTGCCAGCACGGCGGTTCGCCCGTCAGCCCCCCGGCGTACGACGTGCCGCCGGAGAGCCGCAACGACGAGGACAGCAAACGCATCGTCGCCGAAGAG
>CBHYLN010000168.1:0-9774 GCA_966128725.1 uncultured bacterium | reverse complement strand
ATTCGCGTCCGTTTGGCCGCCTTGCAGCTGACTGTTGTTGAACAGTCCGAGGGCTCTTGGGTATTTCAACAGGCTCCTATGTGCTGTGAGGCCGTTCATGTTTTCACCGATGCCGGGTTGCCGAGGGCCAGATCCGTGCCCGTGTATCGGAGGAACATTGCCGTGTTCGGCGGCCGATCGGCTTGCATTCCGGACTGTGAACAACTGTTCGCGCCACATTCTTTCACCATCCCGCGCTCGGCGTTTTCCGAAGTTGCCCCCCGCACTTCTGTATCACGGAGAACGCACGATGAACAACCCTTCCATTCAGGAACTGCTCGATTTTTTCTGGCGCGATTACTCGGCCATCACGCCCGCGGCGGCTGAGATTTATTCGCTGCTTGCCGAACGCGGCGAGAACTACGTGAACGATCACGTGGCATTCCGCACGTTCAATCTGGATCCGATCGGCGTTGAGTCGCTCGGGGCCACCTTTCTGGGGCTGGGCTACCGCGAAAGCGGCGAATACCATTTCGAGGCAAAGAAGCTGCGGGCGAAGTCGTACGCGCCGCCCGGCGCCGAACTGCCGCACGTATTTATTTCGGAACTCCTTGTGGAGCAATGCTCGCCGGCGCTTGCTGAGATTGCCCGCGGGCTGGCCGCGCAGGTGCCGCAGGCGATGAAGGATTCCCCGCGTTTGCTCACCGAGTTACCAACCTGGGCGCCGGTTTCGTATGCCGATTACCGCGCACTGCAGGCCGAGTCCGAATACGCCGCGTGGCTGGCGGCCTTCGGCATCCGTGTGAACCACTTCACCGTGCTTATCAACGCTCTGCGCACGTTCACATCCATCCAGCAGTTCAATGAGTGGCTGAAGGAGAAGGGGTATGTGCTGAACGCATCGGGTGGTGAAGTGAAGGGCTCGCCGGACGTGCTGCTGGAGCAGTCGTCGATTATGGCGAACCGCATCGCCTGGGAGTTCGCCGGCGGCGAAACGCATGTGATACCAACGTGTTATCACGAGTTCGCGCGGCGGTATCAGGATCCCGAGACCGGCAATCTGTACGAGGGGTTCATCGCTCGCAGCGCCGACCGGATTTTTGAATCGACCTACGAGAGCGCTGCAACAGCGTAGCCGCGTATTACCAACCGTACACGTGGAGCACCAGGCGATGACAATGCTTGCGTATCATCATGATCTGCTTGCCTACGACCTGTGGGCCAACCGCCGTGTTGTGGCGTCGCTGGAATCCCTGAGCGGCGCCGAGGAGGCAGTGAAGCTGCTGTGCCATATTCTTGGCGCGCGCAATCTGTGGTTGAATCGGATACTGGGCGTTGCCGGCGGCACGTCGGCGCCAACATGGTCGCTGGCGGAGTGCGCCGTGCAGGCCGAACAGTCGTTCCGTGAGTGGGGTGCGTTTCTTGACCGGGTTGGCCCCGAGGGTATTGCCGCCGTTGCGGCCTACCACAGCCTGGCCGGCGATCCGTTCGAGAGCACCATCGGCGATATCCTGACACATGTCAGCAATCACTCCACCTATCATCGCGCGCAGATCGCCCGCATCGTGAAGGGATTGGGCGGGGTACCGGCCGTCACCGATTTCATCGCCTTTGCCCGCGAGCGCCAGCCCTGATCGCTGCGCAGGCTGACGATCGCAAAGGCTGACTTTCCCAAAACAGACGTGATTCCCTCCGAACGGCCGCAGCACGCAAGTGCCGGCCGTTTGTGTTTACCACCATTACCGCACTTGTCGTAATCACGGCCGCGTACTTCCAATCCCGTGCCGGCTGCCCGATCCGGCCAGCGGATATAACGCGGGTACCTGATTCCCTGGAATGTTCAATCGATCCGTGCGTGTTGGGGCTGGTACGGTGAACTAATCACCGATGCAGTAACCAGTCATCCAGATACGCAAAGCCGGGGCTTCGTTTGCCGAACGCCCCGGCTTTTCCATTGGTGATTGTCCGCGTTGTTCATCCGGTCATTATTTCCCATCTTGGCAAGCCCTACGCCGCCGCTGTTGCCGGCCGTGCCAGCATTCTTCATTCCCCCATCGTGCCGGCTACCAGCGTTGCCGTGTGTCGGCGTTGCGTGGCGTTACGCCAGTTGTGATACTTCAGCCAGACCAGGTACCGAATGCGAATCCCTACATATTTCCGAGCATCGTTGGCCGCAGCCGCCCTGCTGCTTGCGGCGGTTGCCCTGCATGCCCAATCGAACGAGCCGGTGGTGGTACAGACGTTCACGTACGGTTCGGCGCCGAACGGGAAGTTCGTGCTGCCGCCATTAAGCCAGCGATTCGAGAAAGTGCTGATGCACTACAAGCTGCGGTGCCCGTTCGACGGGCCGTGCGGCGAGTGGGATTATCTGATGTACATCTACCTGTTCGATCACACAGGTCGTGTGGCCACCGCGCCGGATACCGGCGTGAGTTTCCGGGTGGATGGGGTTGCGCTGGATTCCATCGGATATGTCCGCACCCCCACGTGGCGATACTGGCCGCATATCGAGCGGCTGGTAACGCGCGACTCGCGGTCGGCATTCGATTCGGCCGTGGTTGGCGCCGGCAGTACGTCCACCGCGTCGCCGTTCGATTGCGTGGCGCGCTCCGGGCGCACGCAGTATCTGTGGCGCAAGGATGAGCTGCTGGCGGCAGGGCTGAAGGCCGGCGACATCACGGGCATCCGTTTCAACGTTGCCACGCCGGGCTCGGAGCTTGGCAAGCTGGTGATCAGGATGAAGGCCATCGCCCGCGATACCGTCACGCCCGGCTACTACGAGACAGACGGGTTTACCACCGTGTACGAACACGGCATCCGTTTTGTGCAGGCCGGCTGGACAAGCCTTCAGTTCCCGACATCGTTCGCCTGGAACGGGACCACGAACATCGTGGTTGATGTCAGCTTCGAGAACAGCGCGGCGGGTGGCACCGCCACGCAGGTGTTGGGCGCGCAACCCAGCTTCGCGGCAGGCGTGACCACTACCACGGAAGATCGCTCGCTGCATTTCGAGGGCGTGGATTTTGTGGACGTGCCTTCGGCCGCATTCGCGCCCATCGACAGCGCCATCACCATCGCGTTCTGGGCGTACGGAAATCCGCCGTTCCAGCCGCAGGACCAGATGGCGTTCGAGGGTGTGGACAAGGATGGCTACCGCGTGCTGAATGTGCATCTGCCGTGGTCCGACGGCACGGTCTACTGGGATGCCGGTCTGTACGCCGGCCGGTACGATCGTGTGTCGAAGGCCGCCAACGCTAGTGATTACGAGGGGAAGTGGACGTACTGGACCTTCACGAAGAATGTGAAGACCGGTTCGATGAAGATTTATATGAACGGAGCGCTGTTCACCTCCGGTACCAGCAAGAAGAAGGACATGCGTGGTGTGGCGAAGTTCCGGCTGGGTTCCTCGGCCGAAGGGACGCTTTCGTACGACGGCAACATCAACGATTTCGCGGTATGGGCCGCCGAGGTTGATCCGGCGACCATCCGCGGTTGGATGGGACGCAGCGCCGCCGCGGCAGCGCATCCATTCCGCTCGGCGCTGCGGGTGTTCTATCCGATGAACGAAAACGCCACCAGTCAGCTTGCCGATTCCAGCGGCCTTGGGTTTAACGGGCGGCTGGTTGGCCCGCCGGGCAGTTGGCGTACGATGGGGCCGGACCTGCATATAGGCCTGTCGCCGATCACGATACGCCCGAACGTGGTGTTCGAGCAGGGTGTGTACGCCTCGCATGTGGACACCACCGTTGGCACCGATTCGGTGCAGGCCGATCCGTTCAGCATCGTTCGTTATCGCACCACGGCCGATTCCTCGGTGCCGACCGACACGTTGATCGTGTGGCCGGCGGCCTGGCGGTATCGCTACAACAAGCTGGGTGTGGCCGTCGACTCCGTTCGTGTGTTGCCGGATACGGTACTGCATCAGACCCGTACGCCGTACAACCGCCGGTTCGAGGTTGTCAACCGTTATGAACTGGGCCGGTACATCACGCCGTACGGCAACGGGCTCAGCCTTGGCGAGGGATTCACGTGGACGTACGATGTCAGCGATTTCCGTCCGCTTCTGCACGACACGGTGGACCTTTCGGCCTACAACCAGCAGGAGCTGGTGGACCTGTCGTTCGAGTTCGTGCCGGGCACGCCGCCGCGCGATCCGATTTCGGTGACCAACCTGTGGAACGGTGGTTTCGGCTACGGGCTTGCAACGTCGATCGAGGAAGCCCTGCATCCGTTGCGCGTGAAGATCCCGGCCGATGCAGCCAACAGCCGTGTGAAGATCACGCCAACCGGGCACGGATTTGGCGGGACGCAGAATTGCGCCGAGTTCTGCGCCAAGGAGCACAGCATCAATGTTGACGGCACCAAGCGTTTTGCCCGCGACGTGTGGCGCGAAACGTGCAGTCTGAATCCGGTGTACCCGCAGGGCGGCACCTGGGTGTACAGCCGCACGAACTGGTGCCCCGGCGCCGAGGTGTGGGCGTACGATTTCGAATTGACGCCGTGGGCGCATGCCGGCGACTCGGTGACGTTGGACTACAACATCGAGCCCTACACCTGGAACGGGCAGGGCAGCCAGCCGTATTATCAGATCGAGACGCAATTGATCACGTACGGGGCGCCGAACTTCACGCTCGACGCGGCGGTTGAGATGATCAAGTCGCCCAGCAAAACCGACCTGTACAAGCGCATGAATCCGATCTGCGCCAATCCGGTGATCACGATCCGCAACACCGGATCCACGAAGCTTACCGGCCTGGACATCCAATACGGCGTGGAAGGGGCAACGCCCAGCACGCAGCACTGGACCGGCAGCCTGGACTTCATGGAAAGCGTCGATGTGGAACTGGGCACCTTCTCGTGGACAGGCGCCACGCCGGCCAGGAAGTTCACGGCAACGGTCAGCAATCCCAACGGGGGCAGCGACCAGTACGCCAACAACAACACCAAGGTTGCCACGTACGACCTGCCGCCGCAGTGGCAGTCGCAGTTGGTGTTCGAGCTGAAGACCAACAACAGCGGCCTGGAGACGCGGTATCAGTTGGTGGATGCGGTCACCGGCCGCGTTGTGCTGGATCGCCGCGATCTGGACGACGCCACCGTGTACCGCGATACCGTGACACTGCCGGACGGCTGCTACGAGTTCCGCCTGATCGACCTTGGCGGCGACGGCCTTTCCTGGTGGGCCAACACCGATGCCGGCACCGGCTACATGCGGGTGCGCCGCGTGGACAACGGTTCGGTGATACGCACGTTCAACCCGGATTTCGGCGGTGAAATCTATCAGCAGTTCAGCGTGGGGCTCAATCTCTCGGATGTGCCAACCACCGGCACGTCAACCGAGGCAAGCTGGATGGCTGCCTATCCCAATCCCACGTCGGGCCAGTTCACGCTGGAGGTTTCGTTGCGCAATCGGGCCGATTGCGAACTGAGCGTGGTGGATCTGCTGGGCGCCGAGGTGTATCACACCAGGCTGAAGGATCTCCAGATCGGCAGCATCCCCATCGATCTGGGCAAGGTTACCGCCGGCACCTACGTGGTGCGGTTGCAGGCGGGCGAGGAGACCCTTACACGGAAGGTCGTGGTGCAATAGTCCCCGCGCGGAATAGGCGGGCTTGTGACAGGCGGAGGACGTTCGGTGTCTTCCGCCTGTTGACGTTTCATGCGGTGTGCCCCGCGATGTTGCCCATTACACGCATCGGCAGCGGGGCCTGATGTGATGCGACACCATGATGTGGCACCATGATGCGGTACCGTTGCCCAACCGCGTGCCGCGAGCTATGTTGCCCGAACCCCGTACCCCAACGATTGCCGCCCCTGGCAGTTGGGCACTGCCGGCTTCCGGCCCGTTCACTGTTTAATTCGCCACATGGCGCGATCCCTGATGATGCATAATCGGCTGACGGTTGCCTTTGGGTTTGCCTTGCTCCTGTTTGCGTGCCTCGATGCCCGCGCGCAGGGCACCCGGCCGTTCACCATTCCGGTGTTTTCCTTCGGCTCGTTTCCCGAGGAAGATCTGGTGTTCCCGCATGCCGATCAGCGGTTCCGCAAGGTGTTGATGCACTACACGCTGCGCTGCCCGCCGAACGGCAAATGCGGCGAGCTGCCGCTGCCAACCCACATCATGCTGGAGCGGCGCGGCTTGCGCGACGATTCGGTGGAGGCCACCGCCTACCGATTTCGTGTTGGCGGGCAGGCGCTCGATTCGTTTGCGTTCATGCGCACGCCAAGCTGGAGCTACTTCCCACGAACGCGCATCACCGTGCACCGGGATTCCACGTTCGGCGTTCGGGCGATTGGTGTTGGCGCGGGCATCACGCTCAGCTCGCCGCCCTTGCTGGGCAGTGCGGGCCGCTCGCGTACGCAGATGTTGTGGCGTGCGGCCGAGCTGGACAGCCTTGGCATGGTTGCCGGCGACATCACGGGCATGCGGCTTTTTGTGCAGGAGCCCGGCACGCGGCTGCACAATGTGGTGATCCGGTTTGCGCATACCACATACGATTCCATCGCGCCCAATCTGTTCACGCCGGCCGAGTTCGTGACGGTGTTTCAGGGCGAGCTGGACCCCGTCCGCGGCTGGAACGCCATCCAGTTCTCGACGCCGTTCACGCGACGCCAGGATCGGAACATCATCGTGGACATCAGTATGCAGAACGATGGCGCCGCCGGTGTTGATACGCGCGTGCTTGGTTCGCCGATGCCGTATCCGGCGATGGTGTACTCCACCAACAACAATCACGCGCTGCAACTGGACGGGAAGTCCTGGATTGAAATCCCGGCCGGTGCGGCCGGGACCATCGATTCGGCAATCACGCTGGCGTTCTGGCAATACATGCCCAATGCGGCAACAGGCAGCAAGGCCGTCACCGCCGAGGCCGTTGATGAGTTCGGCCGCCCGATCCTTTCGTTGTTCATCGATTCACCGAACCAGGTGTTGTACTGGGAAGCCGGGCGATTTGTGCCGGCCAACTATGTGTGGAAGGATCTGAACGACACGTTTGCCTACGCGGGGCGGTGGTGCCATTGGGCGTTCACCAAGAATCTTCGCAACGGCGTCATGAAGATATTCTTCAACGGTCGGCTGCTGGCGTTTGCGCGTGGCAAGAGTCGCGCGTTGAACGGCATCCAGACCTTCCGTATCGGCGGGCCGGCAACCGACGTTGGCGAGCCGGTGCCGTGTACGCTGGACGAGATTGCCGTGTGGGATCGCGATGTGGCGGCCAGCTCCATCTATTACTGGATGGGCACCGATCTGAACGAGCCGCATCCGGTGGAGCATTTCAACCATCCGTTCAGCGACGCCCTGCGCGCGTATTATCGATTCGAGCAACCCTCGCCGCTTGCCGCCATCGACGGCAGCGGCAAGGGATTCAACGGCGAGCTTATCGGCCAGCCCAGGCGCGTGCATGTGCCGGCGGCGGAAACGTACGCCGGCGGCACGGGGTGGAACATCCGGCCCAACGTGATATTCGAGCAGGGGAGATATCGCACGCGGTACGATACCAGTATCGTTGTGGACTCCACGCAGAACGATCCGGTGGCTGTGATTGTGTACGATTCGCTGACCACCGGCGGTGTGCCGGTTGATACGCTGATCGTGTGGCCCTCGTATTTCAACGGGTACCGATACGACACCAGAGGGCGGGCGGTGGATTCGCTGCGGGTGCCGGCCGATTCGGTGCTGTATCAGCAGCGTGTGCGGTACGTGAAGCACCTGCCCGCGCTGGACCGCTACCAGCTTTCGCTGTTGATGACGCCGTTCGGCACGGGCGTTGATCTGGATTCCAATGGCGTTACCTGGACGTTGGACGTTACCGACTACATCCCGATCCTGCGCGACACGGTTCGGCTGATCAACGACAACCTTTCGGAGGAGGTTGCCCTTTCCTTCGAGTTCTTCCCGGGCATTCCCGCGCGCGATCCGCTCGCGGTGCGCAATCTCTGGAATGGAACGTTCCGCTACGGCGCGGCGCGCTCGATCGAAGAGGACCTGGTGCCGCTTACCGTGGATGTGCCGTCGGAGGCAGGCGGTACGAAACTGAAGCTGCGCGTAGCCGGCATCGGGGCCGACACCCGTGGGTGCGCCTCGCTCTGCGCCAAGGCGCATGCAATCCTGATAGGCGGGGAACCCGTGTTCAGCCAGCGGGTGTGGCGCGAGGATTGCGCCGAAAGTCCGATCTACCCACAGGGGGGCGATTGGGTGAGGTCGCGCGGCGGATGGTGCCCGGGCGCGATGGTGGAGCCCTACGACGTAGAGCTTTCGCGTTACGCCAACCCCGGCGGCACGCTTACGATGGACTACAACATCGAGCAGTATTCCTCCAACGGCGGCAGCGACCCACCGAGGTACGAGATTGCCTCGCAGTTGATCACCTACGGCGCGCCCAACTTCCGGCGCGATGCCTCGGTTGACGCTGTGCTTGCGCCCAGCGCCGATGTTGCCCGGCGGCGCATGAACCCCATATGCGCCGCGCCGGTTGTGGTGGTGCGAAACACCGGGACCGACACGCTCCGAAGCGCCGATATCAGGTATGGCATTGCCGGGTTGCCGCTCGCGACATATCGATGGACCGGTGCGTTGGCGTTCGACGATACCGTGCATGTAACGCTGGAATCGTTTGAATCGGCCGAGGCCGATTCCGCCACATTTGTTGCAGTGATCGCGGCCGCCAACGGCGCCGCCGATGAGTACCACGGCAACGATACCCTTGCCACCGCCTACACAGTGCCGCCAACGCTGCCGGCCGAGCTGGCGCTGGTTGTGCGGACCAACAACAGGGGCGGCGAAACCTCGTATTCGATCCGCGACCTGAGCACCGGGCGTCTGGTGCTGGAGCGCTCGGGCCTTGCCGGCAATACATCGTATTACGACACCCTGAGCCTTGACGATGGCTGCTACGAATTCCGATTGAACGATACCGCCGGCGATGGGCTTTATTACTGGTACAACAGGGCGGCCGGCACCGGGTATGCGCGCATGTCGTGGGCCTATACCGGCGAGGTGGTGCGCGAGTTCCCGAACGAGTTCGGGCGCTCGCTGGTGATGCAGTTCCGTGCATCGCGGTATCTGCCGGTAGGTGTGGGCGGTGGCCGGGAAGAATCGGCCGGCCTGGCGGTGAACGCCACCACGATTGGCCGGGACATGGCTGTACGCTATCGCGTGCCCGGCAACGCGCCGGCCGAGTTGGTTGTAAGCGATCTGCTTGGGAACATCGTGTTGCGGCAGGCGATTGTTTCGGCCGGGGGTGGGGCCACGCGCGAGGGTGCCATGCGTCTGGAACTGCCGAATCTTACCGCCGGCGTGTACCTGGTGGTCGTGCGATCGGGCAACCAGATCGGCGTGTGCAAGGTTCCAGTGCAGTAACCGGGCCGGCACGCGCGTGCGACGACATCCATTTGATGCCTGCGAGCCGCGCAAGCCCCTGTTTCGTTTGGTCGCCATATGGCACAACAAACGGAGCTTGCATCCGCAATTGGGTGTGTGGGGCTACAGATGGGCGCCTCCTGACGGAGGCCTGTCCACAGGCCCCCGTTGTGGGCACCGTTCGTGCAATGGTCGGTACGGCGTCATGAAGAACGGTACGCTCCGATGGAGCTTGTCACCGTAATTGGGCGTGTGGGGCTACAGACGGGCGCCTCCTGACGGAGGCCTGTCCACACCCCCATCGTGGGCACCGGTTTGTAGCGAGCGTGCGCGTTCCCACTTTATAACTCCGTAGGAGTGAACCGTTCGTGCAATGGTCGGTACGGCGTCATGAAGAACGGTACGCTCCGATGGAGCTTGCATCCGCAATGCGG
>CBHYLN010000167.1:0-9807 GCA_966128725.1 uncultured bacterium | reverse complement strand
GAGATTCCCCGTCGTGCTTTTGGGAACGCCTGCCCGGGGTGTTCCGACCATAGCAACTACCGATGAACGATCGTTCAACCCCCAGCGCGAACCCTACCGGTGGTTCGATGCGATCGCCTCTGGTGCCCATCTTCCTTGTGGTGCTGGTGGATGTGTTCGGCTTCACGCTGGTGTTGCCGCTGCTTCCGTTCTATGCCGAGCATCTTGGCGCCTCGCCGATGACCGTGGGGATGATCGCCGCCTCGTTCGCCATCTGCCAGTTCGTGGCCGGCCCTGTCCTGGGGCGCATTTCCGATCGCGTGGGGCGGCGTCCGGTGCTGCTGGTAAGCCAGATCGGCACGTTTGTCGGCTTCATAACGCTGGGCCTTGCGCACACGCTTACGCTGCTGTTCGTGGCGCGTATCATCGACGGCATCACCGCCGGCAACCTCAGCATCGCGCAGGCCTATATCAGCGATGTCACCAAGCCGGAGGAGCGCACCAAGGCGTTTGGGCTGATCGGGATGGCGTTCGGCATCGGCTTCCTTGTAGGCCCGGCCGTGTCGGGGCTTCTGTCGCAGTTCGGATATCAGTATCCCGCCTACGCGGCGGCGCTGCTTTCGCTTGGCTCGATTCTCTGCACCTGGTTTCTGCTGCCGGACGTCAAGCCGCACGTGGATCCCAACGCCCGCCGGATGGGGCGCGTCGAGCAAATGCTGGGCTACTTCCGCCGGCCGCTGCCGCGCCTGCGTCTGCTGGAGTTCTTCTGCTTCGTGCTCTCGTTCTCCACGCTGATCGGCGGCACGGCGCTGTTCCTGGAG
Source organism: uncultured bacterium (assembly GCA_966128725.1). GTDB lineage: Bacteria > Bacteroidota > Ignavibacteria > OLB7 > OLB7 > JAFDZV01. The sequence continues at coordinate 9,007 of CBHYLN010000167.1, read as the reverse complement.
CGGCAGTTCGGCTACGACGCCATGCACGTTGGTTTTGTGTTCGCGTTCTCCGGCCTGATTGGCGCGCTGGTGCAGGGCGGGCTGCTTGGCCGGCTGGCCCGCAGCCTGGGCGAGATGCGGCTGGCGACAATCGGCTTTGTTGGCATGGCCATCGGATACGCGCTGCTGGGCTGGGCCGGCACGCTTACGCTGTTGCTGAGCCTGATCGTGATCAGCTCGTTTGGTTCGGCGGTAACGCGCCCCGCGCTTACCACGCTGCTTACGCGCTCGGTGGGCCGGGCCGAACAGGGCGCGGCGCTGGGGGTAAGCCAGTCATTGCAGAGCATAGCGCAGATCCTTGGGCCGCTGGTGGCCGGGTATCTGATCGAGCATAATCTGCTGAAGCTGTACGGCCTTACCGCCGGCGGTTTCGCGCTGATCGGCGTGCTGCTGTCGTTGTGGAACCGTGGCGCGGCGCAGGATGCCGAGCCGGCAACAGCGCAGCAGGAAGCCCATTCCGCGATGGCCGAACCGGCCGGCGCGGTGTAACGCGCATCGTGCCGTAGTGGCCCTCAAGTGCTGGCGCTGACATGCGGACCAGGTGTGCGGCTCTCAGGCGAGGATTTGTCCCGGCTGAAGCTCGCGGTACGCGTCGGCGATGGACGCGCCGGAATCCGCCGAAGGTATCCCGCGCAGCGCCTTGTTCAGCAGCTCGGCGCTTTCGGCAAGGCGCGGGCCGGGGCGGCTGAAGAAGTGGTTGCCGTCGAACACGATAACGCGTACGCCCGGCCGGCCGGCCAGCACCTTGCGCAGCTCGCCGCTGGCAAGCACATCCTGCATGGCGCGTTCCACGCTGAAGCCGCAGCAGGAGATGACCACGACATCGAACACGGCTTCGGCGATGGCATCCCACGCGAGCTGCCTGGAGTATGTGCCACGATCGGCAAGGACCGGCTGCGCGCCTGCGGCCTCAACGAGGTCGCCCATCCAGTGCCCGGCCGAGAACGGCGGGGCAAGCCACTCCAGCAGCAGCACGCGCGGCGCCGGGGTGATACCGGGTATGCGCTCCAGTTGCGCGCGCAGCTCGGCGACAACCTCGGCAGCGCGATCGCCAAGGCCAAGCAGTTCGCCGATCGCGACGTGTGTTTGCAGCACGTCGTTCAGCGTGGCCGGTTCCAGGTTGATCACCTGCGGCGGCTGTGGCAGGGTTCGCATCGCGGCGTGCACGGTTTCGTAGCCTACGGCGCATACGGTGCAAAGCTGCTGTGTAAGCACCACCTGTGGCCGCAGCTCGCGCACGATATCCATGCGGAGCGTGTACAACGAGCCGGCCGAATCAAGTTGCTCGCGCACCAGCGCGTCGATCGTCTCGCTTTGCATCGAGGGATCGATCCGAGCCTCGGTAACACGCGGCTTGCCGAGCGCCTCCGCCGGGAAATCGCATTCGTGCGTAACGCCCACAAGCGCGTCGGCGGCGCCCAGCCGATAGACGATCTCGGTGGCGCTGGGGAGCAGTGATAGAACTCGTTTCATACCTTTGTGGCTTGCTTTGCCGATTGAACCCCGAACCGGCATACGTGCACGGCGATTGGGAGCACGGTTCGGGGGGGCGATGAATTTACCACGGCCAGCCGGCGCGGCAATTGCCCGCGGTCGGTTGGCGATTAACCTGCAACACGGGCGGCCATCGGTGCCGATGGCCCGGATAGTACTGGAGAATGATACGATGACGCTTACCGAACGGATTAGCCAGGACCTGACCAACGCAATGAAGGCGGGCGAGAAGCTCCACGTGGACACGCTGCGCATGGTGCGCGCGGCATTGCTGGAACTGCAGAAAAGCGGCCGCGATCAGATCAATCCCGAGGATGAACTGAAGGCCGTGAGCAACCAGGCCAAGCGCCGCAAGGATGCCGCCGAGCAGTTCACCGCGGCCGGCCGCGCGGACCTGGCCGAGAAGGAATTGCAGGAGTTGGCGATCATCGAAGCATATCTGCCGAAGCAATTGACCGATGAGGAGATCAACGCGGCGGTCAGCGCGATCATCGCCGAGACGGGCGCCAGCGGCCCCGGCGATTTCAAGCTGGTGATGCCCAAGGCCATGGCGGCGATGCGTGGCCTGGCCGACGGTGCCCGCGTGCAGGCCGCCGTGAAGCAATTGCTTGGATAGGCGTCCCATGCCTTTCGCGATACGATGATGGCCGTGAACGACAACGATTGATGATGCATTGAACCGAGTTACTGACGTACGAGAATGATGGACGGAATTTCACGAGACGAACTGATAGCATCCAGCCTTGACCAATTGGAGTTCGGCCGGGTGCTTGAGCATATAGCGGGCCTGGCGGCCTCGTCGCTGGGCGTGCAGCATCTTGCCGATGCGTTGCCGATGACCGACCCCGACGCGGTGCGGCGCGAGCTTCGGATGGTGGGCGAGATACGCGGCTCATTGCGCCGCGATGATTTGTTGCCGCTGGACGGCATCCACAACATCGGCGAGGCGCTGTCGCTGTCGCGGCTCGCCGGCGCGTATCTGGGGCCGGAGAACCTGTTGCATTGCGCCAGCACGATTGCCTCGATGCGCAAGGTTCGCGATTTCTTCGCGGCCCGGCGCGAGACAAGCCCGCTGATGCATCAGCTTACCGACCGTATCCACACCAACCGGCTGCTGGAGAAACACATCGCCGACGCGATCGACGACGCCGGCAACGTGCGCGACAACGCCAGCCGCGATCTGGCCCGCATCCGCCGCGATATCATCGATCGCTCGGCCGCGCTGCGATCGCGCCTGCAGCGTATCCTGCGCAAGGTGTCCGACGAAGAGCTCGTCACCGACGAATACGTCACGCTTCGCGAAGGGCGCCTGGTGCTGCCGGTAAAGGCCGACGCCAAGCGCAAGATCCCAGGCATCATCCACGGTGAATCGCAGAGCGGTTCCACCGTGTTCCTGGAGCCCGCGGAGATCTTCGACATGAACAACGAGATCGCCGAGCTTACGTTCGCCGAGCGTCGCGAGGTGGAGCGCATCCTGCGCACGCTCACCGCCGAGCTGGGCGCCGACGCCGATGCCTTTGCTGACGGCCTGGGCGTGCTGCAACTGGTGGACTCGCTGAACGCCCGCGCCCGGTATGCCGAGCGGAACAACTGCGTTGAGCCGGTGGTTACCGACGGCGAACAGATTCGCCTGGTGAACGCCTATCATCCGCTGCTGTTGCTTCGGCTGAGCAAGGTGGTGCCGATGTCGGCCGAGCTGGACCCCTCGCAGCGCGCGATCATCATCTCCGGGCCGAACGCCGGCGGCAAGACCGTGGCGATGAAGACGGTGGGTCTGGTTACCGCGATGGCGCTGGCCGGCATTCATCCGCCGGCCGACGAATGCGTGGTGCATGCGGCGAATGTGTTCACCGATATCGGCGACCAGCAATCGCTGGAGAACGATCTCTCCACGTTCAGCTCGCATATGTCGCGCATTGGCGACATCGTTCGGCTGGTGCAGGTTGGCGACGTGGTGCTGCTTGATGAGATCGGTACCGGCACCGATCCGGACGAAGGCGGCGCGATTGCCGCCGCGGTGCTTGAAGGGCTGCTGCAGCGCCGGGCGTTTATCCTTTCAACCACGCATCACAGCTCGTTGAAGATCTTCGCCTACGAAACCGAGGCGGTGGTGAACGCGGGCATGGAGTTCGATACACGGACGATCACGCCAACGTATCGATTCATGGTGGGCACGCCCGGCAACAGCTACGCGTTCGAGCTGATCGAGCGGCTTGGGTTCGACCGCGAGATCCTCCACAATGCGCGGGTGAAGCTGGGCGACGATCGCAACCGGATGACGGAGATTATCGGCCAGTTGGAGCAAAGCCTTGCCGATGCACGGCGCTCGGCCGAGGAAGCCCGCCACCGGCGCGACGAGGCCGAGGCCCTGAAGACGCGGTTGGATACCGAAACCCGCGAGCTTGCCGATCGCAAGCAGGCGATTGTGGCCCAGGCGAAGGCCGAGGCGCGCGATACGCTGGCCAACGCCAACAGCCTTGTGGAGAACGCGATTCGCGAGATACGCGCCGGCGCGGACACCGATCGCGTGAAGGAGCTGCGCAAGGCGATCGAGGGCGCGCGCGCGGTGATGCAGCCCGAGCCCGCCAAACAGGCCAACGGCGAAGCCCCGGCGGGGCCGGCGTTCAAGGCTGGCGACGCGGTGCGGCTGCGTGGCGGCACGCAGGTTGGCGAGCTGCAGTTCGACCCCGACGACAAGGGCGGTGTGGTTGTGCAGTTCGGCGCGATGCGGATGCGTTCGCACATCGACGAGCTGGAACTGGTTACGCGGCGCGAGATACGGCGCGAACAGGCCGGCCGTGTTGCCGTGATGAACGCGGCCGAGGCCGAAACCCGCATCGATCTGAGGGGTATGTATGCCGACGAGGCGATCGTGCGGCTGGAGCAGGCGATTACCGCGGCGTTCAACGCCAACGTGACGTATCTGGAAATCATCCACGGCAAGGGCACCGGCGCGTTGCGCAAACGCGTGCACGAGTTCCTGGCCGTGCATCCCGGCATTGCCGGATATCGCCAGGGAGCGCTTACCGAAGGGGGCGCCGGCGTTACGATCGTGGAACTTCGATAAGCCGGCCCCAGGGGCCATACATACAGCGACGTTGAGGGCATGAAACGACTTCTGATTGCAAACCGTGGCGAGATCGCGCGCCGTGTGATTCGAACGGCGCGGCGCATGGGCATCGAGACCGTTGCGATTTATTCCGATGCCGACACGGCCTCGTTGCACGTGCGTGAAGCCGACCACGCGATCCGGCTGGACGGGCTTACACCCAGGCAAACCTATCTGGACATGGAGAAGGTGATGCGCGCGGTACGGCGCTCCGGCGCCGACGCCGTGCATCCCGGATATGGGTTCCTTTCGGAGAACGCAGCGTTCGCGCAACAATGCCTGGATGCCGGCGTGGTGTTCGTTGGCCCGTCGCCGGATGCGATCGACCATCTTGGCAGCAAGACCAACGCGCGGCGGCTGGCCGTTGAAAGCAACGTGCCGGTGATGCCGGGAACCACGAACGCGATTACGTCGATCGACGAAGCGCTTGAGGTTGCCGCCAGCATCGGGTATCCGGTGCTGTTGAAGGCGGCCGCGGGCGGCGGTGGCAAGGGCATGCGTGTTGTGGAGGATCCCTCCAAGCTGGAGGAATCATACCGCATGGCCCAGGGCGAGGCGCTGACGGCGTTCAACAGCGACGAGGTGTTCCTTGAGAAGTATGTGATTGGCCCGCGCCATATCGAGCTGCAGGTTGTCGCCGACGCGTTTGGCAACGTTGCCGTGCTGGGCGAACGCGAGTGCTCCATCCAGCGCCGGCACCAGAAGGTGATCGAGGAATCGCCATCGGTTGCGGTTGATGACGACCTGCGACGGCGTATGTTCGAGTGCGGCGAGCGCCTGGTACGCCAGGCCGGCTACACCAACGCCGGCACGCTGGAGTTTCTGCTGGATTCCAACGGCGACTTCTATTTCCTTGAAGTGAATACCCGCCTGCAGGTGGAGCACCCGGTAACCGAGATGGTGACCGGCGTTGACCTTGTGGAGATGCAGTTGCGCGTTGCGCGCGGCGAGGCCCTGCCGATTACCACCGAGAGCATTGTGCGCAACGGCCACGCCATCGAATGCCGCATCTGCGCCGAGGACGTGTACAGCAACTTCATGCCCAGCATCGGCACCGTGCGCGAGGTTGCCGAGCCGGCCGGGCCGGGCGTGCGTGTGGATTCCTCACTGTATGCCGGCATGCCGGTAACGCTGTATTATGATCCGATGCTGGCGAAGCTGATCGCGTGGGGCCCAACACGGCAGGAAGCGATCGATACGATGCTGGATGCGCTGGGCCGGTATCATATCGCCGGCATCAGCACAACAATCCCGTTCTGCAAGCGCGTGCTGGAAAGCGAGGAATTCCGAAGCGGCAATTTCTCCACCAGCTACGTGCGCGATCATTGGGACGGCAACGAACCGGGGATTTCCAACGACACGCTTCGCCTTGCGATGGCCGCGGCGCTGCGTGCCGACAACCGAATCCGACGACGAATGGTTGGAGATTAGCGCATGCCCAGCAATCTGCATCGATGCCCGCAGTGCAAGATGGTGGGGAAGGTGAATCGTTCAAAGGCCCGCTCGATCGGCGAAAAGGTCCGGTTGCGGCTGGTGCCCGTGTACGGTGTATACCGCTGCCATAATTGCAACTGGCGGGGCTGGATGCCGCGCAGCAGCTCGTCGCCGGCGGCCACACGACTGTTTGTGTCCGCGTATTTCGTTGTGGCGTTCCTGGTGATCGCCCTGGTGACCTACTATCTGGTAACCCACTGGCCAACGGCGCGTTATCGATACTGATATCACGCCAGCACATGCCGGCCGCGGCCGCCCAACCTTGTTGGGGCCGCAACCGTGACCATCTCCCTGGTCCCGCGCATCAAATCCTCCGTAGTACTCAATACATCTTCATGGCACAGTCGCACGATACCCGCATCAGCACGCTGGAAGACGCACGTTCGCTTGGCCTTACCGAGGCCGAGTTCGTTCATATCAACGAGGTTCTGGGCCGCGCGCCGAACTACACCGAGCTTGGTGTGTATTCGGTGATGTGGAGCGAGCACTGCAGCTACAAGAATTCGATCGCGCAGTTGAAGACGCTGCCGCGCAGCGGCGGCCGATTGCTGGTGGAGGCCGGCTCGGAGAACGCCGGGCTTGTGGATGTTGGCGGCGGTTACGCCATTGCGTTCAAGATCGAAAGCCACAACCACCCAAGCGCCGTGGAGCCGTTCCAGGGCGCGGCCACGGGCGTTGGCGGCATCCTGCGCGACATCTTCACGATGGGCGCGCGACCGATTGCCGCGCTGGATTCGTTGCGATTCGGCTCGCTGGATAATCCCCGCACACGATTCCTGTTCGAGGGCGTTGTGCACGGCATCGGCCACTACGGGAACTCCTTCGGTGTGCCCACGGTGGGCGGCGAGGTGTTCTTCGAGGACTGCTATCGCGACAATCCGTTGGTCAACGCGATGGCCGTGGGGATTGTGAAGGCCGACGCCACGGTATCGGCAACGGCCGGCCCGGCCGGCAATGTGGTGATGATCCTTGGTTCGCGCACCGGTCGCGACGGCATCCACGGCGCCTCGCTGCTTGCCTCGCGCGAGTTCGACGAACAGACCGAGAACATGCGCCCCACGGTGCAGGTGGGCGACCCGTTCGGCGAGAAGCTGCTGCTTGAGGCCTCGCTGGAACTGATTGCCGCGGGCGTGGTGGTGGGCATGCAGGACATGGGCGCCGCGGGGATAAGCTGCTCCACCAGCGAGATGAGCGCCAAGGCCGGTTCGGGCATGCGGATCGACCTGGACAAGGTACCGCTGCGCGAGAACGACATGTCGGCCTACGAGATCATGCTCAGCGAGTCGCAGGAGCGCATGCTGCTGGTGGTGCGGCACGAGGACATCGCGACCGCGCAGGCGATCTGCGCCAAGTGGGATGTGCCCATCACCGAGATTGGCGTTACCACCGACGACGGCCTTATCGAGATTTTCCGGCACGGCGAACGTGTGGCGCACCTGCCGGCCGACAGCCTTGTCCTGGGCGGCGGCGCCCCGGTGTACGAGCGCGAGTGGCGCGAGGCCGCATACGTGGCCGAGGTGCGTGCGGCGGATGTGCGTGCCCTTGTGGGCGAGGTATCGGCCGCCGAAGCGTTCGATATGCTTCTGGCGTCGCCGAACATCGCCAGCAAGCGCTGGGTGTACGAGCAGTACGATTCCATGGTGCGCACCAACACGGTGCAATCCTTCGCGGCGGATTCGGCCGTGCTGCGCCTGAAGGAGCTGCCGGGCACGGGCATTGCGGTCGCCACCGACTGCAACAGCCGCTACGTGTACCTGAACCCGTACGTGGGCGGCATGAGCGCCGTGTGCGAGGCTGCGCGCAACGTGGTGTGCAGCGGCGCGCTTCCGGTGGCCATCACCAACTGCCTGAACTTCGGCAACCCGTACAACCCGGAGGTGTACTGGCAGTTCCGCGAGGCTATCCGCGGCATCGGCGACGCCTGCCGCAGGCTGGATACACCGGTTACCGGCGGCAACGTGTCGTTCCACAACGAGTCGCAGCAGCGCGCCGTGTTCCCAACGCCGGTGATCGGCATGCTGGGTGTGATCGACAATCTGGACCACGTAACGCCGGCCGGATTCCAGAACGAGGGCGATGCGGTTGCTCTGCTCGGGTTCGAGCGCTGCGAGCTGGGCGGCTCGGAGCTGCTGGCCATCCGCAGCTGCCGTGTTGTTGGCGATGCCCCGGTGCTCGATCTGGAGAACGAGGCGCGCCTGCAAGCCTGTGTGCTGGAGGCGATCCGCGGCGGCCTTCTCAGCTCGGCGCACGACTGCGCCGAGGGCGGCGTGGCGATTGCGCTTGCCGAGTGCGCCATCAACAGCGCGGGCGCGGCGCTTGGCGCCCAGGCCCGATACGACCATGCCGACGAGATTGCCGCGCTGTTCGGCGAATCACAATCGCGTGTGGTGCTCAGCTACAACCCTGCCAACCACGATGCGCTTGCCGCGCTTGCCGCACGCCATAACGTTCCGCTGGCGCCGCTTGGCGCCGTGGTGCCCGGGCATCTCAGCATCAACGACGGCATCAGCGCCAGCGTTGCCGATCTTGCCGAGCGTTACTACACGGCGATCGAACACGCGATGCACGTGACGAATTGAGGACGAATGAGGAATGATGAATGACGAATGATGAATGACGAATGATGAATGACGAAGGATGAATGACGAAGGATGAATGACGAAGGATGAATGACGAAGGATGAAGGATGAATGACGAAGGATGAATGACGAAGGATGAAGGATGAATGATGAATGATGAATGATGAATGATGAATGATGAAGGATGAAGGATGAAGGATGAATGACGAAGGATGAATTGCGGATGACAAATTGGGCCGTCTTTCGTACTTCGTAATTCTCAATTCATAATTCGACTTTCGTACTTCGTAAT
>CBHYLN010000166.1:0-10087 GCA_966128725.1 uncultured bacterium | reverse complement strand
CAACGCCGGTTATCGTATCGCATGCCCAACTCGTCGAGTTCAACATGCGCAACGCTGGACGGCAACTTCAACGCCAATTGCCGCCCCGCATTCACAACTCGGAGAGCTAAAGATGAGCACATATCCGTATGGCTGCTCGAATTCGGCCTGGCAGGGCGCCGTAGGCGCCACCTGTCTGTAGTATTCGCCCAGGCATTTACACAATAGCGCCGTAGGTGCGCACCGTTCTTCCTTCGGCCATGCCGGCGACGAAGCGTGAGCGGCAACATCAACGCCGGTTATCGTATCGCATGCCCAACTCGTCGAGTTCAACATGCGCAACGCCGGACGGCAACTTCAACGCCAATTGCCGTATCGCATGCACAACCCGGAGAGTTCAACATGCGCAACTATGAACGGCTGCTAACACGCCGGTTGCCGCATCGCATGTCCAACTCGGAGAGTTCAACATGAAAAGCGATGAGCGGCTGCTAACACGCCGGTTGCCGCATCGCATGCACAACTCGGAGAGTTCAACATGAGAAGCGATGAACGGTTGCTAACCCACGGGTTGCCATGATGCACGGCCGCGCGTCTACTTTCGAAGTTCGACGCCGTCGGCAACGAATCCAACCTCAAGCGCGGTGCCATCGGCACTAGGCTTGATATGCGCGCCTTCACCGTTCAGATGCGCAACGTCCTCGGCGCTCAGCGTTGTCACGGTCACCTTCCCTTCGGCACGCACACGCATCCCCTTGGAGTTGGTGGGCACGAAGAAGCCGTAATCCTTGAACGTGACACGTACGGTGTTGGCGGCCTTGGGCGCGGTAAGCTCCATCCAACATCCCTTCCGCGTGCAGCACTGCTTGATTTTGCCCTCCACGGTCACCGTCCGGTTGGCAAACGATTGCGGGTTGGCCAGGATGGCGGCCAGCGTAACCACGGGTGCGCCTGTCAGCGGAGCACCGCGCTTGATTACCCCATCCTTCAGCGGCATGCCGGCAATGCCTGCAGCCATCGGCGTGGCTACAACGTTGGCGCGGTGCGCAGCGCCGTTGAATTCCGAGCCGATGGTACCGGCCAACAAGAGAATCAGTGTAGCAATCATAGTTAGGCCCTCACTGTGCTGTTATTATGGGTTTACCGCCGGCCAACCGCGCCGGCGGTAACCGTCCCAGCCGTAATCGCACAACGGTATCCACCGGTGGTGAATGCACCCACGGTGACCGTTTCCCCGGCGGAAACCGTTTCCCGCGGGCGACGCGTCGATGCGGTAACGGTCCCGGCGGAAACCGTCCCAGCGGTAACCGCTGGGTTACGCGTCGATATGGAATGGCGGAACGATGCGCCCATCGATATCGGTAACGCCGTATTCGGCCGCCAGATCAGCGGCGAACATGGTGCGCCCGCTGAACCGGATGGCATCGGCATCGCCCGCCAATGCCGCAATCACACGCCCGACGAATTCCGGCGACTCGGTACGGCTGATATCGAACGGCTGCCGATCATGCTCGGCCATCACGCGCTCGGTGCGCATGAACCCGGGCGCAATCGATAACGCGCCGATGGAATGGGACGCCAGTTCACGAGCCATACCAAACACCATCCGGTTGACGGCATGTTTGGCAATATCGTAAAAGAGATTGCCAAGGTAGAGATCACGATCCCACGCGGTTGTGGCCAGGATCATTCCGCGTTGCCGTGGCAGCATCAGGCGTACGGCCGCGCGGCTGGTCATCAGATGCGAGCGCAGGCCGGCGGTAAACATCGCATCCCATCGCGAAATCGGTTGCTCCCAGAACGGCGCGGTAAAGCTGCTGCCGCTGTAGGCCTCATACCCGCCCCAGGCGTTGTTCACAAGCAGGTCGATGTGCCCCGCGCGCTGCTCGATGTCGGCCACAAGCCGTTCGATATCGGCATCGTTCGTGTGGTCGCATGGTATCGCGATACCATGGCCGCCGCGCCGGGTAACCTCGGCTGCTGTTTCATCAATCGTGCCGGGCAGCCCCTCGGTGCGCGTCCCCTGGGCGCGGCTGCGCCCGGTTACCACGACGGTTGCTCCCCGTTCTCCAAGCGCGCAGGCAATACCACGACCCGCGCCTCGGCTTGCTCCGGTGACCACGGCCACCACGTTCTTCAGGTTATTGTCCATGCAACAATCTAGGCATGCACACGCCACGGAGCGGACATCGCATGTCCGGTGACGAGCGGCGAGCCGACATATGCCAGCACACGCCTGTGCACGGCTTCAGGGGGAATACATTGGGGGGATGGTCGGGGGCGCCTTGCCGGACGCCTGCATGGCGCCAGAGGGGGTGAACCAGGGATCTCTCTCTCAGACCGAGGGTGGCTTGCCGGGCTTCAGCGACGATGTGGAAACACCATCGCGCCATTCAAGGCCGGCCTTGCGGCGCTCCAGCTCGACATCGCGCCAAAGCTGCTGGCACGGGAAACTGTTCTCGTAGAACGCGCGGCCGATTACCACGGAGTCGATCCCGATTGTCTCCATCTCCTGCAATCGCCATACGTGCTCCACGGTCGCCACGCCGCCGGCGGCCGTTACATGCAGGCCGCTGCCGGTTGCCAGGCGTTCCAGCTCCGCGAAGTTCGGGCCGTGCAGTTCGCCCTCGTACTGGCGATCGGTAAAGAACAAACGTTTGATGCCCAGCGCCGCGGCGGCCTGCGCGAACTCCACATTGTCGCGTTCGGGAGTATCCGGACGCCATGTATGATTGGTGCGGCCATTGCGTGCGATCACGCCGGCGCAGATACGCGACGGGCCAAACCGCGCCACCAGCCCCGCAACGCCCTCGGGGTCACGCTCCAGCAGATCGTGCAGGAAAATCCTGTACACGCCGGCGGCAAGCCATGCTTCGGCGTCGACAACGTCCACAAACGCCGAAATAATCTGCACCGGAATATCGATACGGCTCACGATCTCCACGATCGCTTCGCGGTTCACCGGCGATCCATCGTACAGCCCGTCGCGATCAAGCACGTGAAGCGTGCGCGCGTTTTCGCGGCGCCACAACATCGCCATCTCCAACGGATCGTCGGAATAGACAAGGCCGTCGTTCGGTCCTACATGAATCGTCCGCACGCACCGGTCGGACTTGAGCTCTATCGCGGGAATGACCAGCAAAGCAGAGTATCGAATTACGAATTACGAATTATGAGGTACGAAGCAGGGAGCAGTTAATAGCAAATCATGAATTACGAAAATCGTAGAACCTTGTTCGTAATTCTCAATTCTTCATTTTCCATTCCCGATTTTTCATTCCTCATTCTTTTACATCAGCTCCACGCGGCTCTGTTCGCCCAGCACGAAGCGTTGCACGCGGGGTTTGCCGGCGCCACGGCAGATCTCCACATCGTTGCCCAACAGACTCCCCTCGATGCGCACATCCACCGAGCGCACGGTAACACGGTCCATGAGGATGGAGTATTCCACCTCGCAATGCTCCAACGTGCTGCCTGCACCAATTGAGCTGTACGGGCCGATGTATGTATCAACCACACGGGCGCCGCGCCCGATGATCGCGGGGCCTCGAACGCGGCTAGCAATCACCTCGGCTCCTTCCTCGATCACCACCGCGCCGGCGATATCGCTGTCGGCATCAACGTGGCCGTCGATCCGTTCCTCGATCTTGCTCAACACCAGGCGGTTGGCTTCCAGCAGATCGCTCGGCATGCCGGTATCCTTCCACCATCCGGTAATCTCACCGTGGCCCACACGATATCCGTGTTTCAGCAGATAATCGTGCGCGTCGCTGATCTCCAGCTCACCGCGTGTGCTTGGCTCGATGGCGTTCACGGCCTGGAAGATTGCCGGGCCATAGATGTAGATACCGCTTACGGCGAACGGCGACTTGGGCACGGTCGGCTTCTCCACCACCGCCACGATCCGCCCATCGGGGCCGAACTCCGGCACGCCGAATCGCTCGGGATCGCGCACGCGGGCCAGCGTCAGGTAGCAGTCCAGATCCGACTCGCGGAAGCTCTGGATAAAGCGCTCGATGCCGCCAACAACGATGTTGTCGCCCAGATAGAACACAAAGGAGTCATCGCCGATGAACTCCTGCGAGATCTTCACCACATGCGCCAGGCCCAGCGGCGCTTCCTGCCAGATGTAGGTGAACCGGACGCCAAGCTCCGAGCCGTCGCCGAAGGCACGCTCAACTTCGTGGCCATTGTCAACGCCAACAACGATGCCGATCTCGGTGATGCCACTCTCCTTCACCGCGTCGATCGCGTATCGAAGGATCGGCTTGTTGGCGATCGGGATCAGATGCTTGTTCTGTGTATGCGTAATCGGGCGCAGACGCGTGCCGCGTCCCCCCGCCGTGATCAATGCCTTCATATATCGGAGGATTCCAGAGAGAGAGCAAACAGTGCCGCTGTTTCGGCAACCGATCGTACAATTGCCGAGGGCACTACGTCGGAATATTCGGCAGGCACAGGCGATCCGGCGGGATTGTACCAGATCGACATCAGGCCCGCGTTGGCGGCGCCACGAACATCCCACAGAAAATTGTCGCCAACGTAGGCGGCATCGGCGGTTGAAACGCCCGCACGCCCCACCGCAAGCTGGAAGATCGCGGCGTCGGGCTTGTGCACACCAACCTCCTCGGAAACAATCACATGGTCAACGTACCCGGCAATGCCGGTTCCGTTCAACTTATGTGCCTGCACCACCAAGAAGCCGTTGGTGATGATGCCCAGCGTGTAGCGATCGCGCAACGCCCCAAGCATCGGTAACACGCCATCAAACAGGGCACAGTGCCCGGTGTAGTGGTGCAGATACGAATCACGCACCTGCTCGGCCGTGGTGCCGGCCACATTACCGCCCATCGAGCGCACCCAATCAAGCAGCAGGCGCGCGCGTTCCAACTGAAGCTGCGTCGATGTCAGCACGCCGCGCGAATACTCCTCCCAGATGGCCTCGTTGATCGTGTGCCATGTGGCCTGCACATGGCCAAGATCCAACCGCCCGAACAGGCTGGTGTGCTCGTTGTACATGTCGGCCAAGGCGGCGCGCACGGCGCCGCGATGGTCCAACAATGTATCGTCAAGATCGAAGAAAATGGCGCGAGGCCTGCGGAGCGTTGTCATCATTGCGGACGTGTGCCGCTCCCAGCCTCGCTTCCGGCTTCGTTGGCAGGCTTTGTCGATTGCGAAATGGACTCGCGCATCGAAGTATCGGCCTGCACGTTCTTCATGTTGTAGTAGTCCATCACGCCCATTTTGCCTGTGCGCAGCGCTTCGGCCAGCGCCAGCGGAACCTGTGCCTCGGCCTCAACAACCTTGGCGCGCATTTCGTGAACGCGGGCGTGCATTTCCTGCTCGAGCGCAACGGCGGCGGCACGGCGCTCCTCGGCCTTGGCGCGTGCCACGCTCAGATCGGCCTGCGCCTGATCGCTGGCCAGCTTTGCGCCGATATTCTCACCAACGTCCACGTCGGCGATGTCGATCGAGAGGATCTCGAATGCCGTGCCGGCATCCAACCCCTTCTCCAGCACCGTCTTGGAAATACGGTCGGGATTCTCCAGCACAAGGCTGTGGGTATCGCTGGAGCCGATCGTGGTAACGATACCCTCGCCAACGCGGGCGATAATCGTTGCCTCGCCGGCGCCACCAACCAGGCGCTCGATATTGGCGCGCACGGTCACCTTGGCGATGGCACGAACCTGGATGCCGTTGCGCGCCATGGCCGCAACCGGCGGGGTCTCGATCACCTTGGGGTTCACCGAAAGCTTCACGGCTTCCAGCACGTCGCGACCGGCAAGGTCGATCGCCGTGGCCCGTTCCCAGCCGAGATGGATCTGTGCCTTGTCGGCCGAGATCAGCGCCGCCACAACCTTCTGTACGTTGCCGCCCGCCAGGTAGTGCGATTCCAGTTGATTCACATCCACGATGATTCCCGCCTTCTGCGCGGTGATCTTTGCATTGATAATCACCGACGGCGGCACCTTCCGAAAGCGCATGCCAACCAGGTTGAAGATGCCCACACGCACGCCGGCAGCAAGCGCGGTGATCCACAGCCCTACCGGTATGAAGTAGAAGAAGAGGATCAGAACGATGAAGCCGGCAACAAATGCCGCGACAACAGGAAACATGTCCATGGCAAAATCCCGCTGTGATTGAATGTTCGGTTGGATACCGGGCCGGGCGTGTACGCTGCTCGGCAGGCCGTAGTGGCCGCATCAACGTACCAGACCCCATTCCCCACCATTTGCCCGCAACCGATAGCCGAGAAGATAACAAGCCCCCGCACGGGGGGGAAACGATTTTATCGTGATATGCGCCGCCACGATATACGCCGTTGCGGCGTGCGTCAGGCCTGCGGGGCGCTTGATCGCAGCAGCGCATACGCCGCGTTCAGCGCCACTGTGCGGGCGCGGGCACGTTCGCGATCGGCCTGCTGAAGCCCCGCCGTCCGATCCGGATGGTACAGCATCACCAGCCTTCGGTATGCGGCCGCGATCTCCGCCAGGCCCGCGCCGGCGGCAACGCCAAGCGCCAGCCGTGCGCGTTGTTCGGTCATTGGGCCGGCGGCATCAAGTGCCTCGGCGCTCCGCGCGTCACTGTGTTGCACGCCCGCATTACCGGTTGGCGAAGCCCCGGAGTTCGGAACCGTGGCGGCTGCGGCTTGCGCAGGCCCGGCCGCCGTACTGCCTGCCACCGTACCCTCGGCAACCGTGCTGCTGGCACCGACCTCCGCATCGGGCTCGGTGCCGTTTTCCTCCGGCGATGGCGTCGCCTTCAGCGAGTCGGCATCGATCACGTACTCCGGCGCGTAGATGCGCGCGAAGCGATTGAAGTTCTCGAAGATGTCGTCGGTTGCCATGGTAATTCGGTCGGCTGGGTTCGTGTGCGCCGGCTTGCGGCCCGCCACCGCGTATGCGGCGGCACCGGAGGATACACGAACCGTGCATGCATGAAGTTGCGGCCAAGCTAGCGAAATCCCCGGCGATATTGCCCCTCAAGGGCATGGCACCGATCGCGGAGCAGAAACGCACCCCGGACACGGCCCTGTACGCGCCTCTGTATCACCAGCATCGCATCGTACCGTACCACACCGGCACTACCCTGCTTTACCCAGCACAGCACAAAAAATTCCTTGCCGGGCAACTGTGGTTGCGTTGCGGCACATCTGTGGTTGCGCGCAGCTACTTTGATACACGTATCAAGCACTGCGCGATTCAACAGCGCCGTGCACAGCACGGGTTCGCACGGTTGCGCGATACCCGGCATCCGGGCCAGCCCCTCCAACCCGGAACAAGCGTACGACGGTGAACAACAATTACGGGCTCGCGATGCGCACGCGCACCCCGTATCGGCTGCTGCGCGTGCGGCGCCCGGACGATATCATCCCCCATTCTCCTCACTGTATCGCTCAACCGCGTTCACAGGGCCGGCAACACCGGCCCAGGGCATCGCCTTGCCCAACGCGATCATGCAATCCTCAACGATCCAATTCACAGGAGAGGCTTACATGCCAACCGAAACACAGATTCAGGTAAGCTCGAAGCTGGCCGTGCAACAGGCGCGGCAAACCGAGCTTGAGCAATTTTCGCGGATCGACTCCGGCCACATAGCGCATCCGTATTTCCTGCGCCCCTGCACGGTGCGGATCCTGATGCTGGTGGACACCGGCATCTCGTACAATCAATTCTATTTCGGTCTCAGCGAGGTACTCGATACGCTTCGCACCAATCCCGAGTGGTGGGTGAAGTTTGATGTCACCCGGGCGCACCGGCAAACCGACCCCAACAAGCCGGCGCCCGCAACACCGGCCTTCGGTCTGTACGGACCGCACTTCGAGAACTTCAAGTTCGACCAACCGGGCTTCTCGCTCGACAACTACGACCAGGTGTGGTTCTACGGATTCAACTCCGGCACGTTCGGGGCGCTTACGGCCAACGAGCTGGATATCCTGTTCCGCTGGATGGACAAGGGCGGCGGCGTGTTTGCCACCGGCGATCACGCCACGCTGGGCGAGGCGCTGTGTTCACAGATCCCGCGCGTGCGGAACATGCGCAAGTGGACCAACGCCGACGGCGTGCCGCAGGCAAACGGTCCCAACCGGCACGACTCGCTGGTGAAGGGGCACGACCTCGCCGGCACGGGGCTCGACGAGTCGAACCAGTACACGTTCGACGACGAGTCCGACGACATCCCGATGCGCCTGCGCCTGCGCTGGTATCACCATCACTACTGCGGCAGTGCAAGCTGGACGCACCCGCACTGGTTGTGGGGATACAGCCGGTGGTTGTCGCCGCATCCAATACTGTGCGGGCGCAAGGGGCCGATCGACGTGCTTCCCGATCACCCGCACGAGGGTGAGGTAGTGGTGCCAGCGGTGCTTACCGACACGCTTACACGCGGCACATACACTGCACGCGAGTATCCGGATTTCAACGGCGCCCCGTATCCGCCGGAGATCATCGCGTGGGCTCGCGTGCAGGCCGACCACAAGCCAACGGATTTCAAGGGCGCCGCCAACGCCAAGGAGTTCGGTGCGATCGGAGCCTATAACGGCCATTGTGCCGGTGTTGGGCGTGTGGTGGTGGATTCCACGTGGCATCACTGGTTCGACGTGAACCTTACCGGGCGGATGAGCTTCGGCACGGACACGCCGGGCAATGTGGAAACCGGCGATCCGCGAAAGCTGAACGGCTTCAACAACACTGCCGCTGGCCAGATTGCGCTGGACAGGATTCGCAACTACTACCGCAACGTGGCCATCTGGTTGTCGCGTCCCTCGAAGATCAAGTGCATGGCCACACGCGCGTTGTGGGGCTCGATCTTCCGGTTCCCGCTGCATGCGGATCTGACATCGAGGATGCCGATTCAGGTGATTGGCCGCCACGCCATCGACGTGCTGGGCCATTATGCCGGGCAGTGCAACGTGCGCATGTGGTGGCTGCCGTTCACGATCAAGCTGAAGCAAGCGCAACTTGTTGACCCCAAGAGGCTTCAGATACCGGTGGAGACGTTGCCGATGATCGATGAATTCGTGCTGGGCGGGATCCTTCAAGCGATGCTGGCGGCCAAGGAACGCGAGTTCCCGGCTGGCAAGCTTCCGGACGACGCAGTTCTGGATCGCCTGACACAAGCGGGCGCTCAGGCCGGCATGAAGGAATTGCTGGACCACCTGGAACGCACCAACGCCACCAACGCGCATATCGCCGCCACGGTGAAGGAAGCGTTGGGGTAGGCCGGACGTGAGATACCTGCTACGAATCCACGAATCGCGGAACGGCCCGGGCACATCGTGTACCCGGGCCGTTTGCCAGAATCAACCAAGCCGGATAACAACGTGCGCGTTGCCGGCTACAGAATCGTGTTCTCGCCGTTGAACTTCGAGCTTTCGCGTTCGTTGATCGCGCCCTGGCTTGGCGGCATCACCGAAGGCATGAATTGCGCGGGGTCATCCAGCAGCCCCTGCTCGGTCTGCGAGATGATGTAATCCACCACGGCCTTCGTGTCGCGGCCGCTTTCCTCGAACACACGCAACTGGCGCTGCGCGCCGGTGCCGTTATCCAAAATCGCGTTGATCGTGCTGATGTGTTCGCGGCTGCCCAGATCATCCACCACGTCGTCAACAAACACCAGCAGTTCGCGCACAAGGTCGCGCGCCCACATTTCCTTCTGGCGACCGAAATCGATCAGCTTGCCATCCAGCCCGTATCGCACCGCGCGCCACTTGTTCTCCATGATCAGCGCGCGCGGGTATGTGCGGAACGACAGGTTCTTGCGATACAGCGCGAACAACTTGGCTGCCACCGCCTGGATCAGCGCGGCAATCGCCACGGTCTCGTTCAACGTCATCGGCAGATCGCAGATGCGAATCTCGAGCGTCGGGAAATTTGGATGCGGGCGGATATCCCACCAGATGCGCTTTGCGTTGTCGATGCAGCCGGTGCGCACCAGCAGATCAACATAGGCCTGGTATTCGCCCCAGCTGCTGAATGTGTCGGGGATGTTGGTGCGTGGGAAGCGTTCAAACACCTTCGAGCGATAACTCTTCAGGCCTGTTTCGATGCCGGTCCAGAACGGTGAGTTCACCGTAAGCGCAAGGATGTGCGGCAGGAAGTACCGCATC
>CBHYLN010000165.1:0-10120 GCA_966128725.1 uncultured bacterium | reverse complement strand
CAATCAGTCGCTGAAGGTTGAGTACGAGATCATGAACGTGGCCGGTGTTGACCGCGAGGTCGTGGACGCCTTCTCGCTGACGAATGCTCCGAACCCGGCCGAGCGCAGCACGACGATCAGCTACACGCTTGCCAACACGGCGAGCGTAAGCCTGACGGTTACCGACACCAAGGGCAGCGTTGTTGCCCGTCTGGTTGATGGTGCCCGCCAGGAGCACGGCCAGCACAGCGTGGAGTTCAACGCCGCCAATCTTCCGAACGGCACGTACTTCTACACGCTCACGGCCGACGGTACTTCGGTGACCAAGCGCCTTGTGGTAACGCGTTAATGCCCTACGCAGGCTAACGCACCCTCTCCGGCGTGTGGAACGTTCCGCATCACGGAGGCGCATACGAACCGGCGCGATAGAAAGCGTCGGGACAACGAAAGGGGAACAGGGCCGCCGGCGCGCAAGCAGCCGGCGGCCCTTCGCCGTTGTTACATCTTCGATCGCCGCCGTATTCGCTCCGTTCGGGGCATCCATGGCAGTGCGGCCAGCAATACGGAATCTTTACTTGGCTGCCCGTGCAAGCGGGCTCTATGTTTGTCCCGATCAACGCCGCGGCCCCATGCGCGGCGGCTACCTTGCGGGCATCCGTGCGTGGCACATACGACGGATCGCACCAAGGATCTCAACCGGTTTGGCCGCGCCTGCGCCAACCAAAAAAGTTCGACAACCAACCTGAACGGGAGCGTTGCGCGCCGCAAGCCCCATCGTGGACGGAGCCATTCTGGTTCCGCCGGCGATGGGGCTTTTTGCTGGCGCGTGTGCTCGCGAACATTCAACCGTACTCTCCGCAATGAAGACTGGCTACGTCCGACCTTCGATCATCGCCCTGGCGCTTGCCGCGGCGGCGTTCGTTTCCACCGCGGATGCTCAGGTGAGCACCGATATCCCGCTCACGATTGCCGACAACGGTGATGGCTCGGCGGTAGTGCGCGATACCATCTACTTTGGCCTTAACCCGGCTGCCACAACGGGCCGCGATGCAGGGCTTGGCGAGGAGGAGCAGCCGCCTGCGCCGCCGGAAGGCGTGTTCGACGCTCGCTGGGTGAACGTTGGAAGCACGAAGGATTTCGGCCAGGGCACCAAGCGCAATTATCATCCGTATGCCTCCAGCGAACAGCTCGATACGTTCCGCCTGAAGGTGCAGCCCTCGTTCAAGGCGGGCGGCAGCGGATATCCGGTGACGATTGCATGGCCCGACATGAGCCGCTACTTCACAACCGCGGCGCTTCGTTTTGTTGACGGTGACGGCAACGCCACCAACCACGACATGATCGCCAATGGCTCGTACACGTTCAGCAATCCATCGGCAGTGACCTCCACGATCACCATCGTGACCGCGCGGCCGAAGAGCGCCTCCGGTGTTTCTATGGCCGTGGCGTTGCTGAACCTGCGCGGTGTTGGCGCGCCAAATCCGGCCCGCCGCGCCGAGGGCACCAGCGTGAGCTACACGCTGCCGTTCGCGGCCGAAGTCAACGTTCGGCTGTACGACGTGCTTGGCGCGACCGTTGCGACGCTTGTTGACGAGCATCAGGAACCCGCTCGCCGTACGGTACACCTGGATACGCGCAATCTGGCCGCCGGCAGCTACTACTGCGTGATCACCGCCGGCCAGTACACTGCGGCCTGCGGCGTAGTCATCGTCGACTGATCCATGTTCCCGCGCCGCTCGCGCCGGGGGGGCCGGCGGGGATCGGCGCGGGAGCTTTCGCACAAGAGAATCCACTCCGATTTTTCCCACGCATTATCAACGCTCGCCATGCGAGCCAGGCAGATGTTCTCACTACTTCCGTTCCGCTTTGTTCGTACCCACTGCGCCGTGGCTTTCCGCCTGA
Source organism: uncultured bacterium (assembly GCA_966128725.1). Lineage (GTDB taxonomy): Bacteria > Bacteroidota > Ignavibacteria > OLB7 > OLB7 > JAFDZV01. Next base: position 8,239 of record CBHYLN010000165.1, on the reverse strand, counting down.
GCGCCGCCGCATGCCTGGGCCTTGTGCTGGCGGCCGCATGCGCGCATGCGCAATCGGGCGAGATTCGCGGCCGCGTAACCGACGGCCAGACCGGCGAGCCGATCGCCCGCGCCACGGTGGCGGTGCAGGGCACCAAACTTGGCGCCGTTACCGATCTGAATGGCGTGTATACCGTGCGGCGCGTGCCGGCGGGCAGCTACCGCCTGAAGGTGTCGTTCCTGGGGTACAAGGCGTTCGAGTCCGGCGAGATGGCCGTGGCCGACGGCGTGAAATCGTTCGATGTGGCGCTTGAGCCCGCCGCGCTGAAGGCATCGCAGGTGACGGTAACGGCCAGGGCCACGCTGGGCACCGAGGCCGCATTGCTCAACGAGCGCCGCAAATCCGTGAACGTGAGCGACGGTATTTCCGCCGCGCAGATTCGCAAGCTGCCCGACGCAACCAGCGCCGACGCGCTTGCCCGGGTTACGGGAATGTCGGTGGTGGGGGGGAAGTTCGCCAACATCCGTGGCTCGAACGAGCGCTACAACAACACGCAGCTTAACGGGGTAACGATGGTGAGCACCGAGCCCGGCAAGCGCGCGTTTTCGTTCGACCTGTTTCCGGCAACGCTGCTGGAGAACACGGTTGTCGCCAAAACCTTCACGCCGAATCTGCCGGGCGATTTCTCCGGCGGTTTGGTGCAGTTGAACACGGTCGATTTCCCGGACCGTCAGGTTGTGCGCTTTTCGTTTTCCTCAGGGTACTCCAGCGGCACCACGTTCAACACCATGCAGTTCGGGCCGGGCGGCGCAACGGATTATCTGGGCGTGGATGACGGCACGCGAGCGCTGCCCTCAACAATCCCGGACACGGCCCGCCTTACGCGCAACTCCGGGCTGTATACGCCCGAGCAGATTGCCGCCTATGCGCGCCAGTTCCCCAACAACTACCGCCTGCGCAATCGTGTGGCCTCGCCGAACCTTTCGCTGGTGATGTCCTACGGCGATCGGTACGAGCTGTTCGGCAACGATCTGGGGCTGGTGGCGGCGCTGTCGTATCGCAACGCGTACGACCGATCGGAAATCAAGCGCTACGATACCACGCTTGGCGCGGTTGCCAAATACGATTACAACGGGTACAACAACCAGTACTCGGTGCTGCTGGGGGGCATCGCCAACCTGAGCTACAAGCTGGGCGACCTTCATACCATCAGCGTGAAGAACACGTACACGCGCACCGCGGAGGACGAGCTAACGATGGTGAGCGGAACGCTGAACAGCGATTTCGAGAATCACCCGTATGTGTTCCATTATCTGGAACGCTCGTTCTACAGCGGCCAGGTGGCCGGCGATCATCTGTTCCCGGTGCTCAACGATATGCGCGTGCAGTGGCGCGCGTTCGGTTCGCTTGGCAGCCGCAACGAGCCCGACCTGCGGCGCATCACCTACACCCGTTCGGCGGGGGATACATCGCAGCCACTACAGACACCGCTGAGCCCGTCGCTGGTGAACGCATACGGCGTGGGCCGGGTGTACACCAATCTGGACGAGGATCTGGGCGGGTTCAGCGGCGACATCACGATGCCGGTTGGGCCGTTCAAGATCCGTGCCGGCGGCCTTGCCGAAAACAAAAGCAGGCAGGTTGCAACACGTTCGTTTTCGTACGTGCTCGGGTTCCGCGGCATCGGCCTGTCCACGTCGGATATCGATACGCTCTTTATCCCGGAACACATCGCGCCGGATTCGATTTCGATCGAGGAGGCAACCGCACCATCGGACAGCTACGACGGCCAGTCGCATCTGCGGGCCGGGTACCTGATGGCCGACATCCCGTTCGAGATCGCCGAGCAGCGCATGCGCGCGATTGTTGGCGCCCGCATGGAGGATTCGCGCGTGATCGTTCACACGGTTGACGCAAGCGCCCGCCCGATCACGGTGGACTACGCAACAACCGACTGGCTCCCGTCGGCCAGCCTGATCTACGAAATCAGCCCGTCGCTGAATCTGCGCCTGGCCTACAGCCGCACGCTTGCCCGCCCGGACTTCCGCGAGTTCGCGCGCAACATCTTCTACGACTTCATCGCCGATGCCCTTACCTACGGCAATGCCGATATCAAGCGCGCGGTGATCACGAACTACGACTTCCGATTCGAGCTGTTCCCGGATGCCGGCGAGCTGGTGGCCGTCTCGGTGTTTCACAAGGAGTTCAAGGACGCGATCGAGGAGGTTGCGATCCCCACCGGCTCGACGCAGCTGGAACGCACATGGCGGAACACCGACGGCGTGAACACCGGCGTTGAGCTGGAGGTCCGGAAATCCCTCGGGTTTATCGGCGAGTTCTTCCAGCCCGTAACGCTGGCCGCCAACTACACGTGGCTGGATTCCCGGCTGGATCTTGCCAGCGCGCCCGGCAAGCGCCAGCGCCGGTTGCAGGGGCAGTCGCCGTACCTGATCAATGCCGGCCTGTATTACGACAATCTGGAGAGCGGTACCTCGGCAAGCATTGCCTACAACCGGATCGGCGAACGGATCAGCTCGGTTTCCACCGATGTGATTCCCGACCTGGTGGAGCAACCGCGCGACCGGCTGGACCTTTCGTTCTCGCAGACGTTTTTCACCAGTTACGAGCTGAAGCTGGTTGTGAAGGATCTTCTGGCCCAGGATCTGGTGGTCTCGCAGGTTGGCAAGCCTTCGCGTGTTGACCAGGGCAGCACCAGCGTTACGCTGGGCCTTTCGTTGAAGTTCTGATGATGTATTCCAACACGGCTGTTGCCGTGCCAACACTCCGGCGTACGCTTCCGTTCGGTTTCGATCGGGAGAGATCGTGCGCACAACTTGGGAGGTCCAGATGAGCGTGATGTGCTATGGCAATGTGGGAGACAGACGCCAACCGATGGTATCAGGCCGCATGACGTGATGATGCGCCTTACGATATCGATCCTGCTGCTTGGCACGTTGCTGGCAACCGCAACGCGCGCAACCGTGCGCGTAAGCCACGACGACGGCCCGTGGGAGCAGGCGGGATGGACACCCGAGGGCCTGCCGATGGCCGGCGACACGGTGATCATCGCCACCAGCGTGGTTGGCGCGCCTTCCGGCACGTTCGCCAGGCTGATCGTTCGCCCAACGGGCAGCCTTGTGGTTGGCGCGGCCGTGCTTCGCCTTGGCGGGTTGTTGATGGAGGGGCATCTGGAGCTGGACCGCTCGGCAACGGTGGACGTGGTTGGCAACGTCGCCAATACCGGCACGATTGGCGGCGACGGCACAATGCGGGTACTGTTGGATGGGGCAACCGTCTCGGGATCGGGCGTGTTCGGTTATCTGGCGATCGCCTCGGGCACGGGCACCTCGGTGCGGCTTGGCTCGGCCATCACGGTTCGCTCGCTTACGATGGCGACCGGAACCCGCCTGCTTACCGGGGCATACAACCTTACGGTGAACGGCCCGTACCGCTGCCCGGTTGCCAACGGCGAACCCGGCATCATCGGCACCACCGGCACAATCCGTCTGAACGGCTCGGTATATGGTTCGGCTCGCGGCCGTCTGGTGCTGGGCGCCGTTCCCGGCGCGCGCATTTCGCGGCGCCCAGTGTTCCCGGAGGTTTCAGGCACGCTGGGCGATACGCTTGGCAGCGTGCGGGTGTCGGCCTCGCGCCGCCTTCTGTTCGCGACGCTTGTGGGCAACGTTACCGTGGACGCAGGCGTGGTGCTGGAAGGCGGGGGCCTGGCCAACGGAGTGGAGAACACGATTGTGGGGACGCTGGTGGTTGAGGGCACGCTTCGCGCGGTGGAGGATCGCTACCGCTGGAATCTGAAGGGCGAGCTTGTGAACCTTGGAACGATCGAGCGTTGCTCGATGATCTTCACCGGATTCCGTTGCTACGTGCGCAGCGATGAGGGCACGTGGGATCCCTCGATCAGCATTACGTATCGCGGCACGTCGGGCGGGCAGCTTGCGATACAGGGGCCGCTGGTGGTCTCCACGCTTACGATCGAGCCCGCCACTCGACTTGATTCCAACATCGCCGTGATTGCCGGCGGCAATACGCTGCGTGTGCGGCATCGCTTCACCAGCGATACGGCGCACGGCTGCCGCGTGGTATGCGATGTGCCGATGCGGCTGTGGGGCGCCTGCAATGGCATCGTCGACGGGCCGGTTGTGTTCGAGGGGTTCTGGGGCTCCGATATCGCCGGCCGTTACGGCCGCACGGGGCAAACGGTGCGCTGCGCCGTGCCCAAGCGGATCAGCGCCGCATTCACGGCAACGGGCACGTTTTCATCGCCGGCGTTCGGCTCGATTGTGGCCGCCGGTCCCATTACGCTGCGAGGCCCGGCCACGTTCGGCGGGGCGTTGCAATTGCAGGGCGGCGTGCACGTGGCCGCCGGTGGCGATCTGATCCTGGCACGCGGTATCAGCGGGGGCGGCAGCATTGGCCTTACCGGCGCGCATGCGGCGTTCAATCCGGGCGGCGCCATATCCGACAGCATTTCCCTGGAGATCGGCACCGACAGCACCGCCTCGGCCATCGATCTTGTTGGCTCGCTGGATGCCAACACGCTGGTGCTGCGCCCGGGCTCGACCATCGGTTACCGGGCCGGCGACAGCCTGCATCTGCGCGGTGAGCTGCGCACCACGGTGCAGTATGCGTTCGGTTTCAACAGCGCCGCCCCGGCCGTTGTGCTTCCGGACTCGGCCGCATCCGCCGTGTATCCGGGCGCGATTTCGGTGCTTCGATACGATGGTGCGTACGTTACGGCCGATACCATTCACATCGGGCGTGGGTATTACGTACGTTTCGGCGGGCCAACCGCGATCGCGCAGAACGGCCGGCCGATCAACGTGCCGCGCTCGGTGCCGATCGTTGGCGGTTGGAACCTGATCGGCGCGGCCAGCGTGCCGGTTGCCGTTGCCAACGTGACGGTCTCGGGCACCACGCTTCTTTCAGGATTTCTCCCATCCCTTGGCGGCGGCACGGGCGTAACCGTGCTGGAGCCCGGCAAGGGCTACTGGGTGAACGCCGCGGGCGCCGGTACGCTTACGCTGAACCCGGCGCCGTAGGCGGGGCTGGGCATCAATCGCCATCTCGCCATCCAACATCACCATCCCGCCATCGAACACTGCCACCAAGCCACGTACCACCGGCCCGGCGCACGCGCTTTCGTGCATGCGGTTGTACGCATGCGGTTGCGAGGGTCGGTTTGCCGCCGGGCGTTTTGCGTAGGCAGGGTCCGACCCCGTTTGTGGCCGTGCATGCCTGGGTGTGGCTTTCGGTGCGGGCCTAAACAACTGGCTTGCCGATCCGCGCGGCAATCCGCACCTTTGGGCTGTGTTCGTTATCTTGCGATGCGATTATTGAACAGGCAATCCGGGCTGCTGAACTGGCAGGCCCGCGAGACGAACCCCACTTAGAACGCGGAAGCCTCTTGACCGACAACAAGCTTCACACCATCACGCACAACGAGCGCGAGCGTGCGCTCCTTATCGGACTTACGATCTGGCCCGAAACGCGCGAGACGACGCTTGAGCATCTCGACGAGTTGGAGCTGCTTGCCGATACCGCCGGTGCCGATACCATCATGAAAGCCGTGCAGGGTCTGCATCGCAAGGATGGCGCCTATTACATCGGGCGCGGCAAAACCGAGGAGTTGGCCGCATTCGTCGAGGAGGAGAACATCTCGCTGGTGGTGGTCGATGACGACCTTTCGCCCATTCAGGCGCGCAACCTGGAGCGCACGCTGAAGCGCAAGGTGCTGGATCGCAGCGGCCTTATTCTGGACATCTTCGCGCAGCGCGCGCGATCGAGCGAGGCGCGCACGCAGGTGGAGCTGGCGCAATTGCAGTACATGCTGCCCAGGCTTACGCGCCAGTGGACACACTTGTCGAAACAGTTCGGTGGTATCGGCACGAAGGGTCCGGGTGAAACCCAGATCGAAACGGACCGTCGGATGATCCGTTCGCGGCTGGCGCATCTGCGCGAGAAGCTGGACAAGATTGAAACGCAGCGCGAAACGCAGCGCAAGGGGCGCGGCGAACATTTCCGCGTGGCGCTGGTTGGGTACACGAATGCGGGCAAGTCCACGTTGATGAACGAGATCACCGGCGCCGGCGTTCACGCCGAGGATCGGTTGTTCGCCACGCTGGATTCCACGGTGCGCGCGGTGGAGCTTACGCCAGGCCGCACGATTCTCATGTCCGACACGGTTGGCTTCATCCGCAAGCTGCCCTCGCATCTGGTGGCCAGCTTCCGATCCACGCTGGCCGAGGCGCGCGAGGCCGATCTGTTGTTGCACGTGGTGGACGTTGCCTCGCCCAGCATGTACGAGCAGATCCGTGTGGTGGAGGAAACCCTGCACGACATCGAGGCCGATACAATCCCGGTGGTGATGGTCTTCAACAAGGTGGACCTGCTGCAACCCGGCGACGAGCGGTTGGATGAGCTTCGCGACCGTTACCCCGATGCGGTTGCCATCTCGGCAGCGCGCGGGCTTCATATCCACGCCCTGCGCGAGCGTCTTGTGGAGTTGCTGGAGCGCACCTTCGTGCAGCGCACGGTGCGCCTGCCGTTGGCGCGATTCAACCGGATCTCGAAGCTGTACGATTATGCCGACGTGCTCGATCGCCAGTTCGACGAGGAGAACGCAACCATTACGCTGCGATTCAACCCGAAGGTGCGCGATCACGTTGAGCACATCCTGTCGGTTGCCGGCGCCGAGACCGTGGAGGAAGGGAACGATGTTGCCGCGATCCGGCCGTAACGCCGCCTTGGTATCGGCGGTTTCGGGGCAGTCTTCTGATACGCGAACCATGCCTAGCAGACAGTGTCATATCGGTTGGTGCCTTGTGGCCGTGGCGGTAACGCTGATTGCCGGGGCCACCGCCGTACGGGCGCAGGCCGCGAAGCTGCTGGTTGCGATGGATAACAGCCAGACCGATCACCTGAAGGCGTATGGCCTGGCGTATTGGGCGCTTACGAAGAATATCCCGGTGGACTGGCTGCTGAATTACAAGGGCGGCTCGTTCATGATGGATTATTCCGATGTGGTGGCCGCCGAGTGCCGCATCCGTGGCGTGGCCGTGCAGTCCATCAGCGGCGCGCAGGCCGCGACCATCTACGGCGAGGTGCAGTCCGAATCCAACAACATGGACGTAGTGCGCCTGGAGACGCCGCCCAAAATGGCCGTGTACACGCCGCCCACAGCGCAGCCGTGGGATGATGCGGTGACGATGGCGCTGGATTATGCCGAGATTCCGTACGAGAAGGTGTGGGACAGGGAGGTGCTTGCCGGCAAGCTGAAGCAGTACGACTGGCTGCATCTGTTCCACGAGGATTTCACAGGCCAATACGGTAAGTTCTACTCCAGCTTTTCCTCGGCGCCGTGGTACCTGCAGCAGGTGGCCACCAACGAGCGCCTGGCGCACGAGCTGGGCTTCACCAAGGTTTCGGCGATGAAGCTGGCCGTGGTGCGCGAGATCCGGAAGTTTGTTGCCGGCGGTGGATTCCTGTTCGCGATGTGCGCCGCAACCGATTCGTACGACATTGCCCTGGCCGCGCAGAACACCGATATCTGCGACGTGATATTCGATGGTGATCCGCCCGCGGCAAACGCGCAGGCGGCGCTGGACTTCTCGCAGACATTCGCGTTCGAGAACTTCACACTGGAGATGAACCCCATGGTGTACGAGTTCTCCGACATCGATGTCCAGCCCAGCTTTACCTCGACACCGGAAACCGATTTCTTCACGCTGTTCGATTTCTCGGCCAAGCACGATCCGGTACCCACGATGCTTACGCAATGCCATGTTGGGGTGGTGCAGGGATTCATGGGGCAGACCACGGCGTTTCATCGGCGCTTCATCAAGAAAAACGTGGTGGTGCTGGGCCAGCGCGACGGGACCGACGAGGTGAAGTACATTACCGGCAATTACGGTCGCGGCACGTTCACGTTCTACGCCGGGCACGATCCGGAGGACTATCAGCATGCGGTGCACGATCCGCCAACCGATCTGCGGTTGCACAAGACATCGCCCGGGTATCGGCTGATCCTGAACAATGTGTTGTTCCCTTCGGCCAAGAAGAAGAAACAGAAAACGTAGCAGCCTGGTGAACAATCTTCAGGCTCCCGGACTGTTCAACAGCAGTCCGCAAGGCATCGCGCAATGGTTCCGGACGTTGCATCCCGTGCGTAACTCCCGGGGCCGACGCAGCCAACCGAACAACGTATCCCCCGGCATCCATCGCGGGCCGATGCCCGCGATCATCA
>CBHYLN010000164.1:0-10308 GCA_966128725.1 uncultured bacterium | reverse complement strand
TTCTTTTGATGGGATGACTAACTGAGCCGATGGCTCAGTTGACAGGAAGTACTTCGGTCGTCCACGTCTGTCCAACTTGGTGTGCGCGAGTTGCTGGTTGATGGCGATGTACGATGCCTGGCAGTCCGTCTGGCAATATTGTGGTGCCTCTGGGGCTGATCGTAATCTTCCAATCGAGGTTGCGGCTGGTGCACCTTCGATGATGTATCGTTCGTTGCCCATATCTTCGTCACGTTCAGTCCACCGCACTGTAACACAACAATCGTTGTATTCGCTGCTCGGTCCCTGTGCCGGACACAGCCGTTCCCATGTTGCTGCGGCTTCGCGTAGCCGATCAACCATATGATCGTTGACGAATACCTGCACATCGTGCGGATCCAATGGATCAGGATCGGTATTGAAACTGACGATATCAAACAATCGGTTCGAGAAATCTGGACAGAGTCGAAGAGGAAGCGCGCGTTTCATCACGGTCATGCAACAGCCCCCGTACGGCAATGGTTCGTTGTTCGGGTCCCTGGTGCATTTGTTGATGCGCGCGCCGGTGTTCGGGTCGCAGAACGTGTAGTTGTACTCTGCGTCCTTGCACCAGGCATCGTTGCAGGGCGGGGTTGCCACGGTGTTCGGTTGTGCGTGCAGGTAACCCGCGCACATGACAAAGGCGCACACCATGGATATGGCGCGCAATGGGCCTGATTCAATTCTCATTGTATAATCCTCCGTGGTGCGTGCTGGTTAATACCTACCGGCCACGATCTTCTGGCGAACGGCGAAAAAACGTTCGCGCCATGTGGCATAATCGGTCCACAGATTGTTGGTCCATACGTGGTTCACGTCGCGCACGCGGCCGTTGATAACCGGCAATGCCCCGAACGACGCGCTTGCGCATACATCAAGCTCGAAGTAGTCGTGCGTGGAGTCAAGGCGATGATTGCCGTAGGTCAGAAACAGAATCGCCTCCTGCCCCGGATGCAGCCTGAACGAGCTGTCGCTTGCGCTGTAGCAGAACGCGGAGTCGCGGGCAGTGTAGGCTTTGGTTACTGGGCTGGTCGGCCCGAGGGGTTCAACCGGGGTGCTGGGATTCCACAGCGTGGCGTTGCTGAAATTGACGTACGTACAGGACGTGGCGGTTACCAAACGGTTATTCCTCCCTCTCTTCTCGTTCTCGGCTCGATACGACTCGCCCTGGCACGACGGCACAAATCCTCCCTTCAGCGTGTCGAGCACCTCCACCGTTGCGCGGAATACAGCAGTGACAGCGACACTTGGTGGTATCAACGGCATCGAATCAACCGCGACAACCCTCACGTGCAGCACGTAATCGGAGACGAAGGCGGAGTACAGTGCGGCGGCTTCCGCGCGGGATGGTGCAGTTCGGATTAATGCTGCCTCGGCCGCGCTGGTAATTCCCCGGATACTGGCTCGATACCGTTCACCGCGATTCAAGTCAACGTCGTTGCAATACTGCTCGAAGATCGTCGGATCGTATTCCTTCATGCGGTACAGAAACCGCAACAGCCCGGCAAGCGTGTCGCTCATCGAACGCCGGCTTTGCAGCCACTTCTCCGTGGTATCCCTGGTATCGAACCGTACGATCGAGTCGGCCACGATGTACGCGGCCATCACATCCCAGGGCATGGAGCTGTTGAGTGGTGGCAGGCTGCGTATGATCGGGAACGCGTAGCGGAACACATCGGCCGTGTCGTTGTGCCAGTTCGAGCCGAAGCCCGGCCTGTACAGCGATCGCCGCCCGGATTCGTTCTGTGCTGTTGCGACGTTCAACGGCGCCAGAACGGCGGCAGCCAGCAGCCCTGCCGCGATCAGAGAGAAAGCGAGGCGTTGATTCATGAACAATTCTCCCATTATGAACTGAGTATAAAGAACTATCGCGGCAGGCCGTTCGGCGCGTCGCGGAGAGATCAAAAGTGTATTCAGGGAGAGGGTCGGGTTGTTCTGATGATGTCAAAAGTAGTGCCTGAACGAGGTGGACGCAAGGTATTTCCGTGGAGTGCAATCGCAACGGAGATGGCGTGCAGGGCTTGTCTGGCAAGGGTTACAGGGGAACGGGCCGTCCGCCGTGGGTTAATATGCGCGGGCCACGATCTTCTGGCGGACGGCGAAAAAATGTTCGCGCCACGACGATCTTCTGGTGGTGTAATTGACGCCTACCGCCCCAAAAGCTCTTTCGCACCAGTCGCGGCAAGTATGTCGGTTACGATCGCATCACACTCCTTGCCAAGCTGACAACAGTTAACCTCCACCTGGTGATTGTTCATCCGGTAGAGTATCGTGATTTCACCTTCGCTGAAGAAACACGGGTCGCGGTTCACCAGAAGCCTGAGACTGTCGATACGTGCCGGCCATTGCCGAACGATCCTGCTGTCCGGCCACAGACGCCGTACATATGCTTCTCTGGGAGCGCCTGCCCTGCGACCGATGAATATCGCGTCTCCATTCTCGTACACAACCAGTGTGAACGGCGGGCACTTGCATAATCCGGACTCGCCGATCATCGAAACGACCGCCGTGTTGGTATCACTGCGAAGTCGCATCATCGCGAACTGTTTCAGGTCACCGAACGACGAACAGCCGGCAACGGCGGCAACCATCAGCATTGCCGCGATCAACATGAAGCAAGGGCGTTGAAGCATGAACGATCCTCCCGGCGCGAATTGCGTTTCCACTTTGTGCCGGCGCGCGGCCCCGCCTACTCCTGAGCGCCAAGCGCATCCAGCGCGGCGTGCAGCTCCGCGTAGCTGGTGAACCGGCATCCGGCCGCGTGGTCGTGCCCTCCCCCGCCGAATCGTTCGGCCAGCATGCGCGCGTTTACAGCGCCGCCGGGCACCGAACGGAACGAGCAGCGGATGTGCCAGTTCTCCTGGATTGTGTAGATCAACGCCACCACGTTCGGCGTGTGCTCGTGCTGTTCGCAGAGATGGTTCCCAAGCTCGGAGCTGAAGCACGTAGCGTTCACCACCAGAAGGCGTGTGTTGCCGGCGATTGGATACTCCACCACATTCCGTGCCTGGCGCATCACCTGCGAATCCACCATCGCGGTGATCGCGGTTCCCTCCGCGATGCGCCGCGCCAGCCAGCGTTCAGGTGCGGCCAACGACTCGGCAAGTTCGGCAGCCATCGAGTCCACGGTGCCATCCAGCACATTCAGCGCCGCGTTCACCTGCCCCGAGTTCGGCAGCAGCCACTCCCAGATATCCTGATCGGCCACGTAGCGCAGCAACTGTGGGGTTTCCAGCGTCTCGCCAAAGCGCTCGTTGAAGTAGTTCCACACAAGCGTGGCCCCGCTCAGGCCCGGGCCAATGTGGATATATGTCTCGTGGCAGAACGTTGCCAGTTCGGCCTGGCGTTCCCTGGCGCTTATGTGGTGGTCGATACACGTTGTGCGCGGCGCTTCGGGGCCGATACGATGTTCGGCGCGCAGGTGCTCCACGATCTGGTTGTACTTCACGGCCGACATGCTCACGTCCACAAGGAAGATCTCCGCTACCTCGTGATCGGCATGCACCTGATTATCGAGAAACGATTGGGCCAGCGGGGCGTTCCAGTCGGTGGTGTACGTATACGGCAGGAACCGCATCTCGAACGCTCCATCCAGATAGTTCGCCTGCCGCAGCCGATGCTGCAGCGCGGCGGCCGAAGCCGAGCCGTCGTTGCACGGCGAGTGATAGATGCAGAGGATCGTGGATAGTTTGGGATGCATTGGGCCGTTCTATAGTTTCGAGTTCAACATTCGCGATACCCAGCGGCAGCGAATTACTGCTCAACGTACGCATGTCCAACGTGGTCGAGTTCAACATACGCAGTACCGGACGGCACCGAACTGCCGTTCAACGCCCGCATGCGCAACTCGTTCGAGTTAACCATGCGGGCTGCTTGGCGGCACAGGCGATGCCGCACTTCACCGTCGCATGCCCTGCTCGCTGCGTTCAGCATTCGCGGTACCGATCGGCACCGAACTGCCGTTCAACGCCTGCATGTCCTCCCCGCGCTTACAGCCCCAGGCTCTCGGCCGCCGCGCGAACGGCATCGGCGGCCTGAAGCGCCTCGGATGCCGTCACGTTCATATGGAACACCGCACGCAACTTGCCCTTGAACGCGGCCGAAACCAACACGCCGTGCGCGGCAACGGCCTGCTCGAACGCCGGCGCGCTTACGCCGGCAACGCCCAGCAGCACGATGTTGGTATCGGGTTGGTGCAGCACCGTCAGGCCTGGTGTGCCATGCAACGCGCCGGCGAACGCCCGTGCGTTGGCATGGTCATCGGCAAGCCGCGGGATGTTGTTGCGCAGCGCGTACAGTCCAGCGGCGGCCAAGATCCCGGCCTGGCGCATGCCACCGCCCCAGATCTTCCGGAACTTGTGAGCGCGCGTTACCAGTTCGCGGTTGCCGGCCATCACCGAACCGGCCGGCGCGCCTAGTCCCTTTGAAAGGCACACCGAGACGGTATCGAACGCGGCTGCATATTCGCGGGGCGGAATGCCGGTTGCAACCGACGCATTCCACAGCCGGGCGCCATCCAGATGCAGCGCAATTCCACGTGATTGTCCCAGCCTGGCAACGTTTGTGAGATGCTCAAATGGAATTACAGCTCCGCCTTGGCGGTTGTGAGTCTGCTCCATTGCAATAACGGATGTTCTGGGCAGATAATACGCATCCTCGCGTATCGCCTCCTCCACATCCTCCAACGCCAGACACCCGGCCGGATCGGGTATCGTATGCAACTGCACGCCGCTGAGCAATGCCGGCGCCCCCGTCTCATAGTTGAAGATATGGCAGGCCTGCCCGCAGATCACTTCGTCGCCCGGATTGGTGAGCACCTTCAGGCAGAGCTGATTGCTCATCACACCCGTTGGCACGAACAACGCAGCCTCCTTGCCCAGAAGCTCGGCGACATACTCCTGTAGTTCGTTGACCGTTGGGTCCTCACCGTACACATCGTCGCCAACGCGCGCGGTGACCATTGCCTCCAGCATTTCCGGCGTCGGCCGGGTGACGGTATCGCTTCTGAGATCTATCATATCAAGGGTTGATTCCGGGATGTGTGCGCCGCCCGAGCAGACCGCCAACCGATAAGGCCGGGCCGGGGCCGAACTCAATGTGTACGTGATCGATTCCGTGAAACCTGTTGAAGCTCCTGTGCGCCAACCGGGCTACAATCTCATGTAACGCTTCAAGCCCAACGATCCGGCTCTTCAACAAGTTTCTCATTTGATTTTGGCCCGTTTGGAGCCATATTGAGCCCTGTTTGCACGTGTAGGGAGTCAGTTGGCAGGAATGAAGGTTACCGTTCTTTTTACCCCGGCAATGCTTGGTTCGGATACCGATCTTCGGTCGTCCAGCGTTGTCGTTCTGGATACGTTTCGCGCAACCAGCACCATTATCACGGCGCTTGCGGCCGGCGCTCGCGAGGTTATCGCGGCGGCCACCATCGAGGAGGCCGTGGCGATTGCCCACCGGCTGGGCACCGAGCGCACCCTGCTTGCAGGCGAGCGCGGCGGGCTGCGCATCAACGGGTTCCACCTTGGAAATTCGCCGGCCGAATATACACCCGAGGTTGTGCACGGGAAAACGATCGTGATGACAACATCCAACGGCACACCCGCCCTGGTAAAGGCGCGCCAGGCAGCGCACGCGTATTGTGGCGCGATGCTGAACGCCGCCGCCGTGGCCGAACGCGCCGTGACAAATGCTCAGGGCGACCTGTTGCTGGTCTGTGCCGGTTCCAACGGCAATGTTTCGCTGGAGGATACGGCCGCCGCCGGAGCGATTGTGGCCGAAATCCTTTCGCTTGTTGACAACAGCTCCCTTCTGCTTACCGACGGGGCTCGCGTTGCGTTGATGACATATCTGGATATCCGTGAGGACATCCAGCGTGCGCTTCGCACCAGCGACCACGGACGTGCCCTCATCGATCTCGGCTTCGCGCACGACGTCGACTACTGTTCGCAACTCAACCTCGCCGATGCCTCCGTTCCGGAGTTGATCGGCTCCTCGATAAAGCTGCCGGCCGCCAGTGCAGGCGCCAAAACCGTGGCACGGTTCGTTTAGCGAGGAAATCCATCCGCGTATCCATCATGGCCGAACAACCGAAAACCGAGGTTACGCTGCTCAGGCGTTCGCAGGGCGAACAAGACGCCGCCGCCGATGCCGCGGCCACACCCGGTGCGGCCAAAACCGTACGCCGCCGCACCAGCAAAAGCCAGGCCCCCGAAACGCCCGCCACACCCGATCCGGACGAGCGGATGCGGCATGTGTTGTCCGTGCTGATCTGGCTGTCGGCGGTGCTGCTGCTGCTGGCCATCATCAGCTATACGCCGCTGGACCAGGCTAACGCCGACGTGCGCGTGCGCGATATTTTCGGCCTGTTCACCAACGACCCCGCCGTTGCAGCCCGCGCCGATACCACTCAGAACTGGCTGGGTCTGCTGGGCGCGTTTATCGCGAACTTCCTGGTGAACGGCACCATCGGCTATGCGACGATTGCGGTGCCGGCGCTTGTGGCGCTGTGGGGTGGCGCGTTGTTTGTGGGCACGGGATACCGTCGCGTTACCCGCATCACGCTGTACACGCTTGGCGCGCTTTCGCTGGTGGCGGGTCTGTTCGGCACACTGCAATTGATAACGTGGATGCCGCATCCGGCGCACGAGTGGAGCGGCGCTATCGGCGCGTTTATCGCGGCGGTGCTCAGCGGATTGCTTGGCAAGGTGGGATCATTCCTGTTGCTGCTGGCCGCGCTGGCGATAACGCTGGTGTACGCCACCAACAGCGACCTGAAAAGCGCAATCCTTCGCGTGCGCCAGTATTGGATGCTGGGCCGCCAGAAGCTGACCGACGGCGCCAACGCCCTTGCCGAGCGGCGCGCGGCTACGGATGCCGCCGATACGGCCGAGCCCGCCACGGGAAGCTCCACAGCCGCCGCCATCGTGGATGCCGCCGCCGAAAACGAGCCCGCCCGCATGATGCGGCGGATGCGCACGGCGCCCGAACCACAACGCCCTCCGGAGGAGCCGCGCATTGCACGTCCTGCGGCGCCGCCTGCCGACCAGCCGATTGCACCGCGGGCAACCGAACAGCTTACGCCACCGCGCCCGCAGCGCGCCGAGCCCGAGGCAGCAATGCCCGACGCACCGCAAGCAGGCCCGGCCGCACCGCCACGGATGCGCGACATCCCGATGCCCGACGCGTTGGCCGATGCGGCTGTACCCGCGCCGCACGCCGCCGCACCGGAAGCCGACCCCATGCTGACGCGCGAGGCCCGCGAGGCAATGCTCCGCGAGCAACAGGCCGAAGCCGCGAAGGCCGCGTCAGCGGGCGTGGAACTGGTACACGGCGCCCCCACTCCCCCGCCGCCGCCCGCGATGCCGGCGGCCGTGGTGAACCGGCTGACGCTGAATGTGCAGGAGGGCGAGACCGACGCGGACCTGGAGACGGCCGACGAGGGCGCGCTGATTGAGCGCCTGCGCGACGAGCAGATCCGGTACGTGGCCCCGCCGATCGACCTGATGCTGCCGCAGAGCGAGGATGCCGACGTAAAGGATGACGAGCTGAAGGAGAACGGCCGCATCCTGCAGGAGAAGCTGGCCACGTTTAATATCCGCATCGAGAACTTGACCGTGACGCCCGGACCGGTGGTAACGCTGTACGAGTTCGTGCCGGCCGCCGGCATCAAGCTTTCGCAGATCGAATCCTTGGCCGATGACATCGCGCTGGCCCTGAAGGCGCGCGGCATCCGCATCATCGCGCCAATCCCCGGCAAGGGCACCGTGGGCGTGGAGATCCCGAACCACAAGCCCGCGATGGTGCGCATCCGTTCGGTGATCAACACCACGAAGTTCCGCGAGGCCGCGCACCGCCTGCCGCTGGCGCTGGGCAAAACCACCGTTGGCGAGGTGTTCTGCGACGATCTCTCGAAGATGCCGCACCTGCTGATCGCAGGCGCCACCGGCTCCGGCAAGTCCGTCGGCATCAACGCCATCCTGGCCTCGCTGCTGTACAAGATGCATCCCAGCGACCTGAAGTTCGTGGTGATCGATCCCAAGAAGATCGAGCTGTCGCAGTACAAGGCGTTGCGCAACCACTTCCTGGCCAAGTGCCCGGATATCGACGAGGAGATCATCACCAACCCGCAGAATTCGGTAATCGCGCTGAAGTCGCTGGAGATGGAGATGGATCGCCGGTACGACATCCTTGCCAAGGTTGGCCAGCGAAACATCTTCGACTATAACGCCAAGGTTGCCGAGGGGAAATACGCCGACGCGCAGGACTTCCATCACGTGAAGCTGCCGTACATCGTGCTGATCCTCGACGAGCTGGCGGACTTGATGATCACCGCCGCCAAGGAGGTCGAGGAACCCATCGCACGCCTGGCACAGCTTGCGCGCGCGATCGGCATTCACCTGATCGTGGCCACGCAGCGCCCCTCCGTGGACGTGATCACCGGCGTTATCAAGGCCAACTTCCCCGCGCGTATCGCCTATCAGGTGGCATCCAAAATCGACTCGCGCACCATCCTCGACATGAACGGCGCCGAGCAGTTGCTGGGCAACGGCGACATGCTGTTCCTGCCCGGCGGCCAGCCCAAGCCGCTGCGCCTGCAGAACGCGTTTATCTCCACCGAGGAGGTTGAGGCAATCTGCGAACACATCGGCAAACAGAAGGGCTACACGTATCCGTACATGCTCCCTTCCGTCGTGGACAAGAACAAGAAAACCGCGGCCACCGGCGGCGGCGAGCGCGACGATCTGTTCGACGAAGCCGCGCGCCTTGTGGTACGCCATCAGCAGGGCTCCGTATCGCTTATCCAACGCCGCCTCAAGGTTGGGTACTCGCGCGCCGCTCGTATCGTCGACGAACTGGAAATGGCCGGCATCGTAGGCCCGTTCGACGGCTCCAAGGCCCGCGCCGTGCTGCTGGAAAGCGAGGCCGAGCTGGAAGCGTATCTGTAGAAGGACGAATGGAGAAGTGTGAATGACGAAAAATCAAGAACGTTCATGGCCTGCTTTCATCCTTCTCAATTCGCACTTCCACAGCACTGCGTTCTCTCGATGAAGAGAAGATGAACCGCGAAGACGCAAGGAGCGCAAAGGCGTACCGCCAGGCCCCGGCCTTACGACCTGTACACCCGGGTATACAGGCAGGTTGTAAGCGTACCTGTAGAAGGACGAACCTTGAAGTGTGAATGACGAAAATGATGTGTCGTCCTGGATAGCGTTGACGGTCTGCCTTCGCTCTTTCACGGCACTGCGTTCTCTCGATGAAGAGAAGATTAACCGCGAAGACGCAAGGAGCGCGAAGGCGCATTGCCAGGCGCGTCCTTTGCGGCAAACCTCTCCCCGGGCTGCCTGTACACTCAGGTATACAGATGCGCGATAACAGCCCCCACCATTCCCACGTTCTTCCTTCATACGTCCTCCTTCCCAATTCCTGCCTTCATCCTTCAACATTCGACCTTCATACTTCGCCCCCTGCCTCCGCTTCCCCTGTTATCGCACGGTAACAAGTCGTATTATCCAACTGTTGTAAATCTCCCTCTCACAACCGCGGTGATCGGCCTATGAGCAATGCGCGACGTTGTGCCCCGTTGATGCTTCTGTTCCTTCTTCTTCTGCTGCCGCAGGCATTGCGCGCGCAGTGGAAGAAGCTGAGCGTATTCCCTGGTACGTTCTTCAACGAAGTCTTCTTCATCGACAACAACCACGGCTGGATTACAGGTCACTCCGGTACCATCGTGCGCACCGCTGATGGCGGTACCTCGTGGCAGGTTTCCTCGCTGCCCGGCGCCACAGGCTCGTTTAATCGCGACATCTGCTTTGTCTCGCAGAACAACGGGTTTGTTTCCGGCGACGATGGGATCTGGAAAACCACCAATGGCGGCGCAACATGGCTGAACATCACACCACCCGGGCAGGTAAGCGGGAACTCGTCGCACTGGTTTGTTGACGCCAACAACGGCGTGTACGGTTTTGGGCCGTGTAATGCCGACACCGTACGGTTCTACCGCACGTCCGATGGCGGTGCAACGTGGGACAGCGTGAAATATGCGAGCGCGGTGGACGTGGCCGTGGGCGGGATCTGCTACTACAGCGGCACGTATTACGCCGGTGGCGGCGTGGGCAAGTTGTGGCGTTCCACCGACAACGGCGCCACCTGGACACCCGGCAGCACGAACTCCGCCGGATTTCACGAGGATGCCGTTGCAGCGCCCGGCGGGGCCATCCACATGCCCAGCGTTGATGGCTCCGTGTGCGGTGTCTCGGGCAGCAGCAAGATGGCCCGCTCGCTGGATGGCGG
>CBHYLN010000163.1:0-10591 GCA_966128725.1 uncultured bacterium | reverse complement strand
CCGTTGCCGATGCGCTCGGTGATGCTCTCGAAACCGATGGCCAAGCCTACAGCCCGCACCTTACCGAACGGGCCTTGGTGGCAAACCTCATGAGTGACGAACTGGCCCTGATATCCGTGCAGCTAGGGGGTGCGTCATGAAGATCCTGCACGCCCTGGAACTCGACGAACTTCGCGACCACTTGGCCGAAATGATCGCCTACATTCAACAAGACGGGCGGCGGGTGATCGTGAAGCACTGTGGGCAGCACATGGCCGCACTCGTGAGCACCGAAGACCTAAACCGGCTGCTTGACTGCGAACGGGCCGAAACGAGCCGCTAACGGGCTCTAGGATGCCAGGAAGCCCCTTCCGGCGATGCTGGGAGGGGCTTTTGTATCGGGATCATGGCCCTTTCTTCCGTTTCTTCCGTGTAGTTGCGTTGGGCTGTTGCTCGCTAACCGATGGCAAGTAGTTGGGGTACTTCTCGCGAAGCAATCTAATACCGGCATCATCTTCCGATATTGAATATTGCAGCTTCTCTTTAAGGTATTGATGGCGGGCGCTTGCTTCGTTCAAAACATCCCCCCAGTTCTTCACGAATACGTCAACGTTATCGAATGCCTCAACGTGACCAGGCTTGCGGTCTCTAGGTTGACACTTTTGTTGGGCGAATCTATCCATCTTTGTAGCCAACAGGATGAACCGCCATCTGGTTTTCTCCTTTGGGAATCTAGAATCGGAAGCTACTTCCACGGCATACCTGACAACCTGCTCGATTTCTTTGGTTCCAATGGTTTTGGTTGGCCGTTTTAATTCTATCACCAAGTTCTCAAACTCCCCTGCATGTCCTCGGTTGTATTGCTTCCAAAGACATACATCTGGGATGTCATCCTCTAATTCAGAGTTACCAGCGCTTTTGAGAATTTCTTCGAAGTTCTCACGGCCAAGATGTTCAAGGTAGGCGCCCAATACGTTTTTTAGGTTAACATCATCGGCTCCGTATGTATAGTCATCGCCGAAAATCCACGTTTCACCAACGACAATCTTCTGGAGATGGCGACGCTCAAGAACGTTCTTACGCACGGTTTTATCAAATATGAGTAGGCTAAGCTCATGGATCGTGCGCAGCCGGTCGGTAACCTCTTTCATCGTGTCCAGAATCACAGTAAGAGAAGTGGTCCCTAGCAATTCTGCCAATTCGCGCGCTTTACCGTCGGGTAAATTGAGCAGCTCTGTTAGGATCTTGTAGAAGTGCTCCGGTCGGGTTTCGAGGGCATGCTTTACCAGACCCAGAACCGCCCTCTTTGTGTCGGCGTCCCCGCGCCTGAGTACCGGAAGGTGTTCGCTTACTTGAACGGCGATGACGTCGAAAACTTGGCGCTCCACTTTTTCGATATCCGTAACAGGGGGAGCGTGATAGGGGTACGCGTCTTCCTGTTTTAGGGATTCGATGAAATCGCCCGCATCCCGCGCCGCTGCATCAAGTAAGTACTTTCTCACTACATCAAGGGCGCGCTCGTGCGCGTCGAACAGCGCCGGGGATAACTGCCCCAAGTTCAGCCGATCCTCTCGCTGCAACTTGTCTATGTAGCTCGAACCAAGATAAACAGATAGGTTGCGAGCCGCCCGCATGCTGAGTTTTGCCTCTCCGTATGTTATTCCTTGTTCGTTGCAGTAGAAGACCATTGATTCACAACTAAACGCCCAACGTATAATCTTAACGTTGAATTGGTACGATTCGCCGGTACCTTCTTCATCAACTCTGAAAGTTTCACTGTAACTATCTTCTATGCACGAATCAAAGTCCAGCGCCTGCCCGTTTATGGTTATGACGAAGTCCGGATATTCAGAGTGATACACCGCGAACTTCTGCGTCAGCGTTTCGATATCACCGCGATTCTGTAGACAGCTAGATGCAATTGGGGTTATGTTGCGAATGACCACTGTCACACCAGGCTTCGCCCCTGAAGGAGCAGGCCGGGGATCGCTCATGATGCACTGGGTAATGTTGTTGCGATCCATGATCGCGGAGAACTCCTCCACACTAACATTAGAACCACTACGGCAAATGTATTCGATGTGACTTCCCAGCGTAAACGATAGTATTCGCCCACGGCCTTCTTTCCCATGTAAGATGCGGTTGCCGGGGCTGAATTTGTTATAGCGCTTTGGCGATCCTCCTAGATTCTCAAACAGCTTGTCAGCACCGGCGTACGCGATGCCGTGGCCGTTGTCAACTACCGTAATACGGTTCACGGTTCCTAAGTCGTCAACATCGGTCTGTATGTGGACGCCGTGGGCATCTGCATCCAAGCTATTCCAAACCAGTTCAGCTATAGCATGAATCGCATTTGCACGGGTTAGAGACTCAAGGAGGTCAGGCTGGATTGTCAGGTTGAGGGTTTTGGCCATGATTGGTAGTTGTTTGCGTTGGCGTAGTTACCCCTTCACCTTCCGCCGTTGCTTCTTCGCCGCTGTGGGCTTCTCCGTTGGCGGTTCGGTCTTCGTCTTCTTCTTATGCAGTACGGGTTTCTCCGGCCCCGGCTTCGGCGTGTTGAGTACCGCCGTCCCTAGCTTCACCATCTTCTGTAGTGACTCTTCAAACTCCGTATCCCCTTCATCCTTCCCGGCGGGCTTCTTCGGCATGATGCACCCCTGTAAGGTTCTCTGCGAGTAGTTGCTTGAACGTAAGGCGACGGCCTACCATGTTGGCAGTGACACCCTCGAAACGCTCGGCATCGCCACCACGCCCGTTCTTGTCGCCCGCCTTGCGCGCGTTGAACCTGTATGCCTGTTCAGCAAGGTATCGATGCAAGTGCGGCGCATCGCAGCTTACGTATGTTCCTGCGAAGATACGAGCGAGGAGCGACCAGAAATTTTCCATCCCGTTGCAGTGTACCACTTCGTTCTTCACGTACTCGTGCGCCGAGTGATTCACCGATGCGTGAATGTACTTCTCATCCAGTCCGCTGTAGCTGGCATGCTCGTCGGTGTGGAGTTCCGCTCCTTTCTGGACGTTTTCCGTCACAAACTCATGAATCGTCGCCTTACTCGTGTTCGGGGCAACCTTCACCCGAACCTCGCCGCCGCGCTTCATGACGCCAACCACGATGACCTTACCAACACCGCCCCGGCCCGCCTTGTTCTTGCGGCTCTCATGCTTGTTCGCTTCGAGCCCGCCGTGATAGTGCTCGTCGGCTTCAACGATGCCATCGAGCTTGCATGCGAAATCCTGCGTGGCCATGATATGGCGTGTGCGGTGCAAGAGGAACCATGCGGTCTTTTGGCATACGCCAATGGCCCGGGCAAGCTCGTAGCTGCTGATACCGTTCTTACAGTTCGCCAACGCCCAAAACGTGATAACCCACTTGTCGAAACCGAGCGGGCTTTGTTCCATGATCGTGCCACGCTTCAGGCTGAATTGCTTCCTGCATGACTTGCAACGCCAAATCTTGCGGGTCTTGATGAAGACGTGATCCTTACCACCACAGTGGAAGCATGTAACGCCGTCGGGCCAACGCATCGCAATCATGTACTCCAACGAGCGATCGGGATCGGCGAAGAACCCGATGGCTTTTTGCAGCGTAACGGGCGTATTGGCGTTCCGATTTTCCATGCACAAAGATACGACAATGCGAGGATCGGCGCAAGAAATATCTTTGATATGTGCGGAATATTTTGTATAGGATTGGGCTTTGCGTTTAGGGCTTCGAAGCCGTACGTTCGAAACCCCTCCTACTAACGCAGTATCATCTATTCCGGAATGGATCCATATGTCAAAGAACGACGTCAAACTCTACCTCGCAATCTTGGATATCGACCACAGGAACAACTATCCAGAAGCTGTTGAAATCGTCTCGCAGAATTGCGGCGGCGATATGCATTCTATCTTTCCAAAAGTCTTCCTCGTGCGGACAGATAGGCGCCCAATGCTGATAACGAGTGAACTGTATAGGCTAGTCGGCTCTGAAGATACGGTCATGTTTGCTGAAGTGTCGGAGTCACTATCGGGATTGATTCGAAAGGGTACGGTTGCGGAGTTCCTTGCAAAGCGATCGGATTAAGTTCTTGGGCCTTCGCCGTTAAGAAAGCGTCAATCTCTTTCCATTGCCCCGGCAGGGCTTCGATGATGCGGTAGAACGCCAACGTTTCATCTACGGACGCGTCGGCTTTGATTAAGAACAGGCATGCATCGATATATACAATCTTCATCTCTCGATTCTCCTTTGTAATTCCGGTTAAATGTACAGGTGTCGCAAGTCAATTATTGCCCAAATTAGCCCGCGGGGATCGCGGTCGGCAATACCACAAATGGTACTTCTGCGCGGGGCGCTGGATTATTGGCGGTGATGGTGGAATGCAGCGGCACGAACAATTGCGCTCATTGTCCGCGGATTATTTCGAGCCGTGCGGAAAGGATCGCCGGACCAGCTCGAGTATGCGCATGCGCCGAAGACGCTCCGCACGACAAATGCGGCAAGACGGTTGCTACAGTGCCTGGCCGAATCCAAGCACATTGCCATCGGCATCGCGCACGGAAAATTCCTCCATGCGGTACGGCCGCACAATCGGATCGGACATCACATCGGCGCCGGCGGCGTGCAGCTCGGCGTGTAATGCGTGGATGTCGCGCACCCAGAAGTACACATCCCATGCATCGGCATGGCGTCTGCCAGGATTTGTGTTGGGGCCGGGATTTGTGTTGGGGCCGGGATTTGTGTTGGGGCCAGGGTTATCGTCGCCGGCATCGTGCAGCACGATCGCCAGGCCCTCGCGGCGTACCACAACGAATCGTGGCAACACGTTTGCATCGGGTTCACGCTCCGTATCGCGCTTGAAGCCAAGCACACGCTCGTAATACACCACCGAACGCTCCAGATCGGCGACGGGAAAATACGGCGCGCTGCTCAGGAGCTGGTTGTTCTGCTTCATCGACATGGGAACACCTCACGGATTATGAATTGCCGCTGGCTGTGTGCCGCGGCTCGGGCGGCGAAAACGGTGGTCAAGCGGCAACCGACCGGGATGTTATCACTTTGCGCCTGCAACCGCGGCAACAAACGTCGCGATGCCGCTCACCAACTCCGGCACAATCGGGAGATTGGGATTGGAGTACGCGTCCGCCTGTTCTGCTCGCCCCGCGGGCGTATTCTTCAGCACATGGTTCATCCCTGCAAGCTTCAGCAGCTTCGCCGCCGGTTGCGCGCGCACAAGCGCGTCGGCCTCGGAAGTGGCCACTTGCAGGTCGTGGGTGCCTTGCGCAACCAGGATCGGAATGCCAAGGCGGGCGATTTCCTGGGCACCGTTGTAGTGGAACCACGAGATCATGTACGGCTGAACGCTGGGGCGGAACAGCGACGCCAACGCCGGCGGTGGGTTGCTGACGGTTTTGCCGTCAACCAGGCTGGCCAGCAGGGTGTTCACCTCGGCCAGCATCGATGGCGGCAATTGGGCGGCAAGCTGATCGCGGATAACCATGTCGGCACGGCGCGCCGGGCCGGCAATGGAGACGAACCCGGCAACCGGGGCTTTCTGCGCGGCGAGCATCCCAACCAGCGATCCCTCGCTGTGGCCGATGATCACCACACAGGAGAACCGGGGATCACCGCTGTATTTGCGAACCCAGTTCGCGGCATCGTCGACATACATTTCAAACCGCAGATTCTGCTCCGCCACGGCCGCGGCGCTGCTGGCGCCTACGCCGCGCTTGTCGTAGCGCAGCGCCGCGATGCCCCGCGAGCCCAGCGCCTCGGCCAACTGGCGCAGACTGTTCGGCCCGGTTGGCTCGCCCATCGTGTTGCCATCGCGGTCGGTTGGGCCTGAGCCCGCGATGACGATCACCAACGGCACCTTGCCCGTGCCGGACGGCACCACTAATGTGCCGGCAAGCGCGCCGGGTTTTCCGTCGAGCGTCACGTTCTCGGAAGTCCATGTGCGGAATTGGGCCGATGCCGGCGGCGCAATCAACAGGCCGGCGCCCGAACCAAGGAGAATGTGCAGACACAGTACCGAGAGCCACGACGTATGTTCCATTGCGTGATTGATCCCACCAGTGTTGATTGATGACGCGCCACACACACCCACGCGCTGCATTTGATGCGCATGATCCGCAGGGCGCGGTGTTGCAACATACCAATCCTGGCGTTGGGAGCACGATTACGGCGGAAACGCGCGCGCCCATCCCGCCGCCGCCCGCGTATCTCCCCGCCCCTCAACCGAACACCACCACCGGAATTCGGTCGCGAATCCGTATGGCGATGTCCAATTACACCCCACACCACCCTCTTATAGAACGGACTCCAGCAATCACGCGGCCGGTATCGCCGCGCTTGCATGCACCCCACAGGGCTCCACCAGATCCATTGGCATCGTTTACATCATCAGGAGGATCGGCAATGATCAACGGACGAACGTTCCTTGGGCTCGCGCTTCTGTTCACCATGCTCTTTTCCGCAACGGCAACGTTGGCGCCACAGGAGGCTCGCGCGCAATCACCGTGCGTGGTGCAGAATGTCTTCAACTTCTCGGGATGCCCGATAAACCTTTGCCTGTACGACGCAGCGGGCGTGGTGAATTGTTATGCCATCCCGGCCGGCGGCCCAACACCTATTGTGTTGGGCAACTTTGTACCGGTAGGCGTGGTAAGCGCGGGCGGATTCAACTACGCGTTTGCCGGGCTTCCAGCACCGGGATGTTCGCCGTGCTACACACCGATAGCACCGGCAGTGGTCTGCTGCGTCACCGTCTGCTACGACCAGCGCGCATGCACGTTCACGATCAACGCGTGCCCGGTTCCGTGCCTGCCGTAAGGCGGACAGCGGAGCAATGCAACACGGCCTGACATGGCAGCGCGCGGCTCCCCGTACAAGCGGGCCGATACCGCCAACACCCCGGCCGCGCGCTACCGATCGGCAACGCCGTGGGCGCTGTTGCCGTTGGGTTACCTACCGGCCGGAGCCTGATGCTGGCGCCGCTCCGGCCGTGCAATTCGATTGCCGGCACCATTACGCCCTACAAACCAAAAGACAGTACCATGAACACACACATTCGCGTTATCGGCGCCGCTGCGCTGGCCACGGCAATCATGCTCATCGTGTCGATGACCACCCCAACCGCCGCCGTTGCACAATCGCCATGCGTCGTACAGCAGGTGATCAACCAAACGGGTTGCTCGTTCAACCTCTGCCTGTATGATGCCGCCGGCGTGGTCGTCTGCTACCCCATCTCGGGCGCTCAGATCGTCACACGCATTTCAATCGGCACATCGATCCCGGTGGGTGTTGTGGATGCCAACGGCGTCAACCATCCGTTCGTGGGCCTTCCATCGCCCGGCTGCACGCCCTGCATTCCGCTTACCCCGGCCGGGTTCGGCTGCTGTGGAAGCGTATGCTACGACGAGGCCGCATGCACGTTCACTATCAACAGCGGATGCCCGATCGTCTGCTGAGCCAGCCGATCGCGGATAGCCTGTACCACACATCATGATGTTCAATGCCGGCGCCGCCAGCACGCTGCGATAGCGGCCGGCGGCATCCAATGCGGGGTGCAGTAGTACACCGCAACAAAGCCGACAGTATCAGCCGGATATCGATGGCGTCGCAGGGTATTGCCAGCCACGCTATCCCGGCATCACTCACACAGATTCCCATTCTCTTGGAGACACGATCATGACCAATCGTATTTATGGCGCGACCGCATTGGCCGCCGCACTGCTTTCGTTGATGTTGCTTCTGACGCCTGCATCGGCGCACGCGCAATCGCCCTGTGTTGTGCAGCGGGTAATCAACAACACCGGCTGCCCGTTCACGATGTATCTGTACGATGCCCTGGGCAACGTTCGGAAGTTCGCCATCGCGGCCGGCCCAGCCGTCACCACGAATATCTCGTTGGGAGCGTTCGTTCCGGTTGGAGCACAGGATGTGTTCGGCAACCAGTATCCGTTTGTTGCCCCGCCTACGCCGGGATGCACGCAGTGCTTCAGCGTGAATCCGGCCGCGGTGAATTGCTGCGCCTCGATCTGCTACGACGAACCGAACTGCGTGTTCAGAGTGAATCCGTGCCTGCCACCGTGTTAAAAGGCAGGATCGGCGTATAACGGAACGGGCCGGGTGTTTCCCAACGGATTCCCCGGCCCGTTCGCATTTCGGGCGTCACAGTATGCCGGAACCGTAGCGACGCCGTTTCGGCGTCGCTACGGAGTCGCGGCAACACATCCCACCGGCGCGGCAACCGCGCCGGTGCCGCATGCGTGCCCGTAGGACCGGATTCCCGATATTGCGCCGAACACAGCGGACCAGCACCGGGTGCACAGTGCATCCCACATGTTGTAATCACAGGCTGCCCGCCCGCCGTTACCAACGATCTCCGGAGGTCTTCATGACAAATCGATCCACCATCTTTACACGGTTGTTTCTTATCACGGCATCGTTGTTTGCCACGGCAACAACAGGCGCCGGGGCACGCACACTCGAGGTAAGCGCAAGCGGCTCGTACACGAATCTCCAGCCCGCGGCGGCGGCGGCGCAGCCCGGCGATACCATTCTGTTCCAAGGTGGCACCTATGCCGGCGGGCAGGCGGTATCGAACCTTCAGGGACGGGCGGATGCATGGATTACCATCATGGCCGCGCCCGGCCAGGAGGTGATCCTGCAGGGTGGCGGCAACGCGTGGCAGCTCTCCGATGCGGCCTACGTGCGCATCATCGGATTTATCATACAGGGACAAACCGGCAACGGGCTTAATCTGGACGATGCCGGCACGTTCGACACACCCTCGCACCACATCGTGATCGAGCGCTGCGAGTGGCGCGGCATCGACGCCACCGGCAACAACGATCAGTTGAAGCTCTCCGGCATCGACAGTTTCGCCGTTCGGGATTGTTACTTCCACGACGGTTCGCCGGGCGGAAGCATGATCGACATGGTTGGCTGCCACTTCGGCCAGTTCACCGGCAACCGGTTCGAACGCGCCGGCTCGAACTGCATCCAGGCAAAAGGTGGCACGCACCACATCATCATCGAGCGCAACAGCTTCATCGCCGGCGGCGGTCGCGCGCTGAACATCGGCGGCTCCACCGGGCTGCAATTCTTCCGGCCGCAGGATGCCACGTTCGAGTCATCGTTCATCGCCGTGTACAGCAATGTGTTTGTAGGCGCCGAAGCTCCGGTGGCGTTTGTTGGCACGGTGAACTCGGTGGTGGCAAACAACACGTTCTACCTGCCCGGCAAATGGGCAATCAGGATTCTGCAGGAAACCACCGATTCACGCTTCGTGCAATGCGGCGACAATGCCTTCCTGAACAACATCGTGGTTGTGGGAAGCGTCGCGGCCAACCCAACGTTGAACGTTGGCCCCAATACACGGCCAACATCGTTCCTGTTCGCGAGCAACCTGTGGTACAATGTCGACAGCGGAACGTGGCCAGGACCCAATCTACCCGTGGCCGAAGCGAACGGGATTATCGGCTCGGACCCGCTGCTGGCGGCGCCTCCGGATAACCTCTCGATCCCCGCGTCGTCGCCGGCGGTTGGCCGTGGATTTACGATAACCGAGCCGGTGCTGGATTACAACGGCCGGCCGTTCCGCACGGCACGCTCGATCGGCGCGTTCGAGGGGGCGCCCGCCTCCGGCGTGGGTAACGCGGCGCAACCCGCCTCGAGAGTATGGGTGCGCGCTATGGCACGCGAAGGTCGTATTGCCGTGGAGGGAACCAACGGCGGTGATATCGATGTGGCGTTGTACGACATGCGCGGCGAGCGTGTGCTGCATGGCATTGCCGACGCACAGGGCATAATGGAAGTGGGTGCGCTGCCTGCCGGTTCGTATCTCTGCGTGGTGCACAGCGGCACACGGCTGCTTGCCACGACCTTGGTGCGCTGGTAACGGGCGGTACACATACCGGATTTCATTCAGGGCGGAACATGCCGTACCGGCTACGGCATGTTCCGCACCTCGGCCGGGCCGTTCGTGCTCGGTGGCGTGCAGACCAACGCCGCTGATGGCGTTGTTCAGCAGCCTGACAGGCAGGAATCATGGGAGAACGGGAGCCGTGGCCCGAAAGTGCGCACGGGTGATTTCAGCAATGAGAACCCGGTTGCCAAGGGAACGTACCACACATCACATATCCAACGAACGGCATCAGGGATACAGGCTTATAGGCCCGGATGCGCGGGAAACCAGTCCGTTGAAGTAACTACCGCCCTGAAAATACCAATCCATTTCGCCAAGCAGGCGGCGGGCATCGGCGGCGGTAAGCACGGCGCGCTGAACGGATGAGATGGCCCCGAGATACCACCGCCCGGAACGGCTGAACGCTTCCACCACGTAGTAATATCTCAACCACTGCTGGCCACATCCCGCGCATGTAAGCACGGAGACTTCGGCAAAGGCATCGTCCATCCCCAACGACGCCGTGCCGGCAACCCGCGCAACCGGCGCCGCCCAACACGAGCACCCTTCGGCGTTGCGCGTGGCCGGTTCGGCCGCGATGGCTCCGGTATAGAGATTCAGCGCGAGGCGCGCGCTGCCTCGTGACAGAGCGACATCGCCCTCCCGGCGCAATTGGGGTCCTGGCTTGCCGCCGATGAAGCGAGCACCCTCCGTTCTGAGCG
>CBHYLN010000162.1:0-10915 GCA_966128725.1 uncultured bacterium | reverse complement strand
TCGCTCGGCGTGTATTCGTGCCCGGCAATCTCCACGCGAACCAACCCTTCGGCACGCGGTGCAAGCCGGTAGGAGAGATGGCCCGCCTCGTTCCGCAGATCCTGATACGATTTGCCCATCAGCCGCTTCACCGAATAAATCGTCTTGTCCGTATCGGTGAACAGGTGCTCCTTGGCTTGGCGACCAACTACGATGTTGTCGTCGGCAAGCAGCGCAACAACCGACGGGACGATGCCGTCGCCGTCGACGTCGATAACGCGAGGCGTGCCCTCGGCATCAACAAACGCGACCAGCGAGTTGGTGGTGCCAAGATCGATGCCCACAACGTGGCGTTTGCGGTCGGGGCCAAGATCTATCTGAAGCAATGGGGTCATGATATCCGAGTTGGTTCAAACGTGCCAGAGGCGGAAAGGGGGGGAGAGGAGAGGGCCGCTTGCGACGCCGGTTGCCCGGCCGTTACAGCCCTGCACTACACGATGGTCCGTCAGTGTTGAATGCCGGTTTCGCCACGCTGTGCGGCGGCCACGGTGGCCACAAGTGTTCGCAGATAACTCCGTGTATTCAACAGCTCGTTCAGGGCCAGCAGCACCTGTTCGCGCTCGGCCTGATTGTTACTGCTCGCGGCCGCATCCCACCGTGCGCCAAGTTCGTCGAGCTGCGTATCAAGCGCCGCCGTACGCGATTCGAGGCGGTGCTGTATATCGGCAAGGCGAGCGTTCGCCGCCTCGCCACCGGCACCGGATTCCGCTATGGTTTCCTGCATCTCCATTACCTCCATCAGCAGCGATGAGGGGATGCGTTTGCGGTCGGCATCGGAGCGGTCGGGCAACTCCAGATCGAGCAGGTGCCGTGCCCGTTCGTACCGATCCTTCAACGTGGTGTAGGCAAGGTTCAGCGTGCTCGAGTTCCGCAGGCTCTGCTCGCGCTCGTGGTCGCCCGCGTTGGTATGGAAGTCCGGATGGTACTCACGGCTGAGCGCGAAATACCGCTCGGTGACAGCGCCTGCCGCAAGCGTAAGCGAACGGGGCACCCCGAGAAACGCGAAGTAATCAGTCATTCAAGCTTTATACGGATGAATCGGCCCGCCCGCGGCGTGTGTGCCTGGCTTGCGGCCTGTGCATGCCCGGCTCCGAGATCGCGCGGGTGCGTTATTCGTCGTCTCCTAGGTCATCCAGCATGTCGATGGCCTTGTCCACTTCGTCGTCGATCTGCTTGGCGATGCGCTCGGCAAGTTTATACAGCCGAAGCAGCGCTTCGCTGGAGGATGCCTCCAGATTATCGTGAGAGATGCGGAACACCACCTCGCCGGTTTCGTTGCGCATCGTCAGCACGTATTTGTAGTTCTCCTTGATCCTGCGAAGGTTGAACGTTGCCTTGCCGCGCAGCGACGAAACAAATTCATCCGGTTCGTCGCCCTGCTCCCAGATCACCTTGCGTTCCACGGTGCGGGCGTGGAGCTTGTCGACAAGCACATCATAGTTCGGATCGGCATCGAATCCGGGGTCGTTGTTCAGTTTCGGCCTGTTGAGATCGCCCATGGTTGCGTTGGAGTGAACGTTGCTCGTTTGGTAATGAAACCGGCCCACATCGGGTGCCGGCGGGTGGCCGCATCACACACACAGACGGCAAAGGCGGAATGCCGTTCACTCCGCCTTGCCGTACTCGTAAAGGGCACCAACGCGCCGGGTGCACGTGGTTTTACACGCCGAAGCTGGAACCACACCCGCATGTCTTGGTGGCTTGCGGATTGTTGAAGACAAAACCGCGACCGTTAAGACCGTCGGTGAAGTCAAGCTCGGTGCCCATGAGATAGAAGAGGCTCTTCCCGTCGATAAACATACGGACCCCATCCTGCTCGACAATCTTATCAGTGTCGCGCTTTTCGGCATCGAAGCCGAGCGTGTAGCTGAGGCCCGAGCAACCGCCGCCCTTAACGCCGACCCGCAGGCCGTATGATTCCGGGATGCTGTTGGCTTCCATGATCTTCTTCACCTCGCTGACCGCCTTCTCGGTAAGCACGATAGGCCCGGCGGGGACGGTTGTTGGCGCCGGCTCGGTGATTTCAATATCCTGCATGACTCTATTCTCCTGGTCGTCTCGTGTTGACGTGTATGATCTCCTCGGCGCCTTACGCGGGGGTCGAAACAGCTTCTTCCTTGGTCTGCTGCTTCTTCTTGAAGTCGGCGATGGCCGCCTTGATCGCATCCTCGGCCAGTACCGAGCAGTGGATCTTCACAGGCGGAAGGTTCAGGTCGCTCACGATCTGCGTGTTCTTGATGTTCTCGGCATCCTCAATCGTGCGCCCCTTGATCAACTCCGTGGCGTAGCTGGAGGAAGCGATTGCCGAACCGCAGCCGAACGTCTTGAACTTGGCATCCTCGATCACACCGGTTGCCGGGTTGATCTTCAACTGAAGCCGCATCACGTCGCCGCACTCGGGTGCGCCCACCAGGCCCGTGCCAACGGTTTCGTCGGCAATGTCGAGCGTTCCAACGTTGCGCGGGTTGTTATAATGGTCGATGACCTTTTCGGAATACGCCATTGCTGTGCTCCTGACTATGGTTCAGTATCGTTATATCGTCATTCGATCGTGCCGTTGCTGATGACGCATCAGGCACACTCTTCCTGCATGCCGGCAAGGGGTGCCGGCGGTTTCCGCTATGTTCGGGCGATCAGTGATGCGCCCATTCAACGGATTTGAGATCGATGCCCATCTTGGCCATCT
Source organism: uncultured bacterium (assembly GCA_966128725.1). GTDB lineage: Bacteria > Bacteroidota > Ignavibacteria > OLB7 > OLB7 > JAFDZV01. The sequence goes on along the minus strand of CBHYLN010000162.1, from coordinate 8,190 downwards.
CGTACAGCGGCGACATATCGCGCAGCTTCTGCACCGCGGCCACAACCTTGTCAATCGTGTAATCGATCTCCTCGTTGGTCGTGAACCGGCCCATGCCGAATCGGATCGACGTATGCGCCAGGTCCTCGCCCACACCCAGCGCCTTCAGTACGTAGCTGGGCTCCAGCGAGGCCGATGTGCAGGCCGAGCCGGACGAGACAGCGATTTCCTTGATGCCCATCATCATTGCCTCGCCCTCAACAAAGGCGAACGACACGTTGAGATTGCCTGGAAGACGCTTCTCCGGATTGGTAAGCGGGTCCGGCCCATTGATATACAGCTCGTCGAGCACGCCCTGGAAGCTTGTCCACAGGCGGTCGCGCAGTCCGCTGGAGTGTGCGGTATCCTGTGCCATCTCCGCAACCGCAATCTCAAGTGCCTTGCCGAACCCGACAATGCCGGGCACGTTCAGCGTGCCGGATCGCATGTTGCGCTCGTGGCCGCCGCCATCCATCTGCGCCACCAGGCGAACACGGGGCTTGCGCTTGCGCACATACAGCGCGCCCACACCCTTGGGACCGTACATCTTGTGGGCTGTGAACGATGCCAGGTCCACGTTGAGCGTGTCGACATTAAACGGAATCTTGCCAACGGTCTGCGTGGCGTCGGTATGCAGCAGCACGCCACGTTCGCGGCAGATCGCGCCGATCGCGGCGATATCCTGGATGGTGCCGATCTCGTTGTTACCGTGCATCACCGATACCAGCGTCGTGCGTTCGGTGATGGCGTCGCGCAGGCGGTTCAGGTCGATGAAGCCTTCGCTGTCCACCGGGAGGTAGGTTACACTGAAACCGTTGCGCTCCAGCGCCTTGCACGTATCAATCACGGCCTTGTGCTCGGTGGTTACCGTGATGATGTGGTCGCCCTTGGAGCGATACATCTCGGCGACACCTTTGATGGCGAGATTGTCCGATTCGGTGGCGCCGGATGTGAACACGATCTCCTTGGGATCGGCGCCGATGCTGGCCGCGATTACTTCGCGGGCGGACTCGACCCCGGCTTCGGCCTGCCAGCCGAACTCGTGATTACGACTGGCCGCGTTGCCATACACCTCGGAGAAATACGGGAGCATTGCTTCCAGCACCCGTGGGTCAACCTTGGTGGTCGCGTTGTTGTCGAGATAGATCGGGAGCTTCATTATTCAGTTCGCTTCGGAATGGTTCCGGTTAGATAGGGTCGGGCGCCGTGAAGTTCACGACGTCGATGTCCGTTGTCCGCACTGGCCAGATCATCTCGGCCAGTGTCATTTGGGAGAACGCCTGCGTGATGTTTTCCTGCAGGCGGCGTAGCGGATCGCGGATCATGCAGACGCTGTGCATCGTGCAGCCGCAGTTTGTGCCGTCCATGCACTCGGTAAGGCTGGGATCACCCTCGATTGCCTGTACCACGGCATGCACCGAAATCTCCTGAGGTTCGCGCCCCAGCGTATATCCGCCGCGCACGCCCTCGGTTGAAAGCGCCAGGCCGGCACGCGACAGCAGCGAAAGGGTTTTCGCGCAGAGCTCGGCGGGGATCTGATACTCCTCGGCGATTTCCCGCGCGGTGGCCGATTGCCCCTGTGGAAGAATCGCCAGGTGACGTAGCGCGATCAGCCCGTACTCTACTTTTTTCGAGAGCTTGAACATAGTGCGGATCACATTTGCGATTCAGCCGGTGAAGGGGAGCCCCGGCGTCAGTTATAACTGCGACCTATTTGGTCGGAGTTCCAACAAACATACACATCGTTCCTTCAGCGATACAAGGCGCAGCCCCCCGGCACTTGAAATAATTTGTTCGGCCCGTGCCGTCCGCGCCAAGCCGGCGGCGAACCGCGAGCTATTTTGATTCGTTTTTCGGCGCATTGGCCGGTATCGGCGCGCCGCATGCAGCAACGGGCGAATGCTATGAACGACTACATTCTGGTAGGGCTCACCGGCGGAATCGGTTCGGGGAAGTCGGCCGTGGCGGACATCTTCGAGGAGTGCGGCATCCCGGTGCTGCGGGCCGATACGATCGCGCGCGAGCTGATGTCAACCGATCCGGATCTGATGGCCGCCATCCGGGCCGAGTTCGGCGACCAGGCGTATGCAGCCGATGGTGTTCTCAACCGGGAGTATCTCGCCGATGCCATCTTCGGCAATCCGGAGCGCCTGGCCGCGATGAATGCATTGGTGCATCCGCGAACCATTGCCGAGCAGGGTGTACGGGCGCAGGTGCTGGTGGAAAGCGGTTACCGCGTGGTGGCCTGCGAGGCCGCGCTGATCTTCGAGAGCGGGGGCGAGGGGCGTTTCGATTATATCGTGGTGGTTGACGCCGATCGTGAAACGCGCCTGCGCCGTGCAGCGCAACGCGACGGCGTTACCGAGCAGGACATCGCGCGCCGCGAGGCCGCCCAGATCCCCGCCGAACAGAAGGTGGAGCAGGCGGACTTCGTGATCCGCAACGATGGTACGCCGGCCGATCTGGAACGTAATGCTCGGTTCTTTGCCACGCTGCTGAAGTCGCTTCCGCCGCGCGAGCGCATCGAGTTCGACGAAAACGACCTGCTGAACGGCGATCACGCCGGCGAAAGCAACGGGGCTTCCGACGCGGATCCCGAATAACGCCGATGGCGCGCAAATCCCGAAGTAGCGCCGCAATCGCAGGCCATGATCCGATGCCCCCGTGAGGCATGTGGTGACGCAATGCCTGTATGCCCGGATGTACAGGGTGTGATCGGCGTGCGGCGCCGGCAGCGCTGTGTATCGCGACCGACACTGCCTGGCGGGTTGTGCGCTTGATACCGTGGTGATATGTTGCCATGCCCCGGCCGCAATGTGGCGGCGCGGGGGCCTTTACCGTGATGAATCCATAGCCCGATCCAGTGCGAACGATGCGCGAAGAACTTCAGATGCTCCCGATTGTTGATGCCGGCCCGGCCCCGGTCCGCAAGGTGTACGTGGAAACGTACGGCTGCCAGATGAACGCCGCCGATTCGGAGATCGTGCTCTCGGTGATGAACACCTCCGGATACCAGCCCACCGAGGATATCGCCGCCGCCGATGTGATCTTCCTGAACACCTGCTCCATTCGCGACAACGCCGAGCAGCGCATCCACGGACGGCTAACCAACATCGCCTACTACAAGAAAGGAAACCCGAACCTGGTGGTTGGCGTGCTTGGCTGCATGGCCGAGCGGCTGCGGCGCGAGTTACTGAACAGCGGTACGATCGTCGATGTAGTTGTTGGGCCTGACCAGTATCGTGCCCTGCCGGATCTGGTGGACGAGGCGCTGCATGGTTCGCGCGGGCTGGCCGTGAAGCTCTCGCGCGTGGAAACCTACGACGATATCACCCCGCTGCGTACCGAGGGTGTCTCGGCCTGGCTTTCGGTGATGCGCGGCTGCGACAAGTTCTGCACGTTCTGTGTTGTTCCGTTCACGCGGGGGCGCGAGCGGAGCAGGGGGCTGGAGTCGATTGTGCGCGAAGTGGAGGAACTGGCGCGCCACAACTTCCGCGAGGTAACGTTGCTGGGCCAGAACGTGAATAGCTATCGATCGGGCGAGCACGACTTTGCCGATCTGCTGGCGGCCGTCGCGGCGGTTGATCCCGGCTTGCGGGTGCGCTACACGACCTCGCATCCGCAGGACATGTCCGACAAGCTCATCGAGACGATGGCGGCATGGCCCAACATCTGCAACTACATCCATCTGCCGGTGCAGTCGGGTTCCAACCGCGTGCTGCGGCTGATGAACCGTACGTATACGGTGGAGCACTATCTGGAGCGGATCGCCCGCATCCACGAAGTGATCCCGAACGTCTCGTTATCCACCGATATCATCGCCGGTTTCCCAACCGAAACCGAGGATGACCATCGGATGACCCTTGAGCTGATGCGGCGAGTTGGATACGATGGCGCCTACATGTTCAAGTACTCCCCGCGCGAGAACACCAAGGCATGGGCCATGGGCGACGACGTTCCGGAGGAAGTGAAGGCGCGCCGCCTGGCCGAGATTATCGACGTGCAGCGCGCGATGTCGGCCAGCAACAACCAGCGGCATCTGGGAACGGTGGAGGAAGTGTTGGTGGATGGTCCCAGCAAGCGCGACAGCCGCGATTGGAAGGGGCGTACCGACACCAACAAGATCGTGGTGTTCCCGCATTCCGACGAGCAGGTTGGCGATTACATCAACGTTGCGATCGACCGTGTTTCGGCCGCAACGCTGTTCGGCTCGCGTGTGGGCGCCGACGGGCGCGCAACCTACATGCCATTGGATCTGCTTGCCCAGCAATAGCCTGCCATGCTGGTGCATGGTGAGCGCTAACCGATCGTGATTCCGTCTCGTTTGGCAGTCGTCATCCTTACAGCATCTTCTTACCCATCGTATTCCTGCATCCGCGGGGCCTGTGCGTGCAACCAGCAAATGCGTCAATGAACATCAGATCCTGCATTCAACTTGTCATCGGTGTTGTATCCATTGTGTTGGCTGCCGGCACCCTTCGTGCGCAGGTATCGCCCGAGGATCAGGCCAAGGCCATTCTGCAATTGTTCGAGGCCGGACAGAAGGATACGGCCTACGCGCTGATCGAACCGTTGAAGAAGAGCGCGCGGTTTGTGCCGGCCGTGCTGTACGTGCGCGCGCAGATGACGCAGGACGATCGCGCTCTGGGGCTGTACAAGGAGTTGATCGCGCTGGAACCCGAAAGCGAGTGGGCGGAGAAATCCGCCTATCAGCTCGTGGCGCGATATACCGACAAGCGTGACTCCCTTGCCGCGTACACCTGGAACAAGGTGCTGAAGGATAACTACGCCAAGTCCGATTACGTAGTGCTCGCCGAAACGATGTTGGCCGGGGTAAGCTCGTGGCGCTCGGCGGATGAGGGGACGGACGTGGCGGCACAGCGGCCCAAGCCCGCAGGCAGGGAGACCAGGCCCGGCGCCGGCACGAAGCCCGCCGCTTCGGTTGCCACGCGTGATTCCACGGCCAAGCCCGCCGCTTCCACCAAGCCCGCAGCCGGCACAAAGCCGGCAACCAGCAAGCCCGGCACGGCAAAGCCAACGGCATCTACCTCCGGTACCACGTCAACGGGCACCACCAAACCTGTCGCAGGCAAAGCACCGGCTGGCACGGCGCCGGCTACGGGCACCAAGCCGCCCACCACAGGAACGAGCGCCAAGGCTCCGACCGCGAACGAAGGTGCCGCGGCCGATGCGCCGATGCGTGGGTTTGCTCTGCAGGTGGGCCTGTTTCCCACGCGGGCAAAAGCCGAGGCCCGCGCCGCCGAGCTGAAGGCGAAAAACGTGATTGCACAGCCATTGCCCAAATACGTGGACGGCAAGAAGAACTACGCGCTGATTGTAGGGCCGTATGCCACGATGGAGGAGGCGAACAAGAAGAAGGCCGCGGTGAGCAAGGGGTGCGATTGCCAGGCATTCCTGGTTGACGTGCATTAGCGGCCTGTTGAATCCCTCCGGTCCGCCGACCGTTCAACAACGGCTCCACGGAGGATTGACCCAACGAACGCGGGCGCGAAGTTCCGCTTATGCACGTTGCGGCAAGCGCACGTGACGGCGGATGCGCGGAGCGCATCGTTCAACGGGCTTGGCAGGCCTTGCGATCGCAACGCCATATACCGATGCGCCGGGCCGTGCCAGTACGTGCCGGCTGATACCGGGGCTGTCGAAAGCTGGCTGCCCCGCGCAGGCCGCTTGTTATGCGTAATTATCCGTGGCTGGCCGACGCCGCGCTGACCCACGACACCGCCCAACGTTTCCGGATTTTATTGTCCCCCATCTGCGTGGTGTACCGCCATCCCCTGTGTATCATCGGAACGCACGCCATCACATCACATCAGGACATCGTGTCACGATTTATTCCTCGCGGCGCGCGGCGCTGTGTGGCCGTTGCCAGGCGCCCGGCCGCCGTGGTGTGATGTTGGGATACGGGTAATGCTGCTGGGTGTGGCCTGCGGTATTTGTTTGTGATGCCACGCATACCTGTGTCGGCGTCGGCCGGCCGGCCGATGGGGCACAGGCTGTCACAATGAGGCCCGGGCCATCCTAAATAGGCAGGGTACACAAAGATGTACTTCTAACAGGCCCCATTGGCAGGTTAGTTTACCACCGTTCTAAAGTGCCCAACTGCAACTGGCTATCCCCCGTAACAGCAATCCCCCAGTCACAACTGGAAAACGTGCAGCGAGATCGTCGCCATGGGCCGCGCTTTGCGCTGCACCGACGTGACGATCAAACCGGAGGAGATTTCATGCCCAACTCAACGGAGCCAGACTGTACGGAGCTCACCCTTTCATACTGTGGAACTCCCTCACTGGATCTGGTGTGTGCGGTGGTTCGCCGTACACTGATACATCGTTATCGAGGTGTCCCGATGGACATCGTTCACGACGCCGTACAGGAGGCGGCCTGCAAACTCTGTGAGCGTGGGCGCCTTCGGAGCGAGGTGAATCAACGTACCGTGTATTCGTGGATCTATACAACGGCCTCGCGCGAATTAGGACATACGCTCAGGCGCCTTACGCGCACCATTGGTCTGCAAGCCTGGGCTGGCACCTACGGTGGGGCCGAACGTGACCGCGTAATCGAGCTGGCCGCGATTGCCACCGGCGGAAATGGTGAAGGGCTCAACGACCTGCTTACCTACAACACCTTGCTCGATTCGATATCCCGCAACCTTGCCGAAGCCGTGCAACTGCATGTTGAAGGCTACACGGCCGACGAAATTGCCGCGCAGCTTGGCTGCACCCGTGCAGCGGCATACAAGCGCGTGCAGCGCGGTTGCTTCGAGCTGCGAGCATTGTGGCATCAGGAGGAAGTACGCGTTGCAGGGTTGATTGCCTCTGGCGGACGCCGGGCAGGCGCCCCCGCATAAGGCGCGTGGCACAGTGTCGCCAGCATTTGGTTGTGCCGTCGGGCGGCCGAATGCGGGAGCAGCGGAGGATGTTCATCCCCGAGTTCCTGCCAGCTTGTTCGGACGCCGGGCGTTCGTCGAGCGCGGGCAATGCACGCAGTATCAGATCAATCAGCCGAATGCGCTCGAGAATCCGAGCCCGTCCGGCCTGCCCTACATCGATTCGGCGCGTGTTCCAGGAGCTAGTGGGCAGGGAAGCGCTGTATCCCACTATGTCCGTGTGCTGTTTCCACACCGCCGTGCGCCGGTTGTGCCGGGTGCCCTGATGTGCGCGGCAACGAAATGTGGGCGATTCCGCTTCCCCTTGCGCGGCATCGGGGCCGGTGTATTACTTTGCCCGTGTGAGTTCCCGACTGCTTTGCATCCCATCGGCCTTCGTGGCAGCGCTTTTCGGTAATCGAAGCGGCGTTTGTCGCGGGCATTATCTCGCCATACTTCTCGGCTTCTTCCTTCCGTGCCTTGCGATTGCGCAAACCGCGCAACCGGGATCGGTGATCGTGCGTGTTGTTCCGGGCGTTTCGCCCAAGGCCGCGCAACAGGCGCTGACCGCCGTTGTTGGCGGCGACGCGCGCGCGCGCGCAGTGTTCAGCCTGCGCGGCGGTGATGCCGCCCTTGCCGCCTCGGCGCTCGATCGCTACATGGTTGTCCAGTTCAGCAGCGGCAGGTTGCCGACCGTGATCGCCAACCTGCGGGCTCATCCGCTGGTAGCCGACGCCTTCGAGAATCACCGCTATCATGTTGATAACGCGCCGAACGATTCGTTGTACGCCGAGCAATGGGCGCTGGCACGGATCGAGGCCGAGTCCGCCTGGAACGTTACTCGCGGCGACAGTGCGGTGCTGGTGGGCATTCTGGATACCGGCATCGATTGGGGCCATCCGGATTTGGCGGCGGCCGTGGCCGTGAATGCCGCCGAGGATCGCAATCACAACGGACGGTTCGATGCCTGGCCTTCCACGGAGCAGCGCAACGGCGTTGCCGGCGATATCGACGGCGTGGATCAGGATGGCAATGGCCTGGCCGATGACGTTATCGGCTACGACTTCGTGGACCAGACCGTGCAGAACGCGGGCGACTGGAGCGGGCGCGACCCGATTCCGTTCGACGAGTTCGGCCACGGGACAAACGTGGCGGGTGTGGTTGCCGCGCGGGCGGGGAATGGTATAGGTATTGCGGGCGCCGCGCCGGGTTGCCGGCTGTTGGCTCTGCGTGCCTTTGACGCTGGCGGCAATGCCGAGGATGACGACATCGCCGCCGCGTTGATC
>CBHYLN010000161.1:0-11041 GCA_966128725.1 uncultured bacterium | reverse complement strand
ATGGTGCCAAGCTGCTCCAACGCCGGCGGGTGCGCCATTGCCGATCGCACAGCCGCCATCCTTGCACCAATCGCCGCAGCATCCCCTTCGGCTGGATCGAACAGCACGGAGGCGCCCGTGCCGGGCAGGCGTGTATGCAGTTCCTGCCCCAGCCACGCAAGGGCAAGCCGCAGGTAGGTAAGATTTGCCTGGTACCAGGTCGTCATTGTCGGTTGCTCGATGATGGTGATGAAGCCCGGTGACGCGATGCTCGCGGGCCGCGGCATTTCCAGGCTCGATCAGTTGGCACGTGAGCGAACGATCGCGGCAATGTCCGAGGCATATGTGCTTGGGCCAACGAGAACGATCGTTGCACGCGCGAGGGCGCTATCGGCATCGGGCCGGCTCCCGTCCTTCACACGTTCCAGAAATTCATCGACCGTTGAAGCCACGTCGAGCCCGCTCAGCACCTGTATCGGCGCCGAGGGGTTCAGACCTTGCTCGGTTATGAGCGCGAACATCGCCATCACAAGCTCATCGGGGTCGGGCGCGGTCAGCATCAGTTCGGACGGACCGTCATCCAGGAGTTCCGCAAGCAATGCGCCGAACGCCGATCGATCGAACGAACGATCCAGCAACCACAGAAGCACGGCACTGGCGCTCAGTTCCGAGGCAGCAACCTCATCGAGCGATGCCGCCCAGTGCAGCACCACGGCGGTCCCGGAGCAGATAATGGTTGGTTCGCTTGTCATGGTGGAAACCCCGGATGTACGGTGATGGTGGTTGATCACGTTGGCCGCCGAACGCAGCCGCATGCAGCGCGGGCAGGCCGCTATCGTTCGGCATGGCCGTGTTTGCACGGGCACACGTCAGCCCCAGTAACGCTCCAACGCTATCTCGGGATCACGATCGACAAATTCGTCGCCGTGGGCATCGCGCATATGCTCCAGGAATAGCCGGATTGCGTTTCTCTGGTCGCGTTCAAGGCCCGTCATCCGCTCCTCGAACACGCGGCTCGCGACGCTGTCCCCGCGAAGGCCGAGCACCGCGCGCACGAACCGTTCCCATTCGTCATTCTGCCCGGGCACATCCCCGGCAACATGTGCGCCGGCCGCGTCTGTGTTCGGATCGGCTTCATCCGGATCGGCACAAGTCGCGCGTTGTTCCGGACGCGGTGGTGTAAGCGTGCGTACGATCACATCTGGGATCACATCGGCGCGCCGGAACTCGGCAACGGCAATACGCATGAATGCCGGCAGATAGAATCGGTACCCGGCCGGCGCCAACACCGAGGGCGCCAGGCGCAGTTCGTCCAGCATGGCATAGGTAAGATCGCGCCAGTGACGGCCACGCAATTTCAGCAGGACACCGGCGTGCTCCTCCTGCATGCCCGAATGCTCCATCACGATCATGTCGTCACCGGGGTAATCCATGTCGCCGAACGCGGCATCAATTGCCGACAGGACCTCCGCCGAAGTCAAAGCCATGGATCAGGATACGTTTCGAGATGTGGTGATCAACGCCGGCGCACGCGGCCGGTACAACGGGACCTTCCCGCGCATGAATCGTGGACGTTCCGCGGGCAGCGTCCTGCATGCCGGCTGGATAGTCGATTGTGCCCAAGCCGCATGCCGTGTTCTCGATACGCCGGGCACTCGGACGATATCTCGGCCGACCGGGCGGCGAGCAGGACCTCTCGACCGCCCGGACATGATTCCCGACACGGTCTACATGCGCATGGCCCCGGTATGGCGGAACACAATATGGCCGTTCGGCAGTGTCATCCGATCGCGCAATGCATCGTCAGCGATCATCGATCGCTCACGAGCATCCGTGGAGCTGAGGTACACCATGCCCACCTTGGCCGACAAGACATCCTCCATACGTCCGGTGATCGCACGGCGCATCAACGAACCAAGGGCCCTGGTATCCATCTGCTCCGGCTCGGCCACGAAGCAGGCAAATGGCGAGGCCAAGATGGTACAGATCGTACCGAACACTTCATACATTTCGCGCCGGGGATCATCGGCAATTGAGCACGTTTCGGCGTCCAACAGCTCCATCAACGGGACGACATAACGTTCCAGGAATTCTTCTTCCCGGACCAGTATCGCAAGGAGCCGAACCCCGTCGAGACTTCCCAACCGTGCGACAGCATGCAGACCCGCCCACTGCAACGCCCACCAATCGTCCTCGCCCTCTCGCACATCGGCGGCCGAACCGGCAACACGGCTCATCACCTCGGACCCCGACAACGTTGCCGCATCCGCACCAAGCATGAAAATCGCAGCGTGGTATGCAGTCAACACATCAGTATCATGTTCCAGCCAACCAAGCACGGGACTATCCAACATTTGCTCCAGTATCGTGCGAGAGTTTCCCACAACCGCCGGCTCCAACATCGGTTTGGCAGCAATACGCAATCCGGCAACACGAAGAGCAGCGGTTGAGAGCACCGGCCCAGTGACATCGGTAACATCTGAGTTTGTGATGGCAACACCTCGCAAATCAGCACCCGAAAACGCGCTCCCACTCAATTCACAGCCTGAGAACTCGGCGCCCGCGAGCATGGCACCGTTCCATGATGATGCCACCATGGAGCACCCATCGAATCTGGCTCGCACGGCATTCGTGCTCTGAAAATTCGCCGCATCAACACGGCAACCTGTCCACTCGGACTTGACGACATCACCGTTCACAAATGAGCTGCCGGCAATATCAACGTTTCGAAGGGCCGTACGCACGATCCTGATACCGTCGGCAATACAGTGCTTCAGCGATCCGCCCTCGATTGTTGAAGCGCCAAGATCCGCCCCAACAAGGCGAGCATTGGAGAGATCAACTCGTTCCAGACTGCTATTGAGGAACATTGCACCCGTCAGATCCGCCCCGGACAAGTCAACATCCGTCAGTCGTGCATTCTCGAACCGTGTTCCGCTGCAATTGGCACCAGGGAATCGTACGTTTTGGAGAACAAGGTTCCGCAACGTGCGACCCGAGAAATCGGCGCCTTCAAGCACGGCGTTTTCGATGATCAAGGGGTCAGGTAGCGCTTCACCTTGCACCAAGGACTTTTCCACCGCCTCGAGCATCTGATTCAACTGCAGTTGATCCATGACTTTGTTGTTAAGACCGTTTTTCTTCGCAAGGTAGCACGAACCAAGCAAACAGCGCATTGACTCCAGAAACTAACAGACAGCTAGTTGCCTCCAAAAGGTGGAATCACCTTTATCTTTGTTTCGACAAGCTGAGCGGCCTCAGCAAACTTCTGGCTACTCAAACGCTTCTGCACATCCGAGAGCAATTGATCAAATTGCGCCTTTGTCATGCCCTTCGCGCCGCTGCTTGTTAATCCCTGGTTATCGATCAGCACGTTGCGTTTACTTATTAGCTGGCTTGCGACACCTTCCACATCCACCTGAGAACCTTTTATATCCCAGTTGGTACCTTCGACATCAATAAATTCGCCTTCTCCTGCCGCCAGAGGGCGGCGGACGGGACCTCGAACAACCCCTGAGCTCTCAGCTTCCAACATGACCATTGCCTCACCAATTGAGTTCCTAGTAACACGAAAGGCATGATCCGCATCAAGTGCTAATCGCTTCATCCGATCAGTTGCGTTATTCCACCAGCTCATAAAGTCAGATGGGATTTCGCCTTCGAAATAAGGTTCGCGAATATATTTCTCGAGCTCGTTGACATACTCAGCTCGCTCCCGCATACGTGTGGCCCTGGCCTTCTTTCTCCTTGCATAATCTAGACGCGATTCGCCATTCTCAATCACCACTTCTGGCTCGACAATGCCTTCGTATCCGGACTGTTTCCAATTTTCGGCGGCTCCGCCCGATCTCAACGGCTCGCTCGGAATGCTCCCTTGCACACCAGTTGCATCATCCGCACCCCCCAACCCCTTCTCCCCGGCAATTACCTCGAAGCGCGCCTTGACATCGTTCCCCGCGCTTTGAGCACTGGCATACACACGGTCGGCACGCTCCAAGCCATCGGAAAGCGCTGCGTGAAACTCTTCGTTGTTCGTCGCGGCCCGTAGATTGTCACGGAACGTCCCCAACTCGCTGTCCACAACATCAGCGTGCTTATTCACCACAGCTTTTGACTTTTCCAGAGCTTCAACAACGGCCGATCGAACGTTGCCGGCAACCTTCACCTGCAGATCGGGATCGCCGATGTTGGCAATGGTTGCGCGAAGCTGCGCCACATTCTCCGATGTTGCATTATCAAGGCCCAAAAGGTCCGTTACCGTCTGATCCTTGGACGTCCCGGTTAAAACATCCCGGAACTGCTCATCGGATAGCCCCTTTACATGATCGAGCTTGCCATCCAGCTCCGCCTTCACTCCCTCTGCGCGTTTCTTGATTTCAAGACGTTCGCTTTCGATCCACTGGGCCACATCCTGCTGTGACTTCTTCCACCCACCCAAGAGTGTATTGTTCGCCTCCTGCTCCGCGGCTTGCTTGGTTCGCGCAGATTGCTCGCTCGACTTTGTGTTTGAGGAAGCCGGAGATTCCACAGTCGCCTTGAGCCGTTGGCGAAAGCGTGCGAATCGACTCTTCGTTCCGTACAGCCGGTCATGGACATTCATCAGTTTGCCCATTGTGGCGTTCAAGCGTTCCGGAATCACGATCTTCAGAACCATCTTCAGCACAAAACCAAGCACCATCAAACCGATACCAGCGATGACATTGGCTTGGGCTGCGGCACTTTGCTTCAGAAGAACCTTGCGTTTCTCCGGGTCGGTTTCCTGCATAGCCGCCTGCAAACGAAGTTCAGCCTCCAGCGCTGACGCTGCAAGCATCACAACGGTAAGCACGAGGAGTAACACCGTCAGCCAAGGGAAGGTTATTCCAATCGCGATCCAGGTGATCAATGCAAGAATGCTCAACACAGAAAGCAACCAACCGGAGAGCTTAGAGAGAATTGCAGCGACGGCAGCTACACGGATCAATCCGGGCTTGTTCACATCGCCCACTTCCTTCACGTTCTCAGTGATCTCTTCGGCGGTTTTAACCGGGTCAGCGCTTGCGACGAAGCCCGTAACAACCTCCCCTGGATGTTTAAGCTGATGTTCAAGTACTTTCGCGGACATCCGATCGCGCACACGGCGCAGATCCCCCGGATCGCCCTGCCCTCCGATCGACTTTTCTTCCTCCTTCAGTATCTGATCCATTTCCTGGTCAACCGACGGCTCGGTTGATTGACCAGGCTCCTTTACCGCTTGGGTTGCGGCTTGTGGATCTCCGGCCACCCCCTTCGGTGAACCGGCCTGCGTTGCCAGTTCGGATAGCTTGGCACGCATCTCGGAGAATTTCCGGAGCGCATGCTCGAACTCAGTTGGATCGCTGGTCAGGTGCTCCGCGTATTGCACAAACAGCTTACGATCCTGTGGTGTCATTGCGCTCAGATGCATAGCAATGCGCTTAAGCTGCGCAACATCGCGAACCTTCAGGGCAAGGTACCGTTCGCGCGTCCCTTTAAATTCAGGTGGGAAACTCTCCAATACACGGCGCACTTCTCGGTCAATTAGCAGTTCGTCGCGGAACTCATCTTCAACTCGCTTCCTTGTTCGCGCGGACATTCGTTCGCCATTTTTGGCAACAGGGTTGCGCTCGGCCAACTGGTCGGCTTTACGGCGCGCCTCACGGTCAACCTTCGCACGTTCATCAGGCGGGAGATTTGTGTATACATCTTTGTGGCGCCCCTCCGCATCAGCGCGGCCACCAGTGCCGGTTCGCTTTCCGAGCTTGTGGGCAGGGTCATACATCGTGAAATAGAAGTCGACAGGGATACCGACCTGAAAATGGCTTCCGGCCTTTCCCTTGGCCGGCCCGGTCCAGCCGGCATCCTTCCACCAGACCCCACCAGTACCTTTGAAGAAAATCTTCGCGGCTTCCGTCTGAGAGATATTGAACTCGGACATGAGGATGTGCTGCCCAAACACATCCGGGTGCTCCTCGTCATTAACAACAATCGTCACCTCAACGTAGATGTAGTCCGGGTTTGGCTCATCACTGCCCGTGGAAGTCTGGACGGTACCGTGTTGGTCGGTCTGCGATGTGGTCGTCTCGGGCTTCTTTGCAGGTTCACCGGGAATAATCCCGTCGTTCTTGGGAGTACCACCCGTTTGCCGCTGCACTAAGCCGGAAGGCTCACTTCCCTGCTGTATCGTATGCACAAGTTCGTGCGCCAACAAATGGCTACCGGCACGGGTGACAGGTGCATACTCACCGGCGCCGAAATAGATGTCGCGGCCGTGGGTAAATGCACGGGCTCCAAGCTGTTCATTGGCTCTGGCGGCATCACCATCAGTATGCACTCGCACGCCGCCAAAGTCAGCACCGATTGCCCTTTCCATCCTGCCACGTGTCGCCCTATCCAACGCGGCACCAGCTCCTGTAAACGCATGCGCAACGGTTGAAGGAACACCGTTTGATGCGGTCCCATCGTTGGCCCCAACACTGTTATCAGAGTCCGATCCGTTGCTCGACGCCGCCTTCATCTGCAATGTTGCCTTACCTTCGTGCTCCGTCTCACAATCGGAGCACTCGCGCTGTAAGGAAGATCCACCGCCCAATGCCGAAATTGCACTAACGACCGGTTCACGCCGTGTTGCTGGATTCGACACAACCGTCCCTGGTGCATTTGTTGCTATCGGACCGTTATGTACTACTGCATCAGCAACACGATCAGCTTCCTGTTCGTACCGATCGTTGGGCGCATTGATACGCAACTTTGCCTGTAGATGAGGGAACGAAACCGGTGGCTGCGGACGCGATACATAATTCGCGGGAAGCCAGGTGCTTGTAGGCATCACTCCTTCGGCATTGGTTCGCGCAACACCCCACGCATCGCCGGTACCAAGTGCCCCCCTGTGTTGCGGAATCTGCACATGGCTCCGGGCTACACTTCCTGCGCCCGCCTTAGGCTGCGACTCCGACTTATCAGCATGTAATCGCATTGTACACCTACATCGTGATAAAAAACCTGCTATCTACTATCACGCCACGACAATTGCAGAGCTCTCACCTGACAGTCCTTGTGCGCTACATTGCCCCTATACAATCTCCACCGTAGGCCCATCATACTTGCCGTCCGAATCCAGCGTCAGCAGGCTCTCGGCGCCATCGATCTGAACACGAATCAGATACGTTCCCAGGTCCAGATCATTCATGACAAACTCTAGCGTGGTGCCGTCCTCGCTGCGCGGAGTGGCCGTGAGTGTATACGCCGCGGTGCCGGGCGCGCTGGTCTGGTTCAGATACAGCACGGCGCGCTGCGATGCGCCAACGGTGGGGGAAACGGTCACGGTGAATGTTGTAGCCCCGTCGGTGGTATCCACATCAGGATCCCCAACGATTGTGGGCCGTAGGACAAAGGCTGCCACATTGGATTCGAGCGCCGTATGCGCCAGCGGGCTTCCGCCGGTGGTTTGCGCGATGCCCATCGGCAACTGCTTGATCACCTGCAGGCCCTGCACGCCGGGACGCAGGGAATCGGTGGGCACATCGGCCAGGTCAAGCGTCAGCTCGCGATCGGTAAGGATGGTGGGCGTCACCAACGAGTTCCCGATGCGGACCTTCACGTTCTCGCCTGGGAATGCGCTTCCCTTGATGAGGATTGTGTCATCGGATACGATTGGCGCGGTGACGTCCGCGTAGTTGAGAATCGACTCAACGATGATCCGATCATACGGAAGGGTATAGAAACGTGTCTCGCGTACAGGCAGCGTTGCAATCGGGGCGATGTCGCTGTCGATCAGCACCACGGTTGCCTGATACGCCACCGACAATGTGTACTGCGTTTGGAAGAACACCGACCACAGTTTCGACAGCTCCTCCAGCGAAAGCGGCAACTGCGTGAACTTCACGAGTTCCACTTCCGAATCCAGATCGGTATCAAGCAGGTATGGATACGAGCTATCCTCCGGATCCGCAGGCTTAAGCACGGCACGGATTTTCTCGCGTGCGAGCACCGGCTGCGCATGCAGCGCACTCGAAACAAGCCCCAGCAAACGCTGGGTTTCCAGGTTCGCCTCGCTTCCGTAGAACGAGAGCAGGTAATGGAGATCGAGCGCGACTTTCGGGCGCTGTATCAGCCGACCGCTGGAGTTGCGTGTGGGGAGATCCACATTGCGCCACGCAGCGTTGGTGGTTACCTGATAGAGGTAGACGTTGACACCGGTGCTAGGCGTTGTGCCACCGGCGCCGTCGGGCCGCACGTGCGAGACGGTGGCGCTCATCCCGTGCCCAACAATCCCTTCCTGAATAATATTGGCAAGGGTTGCCGTCACTGAGGCAACCGAGAGAAAATTGCTCATTGATCTCCCCGATTTCGTTGTTTCAGGTACTCGCTCAGTGTGAGCTTGGGTCCGCTCGGTTGCGGAGCCGTTCGTTGCCTGTGCTGTGGTGGCGTTGTGGATTCGGGCGCTCGCACCTCGATGCGTCCGATTGAAATTTTCACGGCCGGTGTGCTCTCGGCAGCTCTCCGCGCTTCATGTACCGCCTCGGCCTGCCGAACCTGATGGGCCCTGGCCGGCGCCAGATTGTCGGACCCGGCTTGCGGCGGCTGCAACTCGTGCCCCGCGGATCGTGCCTTTGGGCCGGGCGCCGCGGCGTCGCTGCGGGCTGCCTGTGACCGGCGCGGCGCACGGCCATTGTCCGGCGCCGAGTCCGTGCCATCGCTGCGCCGGGTTGGCCCCATCGATCGCGGCACGTTGCCCGCGCCCGACGCGGCGGTAGCAGTGGCGGTGGGCGAATCCGGCCTGCCCGCCGTTGCGTCCCTGTCCGTGGGCGCCGCGGTGCCCCGCGCGTCAACCATACGCGATGTCTCCGGTGGGGCTGCGGAACGCGGCGGCACAGAACCAGGATTGCGCATGGCCGAGATCACCTGCTCGGTGGCGACCTCCGCCGCACGCGACGCGGCCTCCACAACCGATTGCGCAACGGCCGAGGGGCTACGACGCCGGGCTGCTTCGGCCGATCTCGCGTTGTAGCCCTCATTGCCGTTGCTTTCATCCGGCACTTCCGCGGTGGCCGTGTCCGATCGTGGCGACACGGCCGTTCGTGCCGGACGGATGATTGCCTGCACTGCCGAACGCAACCTGCGAACAACGCCGCCACGTTCGGGTACGGCGCCCGGCTCGGGCTGCACAGCCCGTGGCCCCTGGCTTTGGCTGACAGCCGGCGAAGCCATCGAACTGCGATCGTCCGGTAGCGAAACCGGCTCGCTGGCATCGGATACAGGTTCGTCCTCGCGAACTTCATCACGAACGTCATCGCGAGGTTCACCAGCGCGTGGCAGCACACGCGCCAACGTGGGCTGGCGATCGTTGGGTGTTTCCGTTCCGACGATGGCACGTTCGGCTGAAGGAGCATCACCGGAAGCAGCATCCCCCGCAGCGATATCCGGCTCACGTGCCGGCCCGCCGGTGAACACCCGGCGGAAGAATCGCCGCACAAAAGAGATACCGCCGCCGGGCTCGCCAGCGTCTACATCCCTGGAAGCATCCACTGCGCCAGGAACCGTCGTGCCGCCCGACAATACGGTCGTCGGTGTAGGGCTTGCGTGCTCATCCGGCAGGCGCTTCATGGGTTCATCGGCACGCGCGGCTGGCAAGGCGGTGCCGGCATCCTCGTCCGTGATACCATTCACAGGTATGGCATCGGCAAGGACCGGACGCACCTGGCCAGCCGGCGTTTGTCCATCCAACACGGTTTCAAAGTCCGGCATATCGGTACCTGAACCCGGGCCGGCATCCGCGCGGCGAAGGCGCGTTTCGGAACTGGCCGATGTTTCCGCGGCTTCATCGCGCATCGATGTGCCAACGATGGGCGCGGCAGGGCGCCCGGGCGTCGGCACATCATCGAGCTGGTCGCCAGGGAATGAAGAATGTGGAGCCGAAGGGTCCGGTAACGTCGAGCGCCGCTCGCCTGGGCTCGGAACCGGGCTCCCTTCGAACTCCAACGGCATGCCAGTGTCCACTCCCGGACTGAGCGGGAACTCGGAGGGGAACTCCGGGATCGGACCGGCGCCGCCATGCGCGACCGCTCGCGGCAGTGAAGCGCTTGTAATGGCGCGCGCGGCGAGTCGCGAAAAGAAATCCGTCATGGTCTACATCTCCAGATAGAGCTTGCGCTTCATGGGGCTCATCGAAAGGATTGCATCCTCGCTCCATCCATATTTGCTTGCGATGAAATGCACATCGCGCAGTACCTCCACGGCGGTAGCTCGCAGCTCGTCCCAGAAGAACGTCGCGACATCGAACAGCACCTGCCATCCATGGCCACACGCCGGGCAATCGAGATTCAACAGCAACTCAGCCTGCGGGTCGTGTTCGGGAATCGCCACCCCCCGGCGCGCCACAACGTCGGCCGGGAGCTGATCCGGACGCACCGAGCGCTCGGCAACGGTCGCGTCCAGCACGGCGGAGTCAACCAGCAGCGCGCGAGCCTCCTCGATCGAGGCGCAGGCACCGGCGTCGATGATATCGTAGCTGTCGAGCAAGCGATAACGCACGCGATACTGTTCAAATGCCAGCTCGTATTCGTGCGCCGCGGGCTCCAGCGAGCCAATCTCCAAGTCGGCCGCGTTCAGCGTGAACTCCAGCCGTTCGGTACACTTCGGGCATTCGGCAACCGACTCGAACGTCGTGCCGAGCATCGCGCGCCTGATCATCAACAGCAACAGATCGCGCCGGCCAACGCTGAGCCGGGCTATGTCGCCGGCGGGCATGGCAGGGAACGCCGCCTGGATGATTGCAAGCGCCCGAGCAATCGGGGCCTGGTGCTCGCAGAGCTCCCAGACCCCGACGATATCCTTCGCGGAAAGCGAACGCATGGCGTGTTCGTGGTGTATTCGGGCCGTGGGGGTTTTCCACATGCACTTCCCGTTGGCGACGCTCGAACGGCTCCGACAGGAGCCGACGTTCGGGCGGAGTGAACCTCCGCCCGAATACGTCGTCGCGGGTTGTACGGGTCGGGTTCCCGCGGTTGTTTAGTTGGCCGGTTCGCTGAACGTCGGCTCGGCCGGCTCCGCTACCTCGTAGTCC
>CBHYLN010000160.1:0-11118 GCA_966128725.1 uncultured bacterium | reverse complement strand
CCCTTTGTGGTGTATTTGTAATGGTTTGCGGGGGGGGGCTGGAAGCCGCCTCTAACCCCAAAAAAACACGGCCGTGGAAGCAAGCCACGGCCGTATTACCATTATCAATCATTGCTGCTGTTGTCGGGGTTTCATCCCCCTTCGGCGTCGGCCTTGCGCGCATCACGCCTGGCCTTCAGGTAGTCCAGCACCTTCTGCCGCTGTGTTGCATCCAGCACCCCGAACGCCTTCCTCTTGCGATCACGATTGGACTCGCGGAACAGCCGGACCGCGGTCAACTTATCGGGCATCTTGCGCAGCTCGCGAACACGGTCCCGGAAATCCTCACGGATGGCCGCAAGGCGCTGCAACTGATCGCCGGTAAGATTCAGTTCCTGCAACAGCTTGCGTACGCCGGCGTCGCTGCGTACGCCCAGATCCTCGGCAGGGTCGTTCTTCGGCTCGGCAAGCGTGGCGCTGTTATCCGGCTGCGTCGCGGGCGCGGTTGCCGTATCGGCCCTGGCCGTCGCCGCGGCCGGGGGTGGTTGCGCCGGTTGCAGCGTCGCACCGCGATCGGCACGCAACTGCGCCGGCGCATGGCCGGAATCATGCACCGACGCCACATCCGGCGGATGCTGTGATATCGGCCCGGTGGCGGCAGGTAGGCGCGTTGCAGGCGCCGCGGCCATTTTCGGCGCGGCCTCGCGCGGCATCAATCGCCGGAACTTTGCCTCCTCGCCGGCGAACAGCGTGCGCTGCTCGGGGTTCAGTTGCGGGTAGATGCGCTTGCGCAGCGAATCCAGCGCCTGGTTATACTGATCGCTTACGGTAGCCCGAAGCGCCGCGATCTGGTGGTAGGTGGCCTCCAGCTCGTCGCGCAGCGAATCACGCTGCGCCTCGGTAAGCTCCAGCCGGCGGGTGAAATAGCCCACGAACCCATCACGATCGCGCAGCTCCTGTGTCTCGCGGGCACGGTCACGTTGCACGATGCCAACCACCAACGCGCCGCACAGCCCCCCCACCAGGAACACGCCAACAAGGCCAAGTATGGCTTTGATTCGATTGCTCATTACGGTAGCGTGATAATAGTGCTATACGCATCGTAGTTGGAAACCGCATCCAGAAGGCTCGGCCCGTCGCCTGTAAGCCCAACCGCCAGCAGAATCGCGGCGGCCGCACCGAACGCAAGGCTCACCCGGGGCGTTACCCCAAGCAGGATATCCCATATGCTGACCCGCCCACGTCCCTGCATCGCATTGCGCGCCACACGTTCGGCAAATCCGTACGGAAGCTCCGGCGGAAACGTGTTCTTGAGAATATTTTCTATCGACTTATCAAGCATGATCTGCTCCCCTTGGAATCGCGTAACATCGTAACAACACCGGCAATTGCCGGCTCAGTCGGCCGCATCAAGCTGGAATTCCAGATCCTGGCCCGCCAGCATCTCGCGCATTCGATCCTTCGCGCGGAACAACCTCGACTTCACCGTCCCGGTGGAAATGCCCAGCATCTCGGCAACCTCCTCCACCGACAACTCCTCCACAATCCTCAGCACCAGCACCGTTCTGAACTCCTCAGGCAGGGCGCCCAACGCGCGCACCACCTCCATCTTCCGCTCCTCGGCGATCATCCCGCGATCGGTACGGGCGCCGCTGTCGAACCGTTCATCCGGAGGGCGGTCGTCGCCATGCGCACCGGAATTGAAGCTGAAGAACGTCTGCCCTCGCCTGCGCCTGCGCTTCGACTCGCGATAACAGTGCCGCAACGCGATCCGTGTGAGATACGTCCCGAACTGCGAATCACCCCGAAACGAGCCGAGCGACTTGTACACAAGCAGGAAGATGTCCTGCGCGATGTCGGCCAAATCATCGGCCGAGGCGTCGCCGATCACACTCCGCACGGTAATCGCGACGCGCCGTTGATACCGACGCACAAGCTCGGCAAACGCCGATTGGTCTGCTCCGAGCGTTGCCCGGATAAGTTCTTCGTCGCTTAAGTGCGTCATGCGTCTGTCAACTTCGGAAGCGATACGCAGGCTTAGTGACAGGATCGGGCAGATCGGTTCCCGATTATCGTGGATAATGATAAGTTCCCGTCGCCGCTCAGGCCGGGGCCATGCGGCCCCACAACCAATGCCGCGGACGAAAACGAACCAACGGCGCCAAAGTATCAATTTTTGAAGTGGTATCGATGATCGTGACCATTGCCACAACGCTGCTTGCATGGATCGGGCTTGCCACGGCACAGCCGAATGTTACTTTGGCGCCGCCGCAACCGCGCCCGTTCAGTTTCATGGTAATCGGCGACGCAGGCGAGGCCGGCCCGGAGCTTGCCGACAACGCCCGTTGGATGGTGGCGCGCGCGGACGATCTTGCCGCCAACTCCAGGCCCCTCGGGCTGTTGGTGTTCCTGGGCGACAACTTCTACCCGAACGGCCTGAATCACGACGAGCAGGCGAAGCGCACGGAATTGATCGATCAGGTGCTGGGCCCGCATCGCCCGCTGATGGCGCGCCTGGGCCGGGCCAATGTGCACGCGGTGGCCGGCAATCACGATTACTATTGTGGCACGGTCGTGAAGGTACCGTACGGCAGTTGCGATCAGGGAAACGCATACGAAGCGCAGATCCCGGAATGGACCTACCACTACCACTATCCGGCATGTATCCGCCGGGCGGTTGCCGAGGGTTCCACTGATTCGGTGGATATCATTCTGTTCGATTCCGCGTTGCTGCTTACCCAGGAGACCAAGCGCTGGAAGCCGGTTCTCGACAGCCTGGAGCGGATGTTGCGCGCATCCGCCGGAGCGCGCGGGGTGGCCTGGCGGTTGATCATGGCGCACCACTCGCCGTACAGCGTGGGCGAACACGGCGGATACCGCCTGTGGATGTCCGACAAACGGCGCGTTGGCTACCTTGGGAACTGCTACGAGGAAGGTCAGGATCCGATGAAGTACGTGGAGGAGCTGATCAGCAATCAGGATAACTGCACCAAGCGCTATCGGGCATACACGGCGGCGTTATTCGGGGTAATCGAGCGCTCCGGAGCCAAGGTGCAGGCGTTGGTGGCGGGGCACGATCACAGCCTGCAGGTGCTCAACTACCCGGACCGCAATGGGGCAAACGCGCCCAAGGTGTTTATCGTGTCGGGGGCTGGCGCAAAACGTGGCCGTGTGAAAACCGCAAACCCACCCCGCGAATACACACATCCGCTGAACGATGCCGAACATCGTGGCGAAAGCGCCGCGGGATTCACGCTGTTCTCGTTCGAGGACGGTCTGTTGACGTTTCGATTCGTGGATAGCGACAGCGGGCACGATCTGGATTTGGGCGGGGCAAACGCGTTCACCCTGGATCGCCAGGGCAGGCTTACGGCAATTCGATAGCCCCAAGGCGCGCGATCTCGTACAGCAGAATGGATGCCGCCGCCGCCGCGTTCAGGGATTCGCCCTCGCCGCCGCCGGCGATCGCCAGCAGCCTGGCCGCGGCGCGCAGGTGGGGGTGCAGACCGTGTGCCTCGCTGCCAACAGCGTACACGGCGCGCGGGCCAAGCTCGGCAATGCCAAGCTGCTCGTATCCCCCGGCATCCAGCGCGATGATCGGCACCGCCGTATCCGAGGCAAACCGGACCAGTTGATCAACCTGCACATCCGGCACAAGCGTCAGTCGCGGCAACGCTCCCATGGTGGCGCGCACCGCCTTCGGGCTGTAGGGGTCGGCACAACCAGGGCCAAGCAGCATTGCACGCACGCCAAACCAGTTGGCCGTGCGCAGGATGGTGCCCAGATTGCCCGGGTCGGCTATGCGATCCAGATACAGCAACGGCCAGGCCCCGTGCGCCGCCTGCTCCAGCACAGCGGGGGGCGGCATCTCCACAACACATCCAATCCCCTGCGCGTGTTCGGTGGCGAACAAATCCTCGCCGGCTTCAACCACAAATCGCTCCACACCGGCAAAGGTATCGCCAAGGGCTTCCAGGCGGTCGGCGGTTCCGAACACGAACAACGGAGCCCCCGGCGCGTGCGCCATCTCGCTTACAGCACGCATCCCTTCCACCAGATACGCCCCGGCCTGGCGCCGTCCCTTGCCCCGGTGCAACGATCGCACAAATTTCTGGCGTGCCTTTGAAAGCGGCTGCATGTGTGGGGCTTGAAAAGGGATATGCGTGATAGCAGGGTTGAAACCGGCACTGGGTCAAAAAACGCAAGGGCGCGATACAGCGTGCCAACACTCGCGGATCACTCCTTCGGCATCGGCACGGCGCATCGCGCCCGTCACGTTCCTGTTTACATTGCTTTCTTGATGGCGTCGCGGAACACTTGCTCCGGCCGTGCGCCAACCATCTTCTCCACAATCTCGCCCTTCCCGTTGATAACGAACGTGGTGGGAACGCCCTCGATACCACCATAGGCGGCGATCACCTCATCGCTGGCGAGAATCAGCGGATAGTGGATGTTGTTCTGCTTGGCGAATTGCGCCACGTGGTTTTCGGGGGTAACCCCAGGGCGCCCGGATTCGCCCACGTTAAGGCCGATTACCTCAACCCCATGATCAACCATCTCATCGCGAATCTTCACGATGTCGGGCAATTCGGCACGGCACGGGCCGCACCATGTGCCCCAGAAGTTGATCACCACCACCTTGCCGGAATATTCCTTCAGCGAATGCTCGGCACCGTCAACACCCTTCCACGCGAAGTTCGGGGCAATTTTGGCGTTCTGCTGAAGGCTTCCCTCAACCGATGTGATCGAGGCAACATGAACCATCGCCGGCGAGCCGCCGCCTGATTGTTCGCCGCCGCCCGATGTGGCGGTTGACGGCGCGGCACTGGTTTCGCCACGCTGCTCGGCCCCCTGTTCGCCCTTTCGCGCGCAGGACGACACTATGGTTGCCGCCACGGCGAGCAGCAACAGAATGGATATGTTTCGTGCTCTGTTCATCGTTATCGAACCTGCTGGAGTTTGATGATACCGGGGGACACTTTGTGGAATATGCCTAGTTCATCGCGAGCAACTGCGCCATCTGTTTGCGCGGGGCGTTGGATACCACCGCGCATACAACGTCGCCATGTTTGAACAGCGCCAGATGCGCGTTGCCCGGATCTTCCCAATACACCTTCCCCGACTCGAGCTGATTGGCGACATCGCTGCTCAGGAACACAATGTCCCCTTTTTGCAGATCGGCGTTCGGAACCTCGAAGACGTATGCAATGATGTTTCCGGAGGAATACACCAGATGCGCGTACCGCGTGGCGCCATGTTCGCTGACCACACCGCCCGATAGTTTCATCGAGGTCGGGATACAGACCACGGGATACTTGACGCCCTTCCGCTGGAAAAATCCGCTGAGGTCATCACAGTCGCTTGTGGTATGCTGCAAGCCGAGCTTCCCCTGCACAACAGCCTGGAAGTTATCGGATGCCTTGCTGGTGAAATACTCCGGGCCACCGGCCGGGATATTGCGCTCCAGCTTCGGTGTGGCACGCGGGCTGCCGGCCTCGGCCTGCTCGCCGCCGGCAGGCACAATGCGGGCCAGAGCAACGGCAATCAGCAACACGGCAACGGCGATGCCTACGGGCGATGTGAACATCGGAAGGAATCGGTCCAGCAGCCCTTCCTCGCGACGAGGCTGCGCGGTGCGGGCATTGACGCCGGCCTGCGCCTGTTCGCGCGAGATTTCCTCCATGCCACCGGCGATTGCCGCACGCAATGACTCCGGCGCCTCGGCACGCCGCGAATGCTGATGGACAACTGTCTTGGTCAGCAGCTCCATCTCATAGGCGGCACGGCACTCCGAGCACTGCTTGATGTGCTGTTGCATCTTGGCGCGATACTCCGCTTCGTCGACACGATTGTCAACATAGGCGGTTATCTGCTCGTGTATATCCTTGCAGGTCACAGCGGGTAATGATTATCGGCCAAGACGGGCTATCGATGAAGGGCACATCATCGGAGATGGATGAGCCGGTTGATTCACAACTGATTCACAACGTTGTGTTATATCCCTTGTTCGTCGCGTAGGCAATCAGCTCGGCACGCAGCAGTTTGCGTCCCCTGTGCAACCGCGAGCGCACAGTGCCTACCGGGCAATCGACGAACTCGGCAATCTCCTCGTAGGTGAAGCCTTCGATATCGCAAAGGATCACCACGGTACGAAAATCCTCGGGAAGCCGCTCGATCGCGGCGGTAACTTCGTCGTCGAGGATGTTGTTGAACAGCAGTTCGCTCAGGTCGCCGTCATCGGACCCGGAGGCTCGAATGGAGTAGTAGAACTCCTCAACGGCATCATAGTCCACCGTTTCCGGCGACTTCTGCGCCTTTCGGTAACGGTTGATGTAGCTGTTCTTCATGATGCGGAACAGCCACGCCTTGCAATTTGTACCCTGCTCGAACTTGTCGAAGAACCGGAAGGCTTTCAGGAACGTCTCCTGTACCAGGTCCTGCGCCTCGGCCGCGTCCACGGTCATGCGGATGGCGAAGTTATACAGGGCGTCCATATGCGGGATCGCGTCGCGTTCGAACGTCGCGCGCAGGCGCTCCTGCTCCAGGGCGCTCGCATGGGAGTTGCCATCGGCCGTGACGGAAGCCCCGGCATTGCCGTACGAAATGGACTCGGCGGTGCCTTCCCGCCGGTGTTTGCCGCGGTCGCGAAAGGAGGCAAACGCCTTTGTAACGCTGTCCAACGGCAGTCCCATCTCACCCACCAATAATGCCTTGCTCATGTGCTCGCAGGGATTGATAAAGTTACACGGATTACGTCGATTACCTACATCACTTTTTCCGCGCGAATAGTTCCGTGATCACATGGTTTGGCCATCTCGGTTACACTTTGAGAAAGCTGTGCCGGCCGACCTGCACCGAACATGCAGCCACCGCCGGCATCTTGAATCGCAAGCTCCTACGGGCATTTGCATCCCGGGCCTGGGCGGAGGCTCCTGCCCGTACGCTGAATGGCTGGTACGAGCATCATCCCACAACCAGCATACGCCGGTTCTGTTCGTATCTTCCCTGTCTTATTGCTGATGATCCCTTCGTACCTATCTCAACTATGCGCCCACTGGTAACGTTCACGGTTGCCCCGGATTTCCCGGAGCCGCTGTCGCGCCTCTCGGATCTCTACTCCAATCTCTACTGGACATGGAATCCCACCATCCGCGAATGCCTTCGCTTTATCGAACCCGAGCTCTGGCATCGCGAGAACCATCATCCGCTGCGAATGCTGCAGCAGGTATCGCCGGACCGTTTGCAGCAACTGTCTGCCGACCCCGCGTTCCTTGCGCTGTATCATAACGCCCTGCACGAGCTGGACTCGTATGTACACGGGCCTGCGTGGTACCAACGGGTGCGGACCGGTGAACGCGAAGTGTTCGCCTACCTTTCGGCGGAGTTCGGGCTGCACGAATCAGTGCCGCTGTACTCCGGTGGATTGGGCGTTCTGGCCGGGGACCATACAAAGTCCGCAAGCGATCTCGGGTTGCCGCTGGTATGCGTGGGCCTGATGTATCAAATGGGATACTTCCGCCAGCGCCTGACGATCGACGGCACGCAGTTGGAGGATTATACGCTGAACGATCCGTCGGACCTTCCGCTCGAGGAAGTCGCCGATGCATACGGCCACCCGCTGCGCATCTCCGTTGACTTCCCCCGCGGCCCCGTCACCGCCCGGATCTGGAAGCTTGTTGTGGGCCGTGTCCCGATCTACCTGCTGGATACGAACGTTGCCGAGAACACAATCGCCGAATACCGCGACATCGCCGACTACTTGTATGGCGGCGATCGCGAGACACGCATCATGCAGGAGATCATGCTCGGCATCGGCGGCATGCGCACGTTGCGGGCGCTGGGCATCGTCCCAACGGTGACCCACTCCAACGAAGGCCACAGCGCGTTTCTGATGTTGGAGCGCACGCGAATGCTGATGCAGGAACTTCAGCTCAGCTTCGCCGAAGCGTCGGAGCTGACGGCCGCGGGCTCGGTGTTCACAACGCATACGCCGGTTCCGGCCGGCAACGACACGTTCGACCCCGAGCTTGTCGAAACCTATCTGGGCGCGTACTGGAACACGTTGGGCCTTACACGCGAGGAGTTTCTGGGGCTTGGCCGCCTGAACCCGAACGACCAGACCGAGCAATTCTCGATGACGGTGCTTGCGCTGCGGCTGACATCCGGACGCAACGGTGTAAGCCAGTTGCATGCGCAGGTATCGCGCGCGATGTGGAAGCCGGTGTGGGACAACGTGCCCTCCGCCGAGATCCCGATCGCGGGTGTCACCAACGGCGTGCATACAGCCACGTGGATTGCCGACGGCATGCGCGAGCTGCTGGACAAACATGTTGGCCCGTATTGGGCCTCCGCCGTTTCCGACCCCGCAACCTGGCAGGCCGCCGCATCGATACCGGACGCCGAGCTTTGGAACACGAAGCGCCGGCTGCGGGCGGACATGATCGACTACGTGCACCAGCGCCTTGACGAACAGCAGGCCGAATGGTATGCCCGGCGCGAAACCGGCCGCAACCCCGGGATGATCCTGAACCCGGACGTCCTTACGATCGGATTCGCACGGCGCTTTGCCACGTACAAACGTGCCACGCTGCTGTTCCGCGATCCTGAGCGGGCCTTGCGTCTGTTCACCGATCCGGATCGCCCGCTGCAACTGGTAATCGCCGGCAAGGCTCATCCGCGCGATCTGGCCGGCAAGGATTTCATCAAGCGTGTTATCCGGTTCATCCGCGAGCGCGATCTGGAAAGCCGCATCGTGTTCATCGAGGACTACGATATGGCCGTGGCTCGCCGCATGACACAGGGATGCGACATCTGGCTGAACACGCCTCGACGCCCGGAAGAAGCCTCGGGAACAAGCGGCATGAAGGCAGCCGTGAACGGCACGCTGAACCTCTCGATTCTGGACGGCTGGTTCCCCGAGGGGTACGACGGCACCAACTCGTTCGCCATCGGGCTGGGCGAGGAGTTCAACGACCCCGAAATGCAGGACGAGTTCGAGTCGCGCAAGCTGTACCGTGTGCTCGAGGAGCGTGTGCTCCCGATGTTCTACGACCGCGACGCCGAGGGCATGCCGGCTGCGTGGCTTGCGATGCAGCGCCGCTCCATCGAGACTCTCAGCGGCGCATTCAGCGCCGAACGCATGGTGCGCGAATACGCCGAACGCTTCTACTTCCCCTCGGCCGAACGGTATCGCAGGCTACAGGCCGATAACGGCGCGCGCGTTCGTGCGCTGGTTGCATGGAAACGGCTTATGCATGAACGTTGGTCGGAGGTGCGCGTACAGGATGTGGCAGTGGAAACCGGCGGCGCGGTACGGATTCACCAGGATGTTCGCGTTACAGCCAAGGTGGCGCTTGGCAGCATTGGGCCTGGCGACGTTCGCGTTGAAGCATATCATGGTGAGATTGATGCCGACGGGCTTGTGGCCAACGGCACGGCGTCGGAGTTGGCGTTCGTGGGGCTGGAAAACGGCATCGCGACGTTCTCCGGTTCGCTGCGGGTAGCGCGCCCGGGCCATGCCGGCGTGGCGGTACGCGTGTTGCCCAACCATGCCGACCTTACAAGTTCGGTGGAGATGAATCTGCTGACCTGGGCCGATTAACCGGCCCCCCGTAACAGGCGGTCCGTTGCCCGCGCAGTGCGCCCAAGGTTTGGCATATAATGTTGAAACTTCGTTCCCATGCCGGTGTTTGCTAGATTAGACACTCAGGCAACATGCTGCATGGCAGGCAATCCTGTTCCCGGCCGCGATCCATTCAGCCTTTCATTACATGCAACGCATCATGAACAGTATCTCCGTGCGTTGGGCTCGTACCGCAGGCATTGCCCTGCTGCTGCTGGGCCCGGTGTTCAACTCGGCCGCCCGCGCCGACGGTACAGGCGAGTTGTATAAAAGCGCTTCGGCGCTGGTGCACAAGTGGAACCGTCACCTGACCGATATCATGGTTGACGAGATCCGCACACCGTGCAACATCAGCCGCGTGTACGCTTATTTCAATATCGCGGGCTACGAAGCGGCGCTGCCGGGCTTCCCGAAGTGCCGTTCGCTTGCGGGCCAGATCCGCAACCTGCCGGAAATGCCCAAGCCAGAGGCCGGGAAGCAATACGACTGGCGGGTATCGATGCTGACGGCATACAAGATCATCGGCGACCAATTAACCTTCACGCCGGTACGGATCGACAGCATGTACGACGCCGACATCGCCGCCATCACTGCTGAAGGTGTCAGCGCCGAGGTGCTGGCCCGCTCGCGGGCGTTTGGTGAAAGCGTCGCGCAACGCATGCTGCAGCGCTCAAAGACTGATGGATACGTTCGGAACATCGCCCGCGATCGGTATGTGATTCCCAAGGGGCCGGGCCTGTGGCAGCCCACAGCGCCGGACTTCAAGGATCCCGTGGATCCGTTCTGGCGCGACGTTACGCCGTGGTCGCTGGCAGCGCCGGATCAGTATCGGCCGGATCCGCCCGCGAAGTTCAGCACCAACCCCAAGTCGGAGTTCTACAAGTACGCCCACGAGGTGTACACGATAGGCAACAACCTGAACGATTCGGAGCGCATGATCGCGAAGTTCTGGGATTGCAACCCGATCCACTCCTTCCATCATGGGCATGTGATGTTCACCACCCGGCAGATCAGCCCCGCCGGCCACTGGATCAACATCACCAAGATCGCGTGCTCCAACAAGGGCACCGACATGATGGAGTCGCTGGAAGCCTATGCCCTGGTCTCCACGGCAATTGCCGACGGGTTTATCTCCTGCTGGACCGAGAAGTATCGATCCAACGTGATCCGCCCGATCACCTACATCCAGAAGTACATCGACTCAACGTGGAATCCGCTGATCCAGACACCTCCGTTCCCGGAGCACTCCAGCGGCCACAGCACGATCTCCGCCGCGGCGGCAACGATGCTCACGCACCTGTTCGGTGAAACGCCGTTCGACGACGACACCGAGGTATACCTGGATTTCCCGGTGCGCCATTTCAACAACTTCATGGAAGCAGCCCGCGAGGCCGCGATGAGCCGTCTGCTGGGCGGTATCCACTATCGCCGTGGCAACGAATCCGGCACGGCCAACGGTATCAAGGTTGGCAACCACGTGTGGGGCACGCTCCGCACGCGCACCTGACCCAGTAGGG
>CBHYLN010000159.1:0-11188 GCA_966128725.1 uncultured bacterium | reverse complement strand
GACTAACGTGGCGCTCGCGGGCAACTTCGAGAGATCAATGATCTGCAGGCCGCCTCCGCCTTCACTGACCACGTAGGCATATGTGCCGTAGGTCTTCATTTCGCGCCATCCACTTTGTGGCCCTGCAATGAAGGCCACTTCCTTGATCGGCGAAACGGTAACATCAATGATATGTGTCCCAGTGTTCCCACCCAGAAGGGCGTACTCACGTCCATTCGGCGCGGTGTATCCCCACAGCGCGGAGTATCGCTCGCCCCCGGATGGAGGTTCCGGATTCAGTGTACCGAACAGTGTGGTGTTGTACGCCTGAGGCGCCTGCGCAACCGCACCTGCAGTTACTAGCAGCGCACCCAGCATTGAAAGGGGAAGAAATCGTAGCATTGCCGTGCGTTGAGTGAAAGAATCGATAGCGGGCCACGGGGCGGTACAGGCATGTGGGGTTTGGGTTGCCAATCGGACCGGGCAGTTTGACAGGCACAATCATACAGCGTTATGCCTACATCTGCAAGGTTCCTGGCAGTTCGAGGTCGAAACCCCGTTCATGGCTCGCCACTACCGTAATCGATACGACACGGTACACGTCGCGAACATTACGGCAACGGCATTAACCTACAATCAGAGGCTGCTGTTATGGAATCCAGAACCCACATCGTTGAGCAAATCGAACAGGCGCGCATCATTGCAGTGGTGCGCGTTGCCGACGATCACGGCCTTGACGAGCTTGTGGACGCCATCGAGGAAGGCGGCATCAGCATTATCGAGATAACGCTGACAACACCAAACGCGGCCCGCTGGATCGAGCACTTTGCCAGCCGCAGTGGGCTTATGGTTGGGGCCGGAACCGTGATGACCGAAGCCGATGCCTGGCTGGCTGCAGGTGCAGGGGCGCAGTTTATCGCAAGCCCGATCTATTCGCCGGCAGTGGTGGCAGTGGCGGCATCGGCTGGCTTGGCCGCACTTCCCGGCGCATACACGCCAACGGAAATTGTCGCGGCTTGGAACGGTGGCGCTGATTTCGTGAAACTGTTCCCAACTCCACCGGACCCGGCCCGTTTCATCAGAACCGTCCGAGGCCCATTGCCCTCCATCCGCCTGGCTCCTTCAGGCGGCATCGACGAACATACCGCATCACCAATCCTGGCCGCCGGTGCGGCTGTACTGAATGTTGGATCGTGGCTCACACACGGAGCCGATGGCAAGGATTCGGCTCCTGAAGCGGTTACTCGCCGCGCACAAGCGCTGCGAGCTGCCATAGGCTTGGCCTAGCACCATGCCAGCACCGCATCACAACACGGTTACTAACAGCGTCCTGTGGTGGTGGCCGTAAACGCCGCGAGGGGCACCAGATATGGTACCCCTCGCAAGCAACGAGATTATTCGCGTAGGCCGGGAGCCCCGCAGGATATACGATGACGATCCGGCGTTCGCGGGAGCGCTTAGTCCTTGTTTGGCTGCGGCGTCATGCGCAGATACGGCTTGACAACGGTGTAGCCCTTCGGGAAACGGCGAGCCAGATCCTCCGGATCCTGCAATGCCGGAACGATGACCACCTGCTCGCCATCGGTCCAGTTGGCCGGAGTTGCCACGCTGTACTTGTCGGTCAGCTGAAGCGAATCGATCACGCGAAGCAGTTCGTTGAAGTTTCGGCCCGTGCTGGCCGGATACGTCAGCGTGAGACGCAGCTTGCGGTTGGGATCGATGATAAACACCGAGCGAACGGTGAGCGTGTCGTTGGCGTTCGGATGGATCATGTCGTACAGGTCCGATACCGAACGATCCGGATCGGCAAGAATCGGGTAGTTAAGCGTTACCCCCTGTGTCTGCTCGATATCGCCAACCCAGCTATTGTGCGAGTCCACATCGTCCACGCTGAGCGCAATCGTCTTCACATTCCGCTTGGCAAACTCGGCATGCAGTTTCGCGACCATGCCAAGCTCCGTTGTACAGACCGGCGTGAAATCCTTCGGATGGGAGAACAGAACAACCCAGTTGTCACCTGCCCAGTCGTAGAAATGTATGTCGCCCTGTGTCGATTTCTGTGTAAAGTCGGGAACGACGTCCCCCAATCGAAGTGTCATGTTGGAATCTCCTGTGTTTGTCGTTACTGGATACATCGCGGGAAGGCAACGGATCCGGATAGTCATGCCCTACAGTCGCGAGCGTTGTGATTGGCGTGAAGTTAGCGGATAACCCGGCCAACGTCAACCACGTCATCGTCACGCTTCGTTAACCTCGGCCGCCATTGGTATTCGTCATGCAAAACCAAGACGCAGCCCCCGGCAAACGAGTGTTACGACACATTGCCCTGCTGGCAAACTTGCGATGTCCGATGGTCGCCGACATATGTTTGCAGGCGTCGTCACAATGGCTTGCCGCTGCCGCGTCAACGATCCGCCTGCGGTAACTTCAGGCGCGGGCGTTGGCCGATACAGCTTTCGATTAATCCACACGCGAATCCTGTCATGGTTCGCGACGCAATCCAACATCCAACCACGGAGGACGGCCCATGAACTGCTCGCACATTGGCAACCTTAGCGAAGTAACCCCAACCGCAACCGGCTGCGAGGATTGCCTGGCAACCGGCGACTCGTGGGTTCATCTTCGCCTCTGCCTGACCTGTGGTCACGTTGGTTGCTGTGACTCCTCGAAGAACAAGCATGCCACCAAGCACTTTCATGCGACCGGACACCCGGTTGTGCAATCGTTCGAGCCCGGCGAGGACTGGGCATGGTGTTATGTGGACGAACTGTTCATTGAATGATCCGGGCATGCAGGCTGCGTGCCACCATGGGAATTGCATTGCGGCACAGGTGCCCCTGAGGAGAATCCAATACAAACCGGGCCGGTTGGCCGATCACGTTTTTCACTGAGCAATGGTTTCCGCAAGACGATCCAAGACATCCCGCCGGCCGAAGTTGCGACTCCGGCCCGTGGCCGATATCGGTGTGGAACGGCATGCCAGTTGGCTTGAGCTGTTCTTTGACTTGATCTTCGTGCTCGCGATCGAACAGGTATCGGAGGAGTTCCTCCACCATCGAACGTTGATAGGACTGGTTGGATTCGTAGCGCTCTTTCTCCCGATCTGGTGGGCATGGGTTGGCTACACCTTCTATGCGGATCGCTTCGAATCCGATAGCGATGTCCCCTTCCGTCTGATGATGCTCGGAGGCATGCTTGGCATCGGCGCGGTTGCGCTGAACGCCACCGGAGCGTTCCACGGACAGTCGGCGGCCTTCGCCGTGGCGTATCTGATCGCCCGAGGCATGCTGCTGATGTTGTACGTGCGCGCACACCGACATGTGCACATGGCACGGGAGCTCACCCGTTTCTATCTGACAGGCTTCAGCATCGGGCTGGGATTATGGCTGGCGTCGTTGGCAGTGCAGGAACCCCTGCGCTTCGCGTTCTGGATTGCCGGGTTCGCGGCGGAAGTGATCGCGCCGCTGTCGGCAGTCCGCATCGTGCGGCGCATCCCCTACGACACATCGCACATTCCGGAGCGCTTCGGATTGTTCACAACCATCGTGATCGGCGAGATGGTGCTCTCCGCGTTCAGTGGGATGTCGGCCACCGGCTGGAATGTTTCGGCAACACTTGCCGCTACAACCGGATTTACCCTGGTAGCCGCATTATGGTGGATCTACTTTGACTTCATCAACTTCACCGCACAGAAGCACTGGCGTTCGGCAGGCCTGGCCTTCGTGTACGGGCACCTGCCGATCGTGCTCGGCCTGGCGATAGTAGGCACCGGACTGAACTTTTACATAGCCGAAACCGTCCGGGGCGCGCTTTCAAACGCAACACTGTGGTCGCTATGCGGAGGCACGGCGCTATACCTCACCTCGCTGCTGGGCATACATCTTGCGGCCGGGCAGCGCGAGCTGATTGGCGTACGGATCGGCACCCTGATCGGCGTGGTGGTCATTGGCGCGGCTGGAACGTTCCTGGCCCCATTGGCTGTTGTCGGCATGCTGTTGGCCGCGCTTACGTTGCAGATAGTGCTGGTAACGCGGGCGCTCAGGGCAATGGCCGGGCGGGATACGAAATCCGCCGCCAGAGAATTCGACGACATGCCGGCCGAGCGCTTGAACATCCATTCCGAGACATGCACCCACATATCGCTGATACAGCAGGTGACACCCAACGCACAGGGATGTGAAGAATGCATCGCGATGGGCGAGGGATGGGTAGAGGCCAGAGTATGCCTCGTTTGTGGGCACGTTGGCTGCTGCGACACTTCGAGAAACCGCCACGCACATCGCCACTTCCTTGAAACAGGGCATCCGGTGATGCAGCCGTTGGAGGATGGACAAACCTGGCGGTGGTGCTATGTGGACAACACATACCTCTGAACCACTCTGGCACTGGGTTCTGAATATCGTGCGTCCGGCCCCGTCATGGACGCATCAACCGTACCCCATCCAGAGGGTTACGCCTTCCAGGGAGGGAGCACTCCTCTGGCACATGAACACACTGACAGACAGGCCCATACATGGAAACGGCAAAACGCATGGTTGGGCAGCGTGATTGAAGTCAGAATCCATATCCTGATACCGGCATACGAGCACGAATCATATCAACGGTTTCAAGATCGGCGACGAACGGATTCCGCGGCCGATCCGAGGGTATCGGCAACCGCCCGGTATGCGCGAACGGAGTATCGCCCAGCTTCATGTTGAATGCCAACAGCATCAGGCGTTCCAGGTTCAGAACGTCCTCGATGTTGTAGGCAAGCAATGTTTCCAGTGCGCGCTGATTACCGAAGCGTTCGTACTCCTGCCACAGAAGCACGGCGAAGTATCCGTCAACCCCGTCGAGATCACCGCGGTCGATCCCCAACGCACGCTCGCACGCCTTCAAGCCACCGGAATACCCCAGTCCGCGAAGCACATATCGCAGATCGATGTGCGCATGTGGCAGGCTCATCATGAAATACTGTTCGATGAACGGGATATCGAAACACTTGCCGTTGTAGGTGATCAGCAACTCGTAGTCATCCACATCGTCCTTGAATCTCCGCAACGATTCCCCCTGCACGTAATGCCTGACGCTTGTGCCGTCGTACAAGGCAATCGTGGTGATACCGTCACCAAAACCTAGCCCCGTGGTTTCGATATCCAGATAGGCCACACGCCCCCGGAAGTCGGCGAACATGCGCCATTGCTCGCCGGGCGGAAGCGCGGAACCAAAGAACCCGATGTCGCGATCCTCCAACGCCTCGATCGATCTGAACACATCATCGCGTGCAACCTGGCCACGTTTGCCGGGCAGCACTACCTCCCCCATCTCCACCAGATCCTCCCAGTTGCGCACCCCTCCGTCCCACAACGCCCGTTCGGTCCGTAGCCCGATGCCGCTTAGATGGCAGAATGTATTGCGAAGCATCATGCCACCTTAATGGAGCTCGTAGGTAATCCGGGCCAGCGCCAATCGACCCAGTGCCGGAGTGCCGACAAATTCGGCATGGCGCTGCGAGAACGCATCGCCGGAGCCACCCTCCACCCACGTCAACAGATTCTGCACCGAGAGTCCGGCGGTAATGCCTTCAACAAACGGCACGCGACATCCAACGTTGATATCAACAACGGAGTATCCCGGCACCTGCCCGATGTATACACCGGAATTCACCGGGAAGCCGTCGACGTGACGGAAACGCACCTCGGCGTTCAGGCCAAGGCCGGGATCGTGGAACTCGGCACCCAGCGTGTATTTCAGCTTCGGGGCATTCAGCGCCAGATCGCTTACGTTGTCCAGGTTGGCGAAGAAATTCTTGTCCACGTAGGAAAGTGTTCCGGAAAGAATGAGCCCATCGACAACTCCGAACTGCAGGCCGAGATCCAGGCCGTACACAGTGATGTCGCCGTAGTTGCGCGAGGCAAACAACACGGCCGATGGATCAGTGGCACCGATCGGCGAAAGGACTCCGAACGGAATCTTGGAGGCTGTATCCGCAAGAATGGTGGCCAGCTCCACAAGCTGCGCCGAGTCCGGAACGCTGCCCTGCGCACGCAACCGATCGATCAGGTACGCCCGAAGCGCGTTGCGATTGAAGAACACATTGGGCGTAATCGATTGAAGCGGCCCGATGAAATCGTGGTACTGCGAACGATACACGTCGAGCGCGATACCAAGCCGATTGGCGACAACGCCCTTGTACCCTATCTCGAGCGTGTTGGTGATCGTTGGCCGGATACCGGGACGATCGGCTGGCTCGCCGGAGGAGTCGAAGGTGCCGGTGGACGCATCCAGCGTGCGGAGCTCGGCAACCGAGGACGGCGGCGGTGGGACACTGTCCAGCAGGGTGAGCCCGGACTGGCGAATAAGTCCCTGCAGGAAGCTCCATGCCGGCGCGACATCGCCGATCGTGGTTGACGTGGCCGGATAACCAAAGGCCGGGATGCCGTGCATCAACGCATGGCCATCGGTGCCGCGTTCGTATCGGAACCCATCCTCCGGAATGCCGGAGGCGCGAACGTCGAACAGACCCGCGACGTTCTGCACCACGATGTCCATGAACATGTCGTTGGTGGATGGCGAACTGTAGGCCGTATTGTACGTGGCACGGATTGTATGGTGTGCGCTGGGCGTGTATACCAGCGCCGCGCGCGGCGAGAAGATCGGATCGGCGAGCCGGCTGTGATAATCCACCCTGCCCGCCACAACCAGTTGCAGCAGACTGTCGACGATCGGGGCATCGGCCTGGAGATAGCCGCCCAGCTCGGTGATATCGTCATCATCCTCATTCCCGCCGGTAATCGTGGAGTCGGTGACGGGTATCGTGCGAAGAAAATCAACGCCGTATGTAAGCCGAGCCGTATTCTCGATCGACGCAGAATGCTGCGCCTGCGCAACAATCAGTCGCGACCGATCCACAACCGGCTGGCCGCTCCGCAACAGATAGCTTTTGCCGGCATCGCTCTGGTTGAGAAACGCCTGCACGAACAGATCCTTGTAGTTCACGCGCGCCTGGAGATACGTGTACAACCAGTCGCGGGCCTGCGCCCCGCCTACACCCGTGATATCGGGATTGCGAATTGCATCGTTCCAGCCGACAGCCAGGATCGCTGTAAGATCTTCGAGCGGAGCGTAGTCCAGCCGGAACTCGCCGGCCACGCGTTCGATCAAGCTGTCGCGCAGGCCGATCTTCAACGTATCCGGGTTCACGCCACGATGAAGAGTGTCGGCAAGGAACTCGGTTCGTGCGGCCACCTCCGCCGAATCCACATACCCCCAGTCGTCGCCGCGCATGTATTGCAACGACAACTTGTAGCCAAGATGATCGCCCAGTGTGCCGGCATGACGGCCCATCAACTGCACCACATCACGCTCCCCTCCGGCCACCGAGAACCATGTCCCGGCCGACGCAAACGGAGAACGCGTAATGATATGCAGCACGCCGTTGGCGGCGTTGGGACCGTAAAGCGCGGCCCCCGGGCCACGGATCACCTCGATCTGTTGGATGTCCTCGTTGACCAGCGGCACGAAGTTGTGCGCGTTCAACCGCAACGATGGAACACCCGCAATGCGGTTGTCGGTGAGCATCATCAACGTACCGCTGAACGCATTGTTGAAGCCGCGCGCAACCACGTTGCTCTGGGTAAGCCCCGATTGCACGATATCCAGCCCGGCAATGTTCTTCAGATGATCAACGGCCGTCAGCGCGGGCCGCTCATCAACACGGCGTGCGTCAACCACGGATACCGATGCAGGCGCGCTTGTCACCTTCTCGGGCCGGCGCGAAGCCGATACAACAACTTCATCCGATCCGATTGCCCGAGCATCAAGAAGCACATCCAGGTCGGGCATCGTACCGGCACGAACATCCACATTCTCCTGCTCGAACTGCGCATACCCCAGATACGTAACGGTCAACTGATACACGCCGGGCTTCAGTCCCCGTATCACAAACCGCCCGTTCGCACCGCTCACCGCTCCGCTTACACGCGAGCTGGACTCGCGGGCAACAATACGAATGGTTGCGCCGGCAAGCGGAGCATTGGTTACGCGATCGCGCACACGCCCGGATAGCGCGCCCGTCTGCGCAACGGCGACAGGAGCGGCAACGGCCCAGGTGATGGTCAGGAGAAGGATTGCGAGCGGGAAGCGGTAGAGTCGGAGCATACGGAACGGTTACGGCTCGGCACAGGCGTGCGTTGGAGTAATCGCGCGAACATCCATCCGCGCGATGTGTCGGAACCGAACTTACTGAGTTGCGATGAGCCCGCAATGCCGCGCAGGCACCGAACCGATGCTACGATAGGACGATGAACTCCGTAGTAGCCACCACATCCAAAACTATCTCGCCCTCGGCATGCAGGTGGAATATCTGTTCGGGGCTTGGGTATGACGTCCACGGATACCCCAGCCGTTCCAGCACCACTTCCAGGGCCACACCGGTATGGCGGCGCATGGTGACGTTCACGGTAAACGGCGCCCTGCCTGCATCGTATGTTGTTGCAAGGCATACATGCAAAAGATGCTGGCACTGAATATGCATGGCGAGCTCGCCGGGGCCATCGCGCAATTCGATCTGCACAATACCGAGAGCGGCCGAGTAGTCGAGCATAACCAGCTCGACATTGCGGTGTTCGATGTTCATGATTGTGATGGTGCTACGTGCAATGGAGATCGCAGAGGCCGATCTCCGGAATGCCTTCGATACCTGCATGCAGTCTTCGCGATCCCGCCGTACCGCTCACCGGGTCGCCCCCCCCCCCCGATCCGTTCAACATCCGCTCAGTTGCAGCGCCAGTGTTCGGCGTCTTCATACCCCGGAATCAATTCGTTCAGACCTGCCCCCTCTTCACCGTATGATGTGGCCTCGTCGAGTGTCTCGCAGTGCAGTGGGGGTCGTCATTCAACCAACCGGCTCCGTGCATTGTGCCAATCGAATCCAAAGATCCCTTGGACTGTGATTGTTGACCGGGACGCACCTTCCGGCATTCTCGGACCATTCAATACACATCCGCATATCATCGACAACTGGAATATCCTTGCCCATGTTGACAATCAGGATTCCTTCAGATTTCAGGCCTGCACGCACAACGAAATGTTCCCGCGCTTGTGAGTTCAGTGATTGTCAGCGGCCACATGAACCCGAATCCAAGGTTCGAAACATCCACATCCCCGTTTCACCCGGCATCATGCCTCGAATGCAACGGTTCTGACCGCTGCAGAAACAACGCTCCCCGCGACAACAGTATATCGGGCTATGTGATGGTGTTCGGTGCGTTGTTGAGCCGCACAAGTGGAAGATACACGCACAGGCAACGCGATGTCAAGCACGATTCAACATCGCAGACCGAAACGGGTCAGGCCCACGGCATGGCTTCCGCAGTACACGCCGTATAGTCAGCAGTGGGCGGCAACCTCAAGCATCGGGCACGCTGAACTGCTCGGCAAGGACCATGTACATCTCGTGATCCTCCCACACACCGTTGATCATCAGCATTCGGGGTGAGTACCCGATCATGGAGAAACCGCACTTCAGCAACACACGGCGCGAGGGTTCGTTGCGCGGCATGATGTTGGCCTCCAGGCGATGCAGTTCGAGCTCGCCGAACGCAAACCGCATTATCACACGCAGGGCGGCAGTGGCCAGCCCCTTGCCGGCATGGGCAACGTCGATCGAGTACCCGAAGCGCCCGTTCTGAAACACCCCACGCTCCACCGCATTCAGGTTGATGATCCCCATCAGGTACTCGGGTCGCTCGTGATGGAACACGCCGAACCGGAACTCGCGCCCGACCGCCGCCAACTGGCTGGAAGCCGCCAGGCGCGCCCGCTGAAAGTCCTCGGTAAAGAATTCCTCCGGTGGGATTGGTGACCATGGTCGGTGGTACTCCTCGTTACGCCGATGGTACTCGGCAACCAGTGCGCCATCACGTTCGTCCAGCAGGCGAGCCGTGGTTGTAGCGGTAGGCTGAAGTACGAGCGCATGCATGGAATACCTCCTGGTTCGTTAGGGCGACAATCTAGCAATCGCCCACACATCCACTTGCAGGATCGTACACCAATCGGGGTTGCCCACAACGGTCATCTTACATCATACGTATCCTGCTCAACTGGGCCGGCGATCATATCGCGGTTGGTGGTCCGCAGGCCACGGCCGTAAATTCTCGCCTCACTATAAGGCACATACCGATGCACGACGACAACCAGGCAACGAACCCGGCTTTGCCGGACGATCCGGATCGATTCGAGCACGAGTTGACTACCGACCTGCACGATGGCACGCCCGACCGCCCGAAAGGGATGCCCCTGCACAATCGCATTCTGATCGGCCTGGCGGTTGGCGCACTTGCCGGCCTGCTTACCAATGCCATAGCCGGCCCTGACAACGTCACGGCAAAGTGGATCGTGGCCAACATTACCGATCCTGTCGGGAAGCTCTTTCTCCGATTGTTGCTGATGATCGTAGTGCCGTTGGTGTTCTGCTCGCTGGTGGTTGGCGTGGCCGGGGTTGGCGACATCCGGAAACTTGGTCGTGTCGCCATGAAGGCCTTTGGCTACACACTGGTGATTTCGGCGATATCGGTGGTGATCGGGCTCACGTTGGCCAACACCATCCGGCCCGGTGAACGTGTTGACCCGGCAACTGCCACGCGTCTGCGTGAGCGCTATGCATCGGACGCGGCCAAAAGCGTGGACGCGGCGAAGGCCTCGGCAACCAACACCGACACGCCGCTGATGACCGCCATCAAGACCATCGTTCCAACCAACCCGATTGCATCGATTGTTGGCGAAGCCCCGAACTACACGCCGAACATGCTGCACCTGATGTTCTTCGCGCTGGTGTTCGGCGTAGCGATCACGCTGCTTTCCGAACGTGTATCCGGCCCATTGTTGCGCGGGTTCGACGCCGCCTACCAGGCCACCACGAAGATCGTGGACATGATCATGAAACTTGCGCCCTACGCCGTGGCGGCATTGCTGTTCACCAACACGGCCCAATTCGGGCTGGATGTAATGGGCGCAATCGCATGGTTCGTGATCACGGTGTTACTGGGTCTGTCGCTCCACATGTTCGGAGTGTATTCGCTCTCGGTATGGTTCCTGTCACGGATATCTCCGATCGAATTCTTCCGCCGGATCAAGACGGTAATACTTGCGGCATTTTCCACATCCTCCTCGAACGCCACACTGCCAACAGCGCTTCGTGTGTCGGAGGAGAACCTGCACGTACCGC
>CBHYLN010000158.1:0-11383 GCA_966128725.1 uncultured bacterium | reverse complement strand
GTTGCTGCTGTGTACCAGCAGGTCGCGATAGCCCTTCAAGCCGGTGCCGGCCGGGATCAGGCGACCCATGATCACGTTCTCCTTCAGGCCATACAGGTTATCCACCTTGGCCTCAACAGCCGCGTCGGTAAGCACCTTGGTGGTCTCCTGGAAGGAGGCCGCCGAGATGAACGACTCGGTTGTCAACGACGCCTGCGTGATACCCAGGAGCAACGGCTCGGCCGTTGCCGGCTCGGCATCGCGGGCGGCTGCGGCCTGCTTGCCCTTCTTCTTCAGTTCGGAATTGGTTTCCTTGAACTTCCGCTTCGGAACGAGCTGGCCAACCTTGAAGCGGGTGTCGCCCTTGTCGGTGACCACCACCTGGTTCTTCATCTCGTCGTTCTCCTCCTCGAACTTCACGCGGTCAACCTGATCGCCTTCAAGGAATCGCGTGTCGCCGGAGTCGCTGATGCGCACCTTGTGCAGCATCTGCCGGGCAATCACCTCGATGTGCTTGTCGTTGATCGGCTGGCCCTGCATCCGGTACACTTCCTGGATCTCGTTGACGATATACTCCTGCACGGCGCTCACGCCCTTGATGCGAAGGATATCGTGCGGATCGATCGATCCGTCGGAGACACGCTCGCCAGCGCGAACAAAGTCACCTTCCTGAACCAGGATGTGCTTACCGAAGCTGACCGTGTATTCCATGCGGGTGCGGCCGTCGAGCGACGTGATCACCAGCACGCGGTTGCCGCGCTTCGGCTTCTCGAACGAGACGATGCCGTCGATATCGGCCACCACGGCCGGCTGCTGCGGCGAACGCGCCTCGAACAGCTCGGTAACGCGCGGAAGACCGCCGGTGATGTCGCGAGTCTTGCCGACATCGCGCGGGATCTTGGCCACGATGGTGCCCGGCTGCACGTGTTCGCCCTCTTCCACCGCGATGTGCGCGCGGATCGGGATGATGTACGGCTGCAGGAGCTTGCCCTCGGCGTCG
This sequence comes from uncultured bacterium, assembly GCA_966128725.1. GTDB lineage: Bacteria > Bacteroidota > Ignavibacteria > OLB7 > OLB7 > JAFDZV01. The sequence goes on along the minus strand of CBHYLN010000158.1, from coordinate 10,404 downwards.
ACGATTTCGATCGACGGGCTCTTCGTGCGGTCCTTCGAGTCGATCGTCACCTTCGTGATGTAACCGGTCTGCTCGTCCGGCTCGTCGCGGTAGGTAACGTTCGGGATAAGGTCCTTGTATCGAACGATACCCGGCTTGTCGGTCACGATGACATTGTTGTACGGATCCCATTCGTACAGGAGATCGCCCTTCTTCACCATGTCGTTGTCGTTCACCTTCAGCTTCGAGCCGTAGGTGATGTCGTAACGATGGATCACGCGATTATCGGCGTCGAGAATCGCAACGGCGCCTGCACGGCCGGTAACCACGCGGGTTACCGCGGAGATACCCGTCTCGGCATCGGCATCCTGGCGTTCGATGAACTTCACGCCCTCGAACATGACCTTGCCGTCGAACTTGGTCTGCACCGCGCTTTGCGATGCAACCAGCGAGGCCGTACCACCCGTGTGGAACGTACGGAGCGTAAGCTGCGTGCCCGGCTCGCCGATCGACTGTGCCGCGATGATGCCCACGGCCTCGCCAACGTTGGCAAGCTGGCCGGTGGTAAGGTTGGTGCCGTAGCACTTGGAGCAGATGCCCCGCTTTGCTTCACACGTAAGCACCGAACGGATCATCACGCGCTCGATCGACGTTTCGGAGATCGCAAGCGCAACATCGCTGGTGATCAGGCTGCCGCCCTTCACGATCACCGTGTTGGTGAGCGGGTCGATCAGATCATCAAGCGCTACACGCCCAAGCACACGCTCGTGCAGATGCTCCTTGATGCTCTCGCCTTCCTTCAATGCCTGCATCTCGATACCACGGATCGTTCCGCAGTCGTGATCGGCGATGATGGCATCCTGCGCCACGTCGATCAGTCGGCGTGTAAGGTAACCGGCGTCGGCCGTCTTCAAGGCCGTATCGGCCAGACCCTTACGCGCACCGTGTGTCGAGATGAAGTACTCGAGGATCGAAAGGCCTTCCTTGAAGTTCGAGGTCACCGGGTTTTCGATGAGCTCGCCCATGGCGCCCGACAGCGACTTCTGCGGCTTGGCCATCAGACCACGCATACCGGCCAACTGGCGGATCTGTTCTGTGGAACCACGAGCCTTGGAGTCCAGCATCATCCAGAAGGTGTTGAAGCCGTGCTTGTCGTTCTTCAACGCCTGCTGCACCACCGCGAGCACGCGGTTGGTGGCGTTCGACCACACGTCGATCACCTTGTTGTAGCGCTCGCCGTTGGTGATAACGCCTTCCAGATAGTAGTTCTGGATGCGGTCCACCTCGCGCTGCGCGCGGGCGATGATCGTGTCCTTCTCGTCCGGGATAAGCGCGTCGGCAATGGACACCGACAGGCCGCCCTTGGTGGAGAAGGTGAACCCCATGTCCTTCAGATCGTCCAGGAAGCGAACGGTCTTGATCGGACCGGCCTTGCGGAAGCACTCGGAGATATGGCGCGTAAGCTCCTTCTTGGTGAGAAGCGAATCGATATACCCCAGTTCCTCCGGCACGATCAGGTTGAAGATCACGCGGCCGGTGGCCGTTTCGATCAGCTTGCCGTTTACGCGCACCTTGATGCGCGCATGCAGATGGATGCGGCCGGTATTATAGGCCACGATCACCTCGGCCGGCGAGGAGAACACCTTGCCTTCGCCCGCCACGCCCGGATGGGTCTTGGTCACGTAATAGCAACCAAGCACCATGTCCTGCGACGGCACGGTGATCGGGTCACCGCTCTGCGGCGAGATGATGTTGTGCGAGCTGAGCATCAGCAGGATCGCCTCCAACTGGGCGTCGTAGCTGAGCGGCACGTGCACGGCCATCTGGTCGCCGTCGAAGTCGGCGTTGAACGCGGTACACACCAGCGGATGCAGGTGGATGGCCTTGCCTTCCACAAGTCGCGGCTGGAATGCCTGAATACCCAGGCGGTGCAGCGTTGGGGCACGGTTCAGAAGCACCGGATGCCCGTCGATCACCGATTCCAGGATATCCCACACCTCGGTCGTCTTGCGCTCCACCACCTTCTTGGCGCTCTTCACCGTCTTGGTATGTCCGCGCTCGATCAGCTTGCGGATGATGAACGGCTTGAACAGCTCAACGGCCATGTCCTTCGGAAGACCGCACTCGTGCAGCTTCATTTCCGGACCCACCACGATCACCGAACGGCCGGAGTAGTCGACACGCTTGCCGAGCAGGTTCTGGCGGAACCGGCCCTGCTTGCCCTTCAGCATGTCCGAAAGCGACTTCAGCGCGCGCTGCGAATCCGAACGCACGGCCGAGCCGCGGCGCGAATTGTCGAACAGCGAATCAACGGCCTCCTGAAGCATGCGCTTTTCGTTGCGCAGAATCACCTCGGGAGCGTCGATGTCGATCAGGCGCTTCAGACGGTTGTTGCGGATGATCACGCGACGGTACAGATCGTTCAGATCCGACGTCGCGAAACGGCCACCTTCCAGCGGCACCAGCGGGCGCAGTTCCGGCGGGATAACCGGGATAATATCCAGCACCATCCACTCCGGACGGTTTGGATCGGTTTCCCCTTCCGGGCGCTCGCGGAACGCGCTTACCACGCGAAGACGCTTCAACGCCTCGGCCTTCTTCTGCATCGAGGTTTCGGTACGGGCCTGCTCGCGCAACTGCAGGGCAAGCTCGTCCGGATTGATGCGCTTCAGAAGTTCCTTCACCGCCTCACCGCCGATAAGCGCGATGAACTTGCGGGCGTCGTCGTTGTCCAGATCGCCGTTGGACTCCGGCAACGACGCCATGATATCGAGGTACTGCTCCTCGGTAAGAAGGTCGTTTACCTGAAGGCCTGTCTGCCCCGGCTGAACAACCACGTAGGATTCATAATAGACGATGCGCTCAACGTCCTTGGTAGGCAGGCCGAGCACGGCGCCGATCTTGGACGGGAGCGAACGGAGATACCAGATGTGGACGACCGGCACCGCAAGCGCGATGTGGCCCATGCGCTCGCGACGCACGGACTTCTGCGTTACTTCAACGCCACAGCGATCGCAGATAATCCCCTTGTACCGAATGCGCTTGTACTTGCCGCAATGGCATTCCCAGTCGCGCACCGGGCCAAAGATCTTCTCGCAGAAAAGGCCATCCTTTTCTGGACGGAAGGAGCGGTAATTGATCGTTTCCGGCTTTGTGACCTCACCATGCGAACGATTGAGGATATCGTCCGAGGAGGCCAACTTGATCATGATGCGCCGGAAGTTCTGCCCAACGATCTGATTCGGTTGTGTTACCACAGTGCTCTCCCGATGTATGTCTGTCTGAAGTTCAAAATTCAAAAGGCGAAATTCAGAATGCGGAAGCCCGAAGCACGAAGGCAGCCGGGCTGCACCGCATCATGAATTTTGGACTAGCGCCGAAAGGCCGACCTGGGATTCGCAACTCGAAATGCCGGACTTGCTCCCCGCATTTCTGAGTTTTGCGTTTAGTCGATCTTCACCTCGAGGCCCAGGCCCTGAAGCTCGCGCACCAGAACGTTGAACGACTCGGGAATGTTCGGCTCCGGCAGGTTCTCACCCTTGACAATCGCCTCGTAGACCTTGGCGCGACCGTGAACGTCGTCAGACTTCACGGTAAGGATTTCCTGCAGGACGTTGGCGGCGCCGTATGCTTCAAGCGCCCACACTTCCATCTCACCGAATCGCTGGCCGCCGAACTGCGCCTTACCACCCAGCGGCTGCTGGGTAATCAGCGAGTACGGTCCGATCGAACGGGCATGGATCTTATCCTCGACAAGGTGCGAGAGCTTCATCATGTAGATGACACCAACGGTAACGCGCTGGTCGAACATCTCGCCGGTCTTGCCGTCGGAAAGGATGGTCTTGCCATCGCCGTCGAGCCCTGCCTGTACAAGCCACTGCTGTACATCGGGCCAGCGGGCGCCGTCGAAAATCGGGGTCGCGAACTTCACACCGAGCTTCTTGCCGGCCCAGCCAAGCGCTGTTTCGTACAACTGGCCCAGGTTCATACGCGAAGGCACGCCCAGCGGGTTCAGCACGATATCCACCGGAGTTCCATCCGGCAGGAACGGCATGTCCTCAACGGCGACGATCTTGGCCACAACACCCTTGTTGCCGTGGCGACCGGCCATCTTATCGCCCACCTGCAGCTTGCGCTTCTTGGCGATGTAGACCTTTGCCATCTGCATGATGCCCGGCTGCAGTTCGTCGCCCTGCGCCACCTTGTTCTTCTCGATTCGGATGTCGTCCTGCGCCAGATCAACCACCTTGCGGTAGTTGTGGTAGGCCTTGCGGACAAGGGCGTTCTTGCGCTTGTTGTCCACCCAGCCGTCCTCGACGTTCAGCGACGCCAGATCGACGCCGTCGTTCAGCTTCGCGACAAACGAATCCGTCTTGATCGTGGTACCGGAACGCACGATCGTGGTGCCGGCCAGATCACGGATGCCCAGCGAGGTTTCGCCCTCAAGAAGCTGGCCCAGCTTGTCGGCAAGCATCTTGGCGTAGTTGTCCAGCATGTTGGTCAACTGGCGATCCAGCGCTTCCTGCCGGCGCTTCTCGTCCTTGCGGACGTCGGCATCCTTCTTCACGGTGCGGCGGCTGAACAACTGCGCGCCAATCACCACGCCCTTCATTCCGGGGGGCGCCTTCAGCGAGGCATCCTTCACGTCGCCGGCCTTGTCGCCGAAGATCGCGCGGAGCAGCTTCTCTTCCGGCGTCGGATCGGTTTCACCCTTCGGCGTGATCTTGCCCACCAGGATGTCGTTCTCGCGAACTTCCGAGCCCACGCGGATGATGCCGTTTTCGTCGAGATCCTTCACAGCCTCTTCCGAGACGTTCGGGATTTCGCGCGTCAACTCCTCCTCACCGCGCTTGGTGTCGCGAACGTGGATCGAGAACTCCTCGATGTGCACCGAGGTGTACACGTCCTCGCTGACCACGCGTTCGGAGATAACGATGGCGTCCTCGAAGTTGTAGCCGCGCCACGGCATGAACGCAACAATCAGGTTGCGGCCCAGTGCCAGCGCGCCGTCCTGCGTTGAGCAGCCGTCGGCCAGCACATCGCCAGCGCGCACTCGCTGCCCGGCGCGAACCACCGGGCGCTGGTTGATGCACGTATCCTGGTTGGTGCGGAAGAACTTCGTGAGCTCGTACTCCTTGCGGCGATCATCGGCGAAGGCGATCAGCGTCTCCTCCTTGTTGAGCACCGAGTCGTACACCACCACGATCTTGCGCGAGTCAACGAACTCCACAACACCGTCGCGCTCGGCCACGATCAACGTGCGCGAGTCGCGGGCGATCGTGGCTTCCATGCCCGTGCCAACAACCGGCTGCTCCGGACGCAGCAACGGCACACCCTGGCGCTGCATGTTCGAGCCCATCAGCGCGCGGTTGGCGTCGTCGTGCTCCAGGAACGGGATCAGCGCCGCGGCAGCCGATACGATCTGGTTGGGCGCAACGTCGATGTACTGCACCACGGTGGGCTCAACCATCACGAAGTCACCAGCCTGGCGCGCGCGAACGCGCTCGTGCATGATGCGGTTGCGGTTGTCGAGCTCCACGGTGGCCGGCGCGATGATCAGGCCCTCCTCCTTGTCGGCCGGAAGGTATTCGATCTCGTCGGTCACGATACCTTCGCGCACACGGCGATACGGCGTCTCGATGAAGCCGAAATCGTTAACGCGCGCGTGGATGCACAACGACGAGATAAGGCCGATGTTCGGGCCTTCCGGCGTCTCGATCGGGCACAGCCGGCCGTAATGCGTGTAGTGAACGTCGCGAACCTCGAAGCCGGCGCGCTCGCGTGTAAGACCACCAGGTCCCAGTGCCGACATACGACGCTTGTGCGTCATCTCGGCCAGCGGGTTGGTCTGGTCCATGAACTGCGAAAGCTGGTTGGTGCCGAAGAACGTGTTGATCACCGAGGTGATCGTACGCGCGTTCACCAGCTCGGCCGGCGTGAACGTCTCCACGTCGTGGATGTTCATCCGCTCCTTGATGGTGCGGGCCATGCGGGCCATACCAACGTTGAACTGCCCGGCAAGCTGCTCGCCCACGGTACGCACGCGGCGGTTGCCCAGGTGATCGATGTCGTCCACCTGCTTCTTGCCCTGCTGCAGATCGATCAGATACTTGATGATCGCAACGATGTCGTCGCGGGTCAGCGTGGTCTGATCGTGCGGGATCTCGAGGTTCAGCTTGTCGTTGATACGATAACGGCCAACCTCGCCCAGATCGTAGCGCTTCGGATTAAAGAAGAGCTTGTCGATCAGGCCGCGGGCGGTTTCCAGATCCGGAGCCTCGCCGGAACGGAGCTGACGGTAGATCGCCTCAAGCGCGTCCTCCTCGCTGCGGGCCGTGTCCTTCTGGATCGTCTTGACGATGATGGAATCGGCCTGCGACGCTTCCTCGGTAAACAGGCGAACGCTTTCGGCGCCGGAGCTGCGGATCAACTGCATCATCTCCGGATTCATCCGGATGTCCTTGCTGGAGATGATTTCGCCGGTGTTCATGTCGATGATGTCACCGGCGATGATACGCTCCAGATGGCGATCGCTGAGGCTTGCCACCGGAACTTCCTCGGTGAGCGTGAACAGCTCCAACAGATCCTCGTCGCTGGAGAAGCCCAGCGCACGCAGCAGCGTGGTTACCGGGAACTTCTTCTTGCGGTCGATGTAGGCATACATCACGTTCTGGATGTCGGTGGTGAACTCCACCCACGATCCACGGAACGGGATAATGCGCGCCGAGAAGATGCGCGTGCCGTTCGGGTGAACGGCGTCCGAGAAGAAGACGCCCGGCGAGCGGTGAAGCTGCGAAACCACCACACGCTCGGCGCCGTTGATGATGAATGTGCCGCGGTCGGTCATCATCGGGATGTTGCCGAGATAGACCTCCTGCTCAATCGTCTCAATAAAGTCGTCGGACTCCTTGTCGGCCTTCGAGCTCAGGCGAAGGCGCGCCTTCAGCGGCACCGCGAAGGTAAGCTCGCGGTCGCGGCACTCGTTGACGCTGTACTTCGGGCGTTCGATGCGGTAATCAATGAACTCCAGCGTGAAGATCTCGCGTGCGTCATTGATGGGGAAATTCGCGATGAAACCCGCCTGAAGGCCGACCATCTTCCGTTCCTCCGGAGACATGTCGTCCTGCAGGAAGTCCGTATATGCGGCAAGCTGAACGTCGAGCAGGTCGGGCATGTCGATCACCTGCTTTACGCGGGCAAACGTGATCCGCTCATCCAACCCACTGCCGACGGTTGCCAGGCCGTTGGTGTTGACTCCGTTATTGGATCGATTCGTACTCACTACTGATACCTCCGGTCATATAGGAAGGTTGTCATCCACTCTCCGCTTCTTCTCAAAGACGACAATGGATTCTTCACGAACGCCGCGCTCCGGCATAAGCCGAAACTGAGCATCCGTGAAGAATCCACGGCTCGAAACACGGGATAAACGTATCGATTGCGATCGGATGACTGGTATAATGCAGGGACTGTCTCGGAACTGGCTCCAGCGCAAGAGCTTCGGAATCGTGCACAACAAACGGAAACGCAAGCATACAGATGCCAATTGAGTTGCGCTACGGAACACTTCAACGTCTGGACGAGCCAACCACGGCGTTATTGCCGTGCCTACTTACCCAAACTAAACCGCTGAACATAACGATTTTCTCCCCGACCTTCCGCATCTCTCTGTAACAAAGAGTTGGGATGGCCGGGGAGATTATATCGCTCAACCACGCAGCCTCGCCACGGCGGGCGCACGGTTGGCCATCTGATTACTTCAGGGTAACCTTGGCGCCAGCCTCTTCGAGCTTCTTCTTCAGCTGCTCGGCCTCTTCCTTGGTGGCGCTCTCCTTCACGATCTTCGGAGCGCCTTCGACCAGGTCCTTGGCTTCCTTCAGACCCAGGCCGGTGATCTCACGGACCGCCTTGATCACGTTGATCTTCGAGGCGCCGCCGTCGGTCAGCTCAACGTTGAATTCGGTCTGCTCTTCCACAACCGGGGGTGCAGTGGCCGGGCCGGCCTGCATCATCATGGGGGCCGCGGCGGTTACGCCAAACTTGTCCTCAAGGGCCTTCTTCAGCTCGGAAGCCTCGAGAAGGGTGAGATTGCCGATCGTTTCGACGAGTTCTTCGATGTTAGCCATTGCTGCGTTTTCTTGATTTAGCGTGTACGTTGATATTCTTTCGTATGGGTTCCGGCGCGGGGCATGCCCACGCACATGACCGGCACTGCCGCACTTAGGCCGCAGCGCCCTCCTTCTTCTTTGCGACTTCCTCGAGCACCGAGGCCAGGTCGCGCATCACGGCGTTGATAGCGCCAACGATGCCGGAGACAGGAGCGTCCAGCGATCCGACGATGGAGCCCAGAAGGTCCTTGCGCGACGGCATTGCCGCGATCTGCGCAAGCTTCGAGCCATCCATCACCTCTCGCTCGATAAGCGCGAAGTTCAGCTTCGGAATCTCGACCTTGGGGTCGATGAACTCCTTCAGAACCCGCGCCGGAGCGGCCGGATCGTCATAACCGACGGCGATACCGGTCTGGCCAACGAACTTGTCGATGACATGATCGTATCCGCCAACCTGATTCAAGGCACGCTTGATCAGTGTGTTCTTCGCAACCTTGTACGAGACCCCCACCTTCTTGAACGCACGACGAAGACGAATCGCCTCGGCCACGGTCAGTCCCGTGAAGTCGATCGAGTACACACCGCTGGCGCCTTCGAGGAGGGCAGCGACTTCGGCTACGACTTCTTCTTTCTTATTCTTGGTCATACTGGTAAGAGAAGTACTCTCTTCGGTCAATGAGTTAGCGGGTTCCATCCAACAACCGCTCGCCGCGAACATGCACACAGCAGATGGTGAAGCTGCCTCGTCGGTCGTATTAGGGGAAGCTCCCCTCCTGCACCGCGAAGCCCATTGCCGCATACCGCATTGGGCGGTTGACGATAGTCGATCGGCAATTCAGCACCGGGGACCGGCGCGGAATCCCAACCGAGGCGAGTGCGTAAATCTTCCGGATGACGAGGAACAACGTTCGCGATCAGGCCATTGCAGCCGTTCGCGTTCGTTGTTCGTCGATCCCTATTTCCTTAGTGCTTGTCGCCGGCGTGCGACATCACTGCCTCTTCGATCGGCACACCAGGGCCCATCGTGGAGCTGAGCGTGATTCCGCGGACGTACTTGCCCTTGGAGCTCTGCGGCTTGTTGCGCATCACGCTGCCCATCAGGCTGTGAATGTTGTCGAGCAGCTTGTCGGCCGGGAACGAGGCCTTGCCGATCGAGGCGTGCACGATGCCGGAGCGATCGACACGGTATTCGATCTTGCCGGCCTTCACTTCGTTGACGGCCGTGGCGACGTCCATGGTAACCGTGCCGGACTTCGGGTTCGGCATCAGGCCGCGCGGACCCAGGATCTTGCCCAGCTTGCCGAGCTCGCCCATCACGTCGGGCGTGGCGATCACGACGTCGACGTCGGTCCAGCCGCCCTTGATCCGCTCCAGCACATCCTCGAAGCCAACCACATCGGCGCCGGCCTCGCGTGCCTCGGCCTGCTTGGCATCACGTGCCACCACAAGCACACGCACGGTTTTGCCGATGCCATGCGGCAGGGCAACGGTGCCGCGCACAAGCTGATCCGCCTTACGCGGATCGACGCCCAGGCGGATGGCGATGTCGACGGATTCGTCGAACTTGGCCGTGGCATTGTCCTTAACCAACTGGATGGCGTCCGGAAGCGTATAGAACTTCTCCGGAGTGATCTTCTTGGCCAGGCTCGAGAACCGCTTGCTACGATGTGCCATATCTGTGAGACTAGTATCGGAAACGTTGTTGTAATCGATGTTCTGCCAGCCGGGTACGCAATTGCGCCGACTGCTGACGACCGGGCTGCCGGGGGATTATCCCTCTACCGTCACACCCATCGAGCGAGCAGTTCCGGCGAGCATCGAAAGGGCGCTCTCCATCGTGTCGCAGTTGAGATCCTCCATCTTCGTCTTGGCGATCTCCTCCAACTGGGCCATCGTAATCGCGCCAACCTTGTTGCGATTCGGCTCGGCCGAGCCCTTGGGAATGCCCATCGACTTGATGATCAACACCGCCGCGGGCGGGCTCTTCACAACAAACGTGAAGGACTTGTCGGAGTAGAAGCTCACCAGAGCCGGCGTCAGGATGCCGCCGTCCTTCTGGGTCTTCGCGTTGAACTGCTTCACGAACTCCATGCCGTTAAGGCCACGCTGACCGAAGGCCGGGCCTACCGGGGGCGCCATGGTTGCCTGGCCGGCCGGGATCTGGAGCTTGAAGGTGCCGAGGAGTTTCTTGGCCATGAGAACGTACTCTGTATTGCTGTTTAATCGGATCTAAAAATCGTAAGCCACGCCGATCGGGGATCGGGCACGTACGGCAGGAGATGCTGGCGACGAACGACGGCTAGCGCTCGATCTCGAC
>CBHYLN010000157.1:0-11544 GCA_966128725.1 uncultured bacterium | reverse complement strand
CGACGCCGCCGGTTGCGCCGAATTGGTCACGACACCTGAAACAGCCTAACGACCGTGCCTACAGGCTGTCATCCTCGCCAAGACCCTCGATTCCGAATCGTGGCGAGAAATACTTTGCGAACAACTCCGGGAGACTTCCTGTGCGGGTCTTCCGATAGATTCGCTTGGTGTGCTTGCGGATGGTATCGATTGAAAGATCCATCCGGTCGGCAACTTGTTTGTAGCTCAACCCAAGCAGCATCAGGCTAAGAATCCTGGTATCCTGCGAGCTGAGATTGCCTTCATCGGCCACCTGGCTCAGGATCTCCATGAACAACCGGTCAACCGGCCGAGCAAAGAAATGCCTGGTAACCAGATCGGACAGCACGAAGACCATGAACGGCTCCAGCGAGGCCATCACGTTACGTGTGCGCTCGGATATCGGGCTTTTACCGCGTTCGCGGAACAACAACACCGAACCCAGATACGCCTTGCCGGCGAAATAATAGTCGTAGCACAGTGGCGCATGGTACTCGTCGAGCTGATGACCGTTCGACGCAAGATCCAGCAGCAGACTTGCCGACGGTGCCAGATCGTTGAGCTGTGTGGTCATCATCACCGTCTCGCTTGCCTTGATCGGATCAAGCACAAGCTGTGTAATTCGCGACGACGGGTTGTAATCCTCCGGCCACTCGAGCGGACAATTAGGATTCACGCGCACCGCCACGCGATCGATATCGCCAAGAAACGTGCGCAGCCCCTCGCGAAACAGCTCCATCCAGGCGGTCATGTCACCAACCGTTGGCAGAGCATTGAGAAACTGCACCACATGGTCCGGCAGATACGGACCATTCTCCGGCACGGCCACCGCGGTGCGCGGCACCATCGGGCGTTCCTCAAAGGCTACGCTGTCGTGATCAACAGTCTTCGGTACTTGACGTGGCATAACGTTCCCTATACCTCATGTGCATGCCGGTACCCAGCTTGGCCCATACTCTATGGCCAATGGTATGTAGGTACAGCCGAGACGCCCGCCGCAGATGAGCGCGCAGTACTGCAATGAATAACCGTGCAGGTGGGGAGCATGCAATCCAGCCACTGCACTACCCTGCATGCCATGGGGGGGTCACCGCGGCACACGCAATTGAGTAGCAACAGAACGGGGGAACTGACTGGCACCACCCCCATACCGCATGTATTGGGGGATAGCGAAATGCCTATAATGTTACGAAGAATGTGGTCCGGAACCAAACATTGCGGGCGTGAAGAATCGTCAATGATGCGGACCTCGCGAAACACAACGCTTCATAACTACCGAACCTGCGCAAACCACAACAACGTATCAAACCAACCAAAAGTTTGCGGCGGGTATCACCCCCCACAAGAATATGTGTAGTTCACATATCACGGTGGTCACGTCCCATGCCGTGTATCCACCGATTCCCCCGCTGACACTATATGAACCCGAATAACCTGTAGCCGCTTTCACGGCTGTCGGCACGTCGACTGGGATACATCTGCATCTTTCAATAAGCGCTTGGCGATCCCGGCCGTCATGAAAAAATCAGCAAAGCCGTTCCAATTATCGCAGCGCATCGCCGATCGGAGTTTTCACTTCAACCTGGACTGTACGACAGTAGTACCGCCCTTCCGGCGTGGCGTTATCGTACAGCAGGCGCGACGGACCAACACCCTCAACCGAGGTAATGTTGGCCTTCGGCTGTTCCTTTACCACCAGATCACGAACGGCCTCGGCGCGGGAGATCGAAAGCTCCTTGTTGTGCTCCAACTCGCCCAGGCGGTCGGTGGAGCCAACAATCGCGGCCGTGGATGTTGGCTGCATGGATTTCGACACAAACGACGAAATCATCTGCTGATTCTGCTGGTTAATCGCGGACTTGTCGAAGTCGAACACGATAAGGCTCAGCCGGCTTACCTCGAACGGGTTCAGCATCTTGCGGGCCGGCTGATCGAAATACGATGTTGACGTCTTCCCGTTGTTATCGGTTACGCGCAATTCGCAACGCACCACACCATCGCCGCTTAACCGCTTTGCCAGTGCCGCCGCGGCATCGGCATCAAGCTGCCATGCGATGTTCGGCGGCGGTTCGCCGTTGCCGCCCTGCCGCCAAACGGACTCACCGGCGGCGGCGATGTTCAATTGCCATGATGCGATCCCCGATTCGCTGCTGGCGCTCATCGACAACGGAATCTGCTTTGGCTCGATCGCATGTTCGTTGAACCGCTCGAAAATGATCGGGCGCAATACTTCACCATCGGCGGCCAGAATCTCCACGCGACGGTTCTCCTCGGCCCCCTCGGCATATTCCATGCTCGACGGGAACGACGGCAATGCCGAGGTGGTGATGGCGATCCGCGCAGGATCCACCTTCCACGTGTTCACCAGATAGTTCTTCACGGCCTCGGCGCGCCCGCGTGCCAGCTCGCGTGCGCCGGGCAGCGTGCCCTGCTCACGCCCATCGGTGGTGCCGTTCAGCGTGATCTTCATCGCGGGCGTGCGCGCCAGGCGGCTTCCCACGATGTTCAACATCTCGTAATACGCCGCCAGCGAACGGTGCGGAAGCGCGGTTTCCACAAACCCCACGGTTTCGGTCTCGCCAATCCTGCGATATCGCGGGGCAATCTCGGCGCTGGCACTGTCGAAGAAGATGTAGGGCAGGATCGGGAACGTCTCGGTAACCACGGTCTCCACGATCTCGATCTTGCCGGCACCGGCCGATGCAATCACGCCACGCGGCGGCTGCGGTTCCGGCGGCGGTGGCGGGATTACCGTATCGGGCGGCGGCTTCGGCAGCTCGGGCAGCTTCCCGAAGCTCCAGCGTACAGCCAGGCCGGCCTGTGCGGCGGATATCCGCCAGCGATAATTGGGGGTTACATCGTTCAGCGCGTAGTAGTAGCTCACCTCGGGCGCGGCGGTCATTCGCGGGCCAATCCGAAGCTCGTAACCCAACGCGGCGCCCACGGCGATATGCGGCCCAACATCGCGGATGCTGCCGCTGGAGACGTTGCGCACGCGTGTGTTGGTTTCCGGATACAGCACCCCCTCGGGCGAAAGAATCTCCTCGGTCTGCGTGTGCGTGGGCGTTGAAGGCGTGATGCCAACACCACCACCCAGCCGGGCGTAGAACGGGATATCGTCGATCGGCGTAAAGCGCGCGCCAAGTTCCCCGAACAGGTAGCCAAGATCGGCCGAGTAGCGATGCACACGCTCCAGGGGCACGTATTGCTTGCTTGAGGGGTCCAACACGGGCAGCCCCGCGGTGTATACCTCGCCAAACGTGCCGCCGCGCTGGAAGAAGTTCACGGCCACCACGGCATCAAGCCACTGCGGCAGCACCGGAATCTCGGCGAACACACCAATGGCCGGGCCGTTCCCGCGCCCGTTGTTGAACGCGCCACACTCGCCGCCGCCGGTGAACAGCGTGGCGCTGGTTTGATGGAAGTTCCAGGCGTAGCCACCATAGAAGCCCACACGGAAATATGTCTCGCGAAGATTGTCGCGATTCAGGCGCAGGCTGTCCGGAACAGGTGGCGGCTGGTCGCGCGGCGGCTCCGGCGGTGTTGCCGGCGGATCTTCGGCACGCTCCGGCGGTGGCGGGTCAACAACCGGCTGGCGCACGCTGGGCGTGTCCGGAACCGGCGGCACGGCCTCCTGAGCAACAGCAGCAAAAGTTGTAAAAACAGCCGCGACCAGCGCGATCGGTAGAATACGCTTCACGTGTGTCTGGCGTACGTTGAGGGACTGAGGGAGAACATGAACAACGCGGCATCCGCAGCGGCTGCGTCGCCAACGCGCAATGCCATGCACGGCAGCCCGGCTGGCGATCGATCGCCGGCCGGCATTCCGCCAGAACACGGCAACTATTTCACGATACGGATTCGCTCGGTGGCACGGAACGTGCCGGCCTCGAACACGCAGAAATAATCGCCACTGGGCAACCCGGCCGCCACGAACTCGAAGCGGTAGTGGCCGCCCTTCAGCCGCTGTGTACCGTCCAGCACCTGCAGCGCTTCAACGCCCGCACTGTTGAACAGGATCAGCCGCGCGTTGGCGTCCTCCACGAATTCCGCATCGATCGCCAGGCGCCCCGTGGTGGGGTTCGGCGTGGGCGCGCCAAGCTTGTTGGCCCCGCCCACGAAGTTCAAGCGCGCGATGTTGCAGCGCGGATCAACCCGCACCATATCGGTATCGCCGGTGGTGATCGGGGGATCGAGCTTCACCCAGAACACCGAATCGCTGGTGAACTTCTGCGGCTCCAGCCACATCGGCGACATGATCGAATCCGGCACGGCGACCACGAACTTCAGGCGCGCGATCTCGCCGGCGCGCAGGCTGTCGCAATGCGGCAGGCTTACGGTGATGCCATCGGAAACCACCGACGCCGAGGCCCCCGACGTATAGGTCGACGTAATGCCGATATACTGCAGGGCACGCCGGTTGTAATGGATCAGCATGTTCACGTCCAGCGGCGTCTGCGGGCAGTCACGATCCAGAAGAATCGGCAGTTCAACCGTATCGGCGATGGTCCCGCTCAGCGTATCGGTCCCCACGGTTGCGCCAAGGGCAAGCCGCATCGGGAACGGCGGCGCATACCCGAAGCTGTGCACCAGGCCGCTGTCGGTAATGGGGCACGGCGCATTGGAGTGCGCGCGCAGGGAGCTGTCGTACAGGGCCTCCACGAACGGACAGAAGCGCACGGTGAACTCGATGGAATCGCCCGGCTGCAGGATAAGCGGATACGGCACGCTGGATGCCACGATTGTATGCCCCGGCGGCAGCCCGCTCAACGAATCGAACCGGATCGGCACCAGGCCCGGATTGCGCACCATCACCTGCCGATCGGCGCAGCTCTTCAGGTTCACCGTATCAAAATTGGTTGGCCCCGTGATCGCGATCAACGGCTCGTCGATGATCACCCACCCGCGATCGATGCCGGCCACGATCTTGAAGAAGACCAGCGAATCGGAATCGAACTCGATCTCATCCAATGTAATCGGGAATGCCCCGGAGCCGCCTCGCACAATAAAGCGTACGTACGCCACCTCCCCTGCCTGAGCATTGCGGGCATCCTTCAACTTGCCCCTTGCACCGTCGCCCGTGTCCGACACGGTTGCATTTGGCGTGTACGGCGAACGAATGTCCACAAGGCGCAGCAATGCTGAGTCGTAGCCGATGCGGAACGCCATGTCGATCACTTCCTGCGGGATGGCGCGGTTGATCATCACCGGCACAATCAGCGTATCGCAGGTGTTCAGATGGAACGTATCCTGGCCGATCGCCGCGGTATCGAAGGCCATCTGCAACCCGAAGGCCGGCGCGAACCCGGTTCCTCGAACCAGAATGGTTGTATCGTCGCCGTCGCACGGGAACACCGTATGCAGGTAGATCCGTGCCTGGTAATCCTTTGGCGCACGCGGATAGAAGTTGACGCGGAAGGTGAGCTTCTGGCCCCGCTTGATCACCCACGGGAACGGACCCGCCGAGGGATCGATCGAGAACACCCGCTGATCCGGAACAAACGTTGCCCCGGTGATGATGATGCTGTCGCCGCTCGGATTCTGAAAGGCGTCCGGCACGGTGATGTCCACCGCGATCGGCGCGGCCGAGGTATCCACGCGGGTGGCCGGGAAGGAAACCAGCGACCGGCTGGGCGAGAAGTTCAGCTCGCGGCGACCGCTGAGCACGGTCTTGAATTCCTGGGTCCAGGCCGGTGTGCGGGCCTTTATATGGATGGTTGCATTGGCCAGCAGATTCTGCTGCGTGGCCGGGATGTTCGGGCAGAAGGATACCACCAGTGTATCAACCGTCTGCGGCGCGATGGAGTACGGCAACGTTGTGCCGCCGGTCTGCTTGGATCGCCACACGAACACCGCCGGATTGGGCGAGGGAACGCCGGCACCGTCGATCCATACCGAGTCGATCGAGATGGGGATATACTGACTGTTGTTCGGCAACGGTATCTCGCGCAGCGCGCAATCACATGGCCGTATCAACCCGTAGTTGATGAAGCTTACCGGAACATCCAGCCGGACAATCTCGCCGCGCCCGGTCATCTGCCCGCTCCAGCTCAGGTTGCAGGGAGAATTCGACGAGAGCGTAAGGCTGCCGTTGTAAGCCTGCTCCGCCGTGGGCGCGAACTCCACCTCAACCCACATCGAGTCGCGCGGTTGCAGCGCCACCGGCAGGGCCGGCGTTGTGCTGATCACCGTATATCCGGCCGGCACGGTCGGCGTGGTTGTGATGTCGATTGGCACGGCGCTGGCGTTCTCCACAAGGATACGCTCGCGCTTGCGCCAGCCAACCTCCACCAGTCCGAACGTGGTAAGCGGCGTTACGTACAGCTTGGGCGCCACGCTGGTTCCGCGCAGCAGCACTTGATACAGTTGCCCGTCGGCAAGCGAAACGTTGATGAAGGCGCGGTCGGACCGGTCGTCGGCAAGATCATTCGGGCAGTACGTAACCTCGAAGCTCATGCTCTGCCCCGCCGCGAACGTATTGCCGGGCGTGATCTGCTTGACGGTGAACTTGTTGGTGGGGTCGTTCTCCGACCACGAGAAGCCCATCGACGAGCCCAGGTTGCTTGTCACCACGATCGTGTCGGTGCGGCACTGGCAACCGATCACGTTGTTCAGCTCCAGGAACGGCGGCGTGAAGGTAAGCGCGTCGAACACGCCCGTGCCGCTGATCGGGATGCACAGCGTCTGGAAGCACTGGTTGTCGAAGATGCAGAGCGTATCGTAATACGTACGCGGTTCGCGTGGGCGGAACTCCAGGCCGATCTGGATCGTCTCGCCGGGGCGAATGCTGAAGGAGCGATTGCTGGTGATCGCGAACACATCGCCTACCTTCAGATAGGCCGACATCGTCCGCGTATCAAAACCTTTGTTGGTAACGCTGGCGGTCTGCGTGCCGAACTTCCCGATCGTGACGTTGCCGAAGCCAACGATGGCGCTGTTGAACGCAACATCAACCGAAATGCCGCGCCCGGTAAGCTCGATGGTTTTTACGATCGTGCAGCCTCGGAATCGGGCGCGGAAGGTAACCTGGCCGGTGAACGGCCCGGGACGATCCGGACGGAACCGGATGAAGTTCGGGTTGTACGCGATGCGGGGCGCAAGGAAGATCGGGTACACGTTCCGGCGCCCGATGAATCCGTTGGAGATGATGATCGTGTCGATCGCGATCGAATCCTGCACCAGATTGCGCCACTGATACAGTTGCACGTCGCTGATCTGCCCGGGGCACACGTCCTCGAAGTTCATCGAGTCCGCCTTGCGCACACCGTCGGTTTTCAGGATCGCCAACACCTCCTGGCTGCGCCCTTCAATCGGGATAATGCCGCTGCCCGGGCAGCGATCGTCGCTCACCAGGCGAAGCGTATCGCGCTCGGTGCGCGTGGTGTCGCCAACATTCATCCGAACGATGACCGACCAGCATGTGCCGCTGGGCATCGTGAACGGCAACGGCTGCGACGGATCGAGCGGACGCCATGCAAACACCCCGCCGGAAAGCGTGGCGCTTTCGATGCGCATCGGCCGGCCGGTATTGTTGCAGATGCGCACCGTATCCTCGGTGAACAACCGTTCCTGGCAGCCAACGAACAGGGTGTCGAGCTTGATGCGCCCCTTGGAGTAATCCAGCTCCGTACGGCGGTTCAACCTCACTTGCGCAACAACAGGGTCACCGCAGCGATTCTGGTTCACCACACGCACATCGGCCACAATCGGTCCGATGATCGATGCGTTCATGCGAACCGTGAATGTCTGCGGCACATTCTGAACCAGCGTCAGCGTGGTGGGCGATGCAGTGAACAGGCCCGCGTCAACGCCGGCAACCTGCACGGCAACCTTGCTGCCGCAGGTGGAGGTGTCAACCACCGAGAAGGTGAACGTGGTATCACCGGTGCAGTACAGCGAGCCGCCAATCGTGCTGGGCGTAACCACGTACGTGGCCGGCACGGTGCGCGTGCTTTTATCACACTTGGCACCGCTTCGCATGCGTCCGATCACGTTGTGCCCGGTGGCATCACACATAAACTGTGTGGAGGTGGCCTCGTTGCAGCGGTAATACAGCACCAGACCGCTTTCGTTGCCCGCCAACGACAGAATGCGCTGGCAACGGATTTCCGGCTCGGTGAGCGCGCGATTCCACAGACGCACCTCGTCGATCTGCCCCTTGAACGTACGATTGCGCAGGGTGTCGTCGTACAGCCCATTGCAACTGCCAAGCTGCATCGGAAGGTTGCGGCTCTCGGTTTGCTTCAACGCCGTAAGCGGCGTGGTGGTATTGGTTGCGCGCGCCACTTCGCCGCCATCCACATAGATGCGCGCGGCGGTTGTGCCCCCATCCCATACTGCCGCCACATGCACCCAGCCACGGGTATACAGATTGGCCACCGTGGCGCTGGCAACGGTATTATCGGCATCACCCTGGAACGAGCCATCCGGGCTCAGCGCGAACACGATCCGGGTATCCTCGATATAGAGCACCCACTGATCGTTGTTATCCTTGTTCGGTCCCCAAAGGCCACCGATGAATACCCGCTTGCCCGGTTGAGCGGTGGGCAGGATCCAGGCCTCGAATGTGATGGCGTCGCGCATCGCGCGCAACTGCGCCGATGTATCCAGATCCACATACTGCGCTCCCTTCCCCTGCGTTACGTCGATTGTGAGCGCATTGCCCACGCACGACTTGTCGCCGTCGCACTGCGCGGGGAACTGGCCCCACGCCGATGCAATCGGCAGAAGGGCAAGGAACAGAATCAGGCGTAGGCAGTAACGAACGTGCATGGGCATCTCTTCGTGCGGGATAAGGCATGCGCACGGCGACGGCAGGCCTCGAACAGACGAACGGGAACCGTGTATGGAACATCAGGCAACGCGCCGTCAACAGCGGCGCGTTGCGCTTGAAACGCTTAGCGAACGCAGCGAAGCACCGTGGTTGCGCGGCTGCCAAGCGCATCCACCGTGCAGACATACGTGCCCGACGGCACATCCACACTGATGGGAACGCGATGCACGCCGGCATCCAGGTGGCGATCCACCAGCATCGCGATGCGCGTGCCGTTGATGGCCGCCAGCTCAACACGCACATTGGATGCGCGCGCAATCGAGAACTGCAGCGTTGTTGTACTCGCGAACGGATTCGGCGAACAGCCCGACACCACAAGACCCGACGCGGTGTTATCGGCGCGATCAACGCTGGTTGGCTGCGCCTGGATCACGTCAACCGGGGTCAGGTCATCCTTCTTCAGGATCACGCGCATGTCATCGCGCGACACACCAAACCAGTCGGTAAGGATCTCGGCGTACACCTCGCGGTAATCCACGTCGAACATGAGATCGCCGTTCGAGTTGAAATTCTTCAGATCCGGCGGCTGGCCGAACACACCGCTGTTGACCTGCGTACCCCACACGAACTGCACCGAGGCCGCGCCGTGGTCGGTGCCCAGGCTGCCGTTTTCGTGCGGGCGCCGGCCAAATTCGCTGACGGTGATGCCCACCACGCGATCGGCGTGCCCAAGGCGGATCAGGTCGTTCTGCAACTGCGCCACCGCATCGCTGAAACGCTGCAGCAGTGTTGGGTGCAGGCCTTCCTTGCCATCGTACTGCTGGTTGACATGGGTATCGAAGCCGCCCATCGAAACGATGTACACGCGCGACTTCAGCCCGCCGGCAATCAGCGCGCCCACCGATGCCATCTGCTGCGCGAAGCCGTCGCTGGCGTATCCCGCCTTCAACAGGGGTTTGCCGGTGGTGTAGGCGTCCTTCACCGCCTGCGCGTACTTGTTGGATCGCGCGGCGATATCGGCCACGAAGTCGTACTCAACACGATAGGCCGTGCCGGTGCTGTCCGGGTCCAGCGTATCCAACTGCGAGCCAACGCCGCGCTGCCCGCTGGGATCGTTTACCTCGATGCCCATGCGGCCCTTGGAGCTCATCAGCGTAAGCCCGAAGCCCCCGAACTGTACCGCCAGCGGATGCTCCGGAAGCGACGCCGGGAAATCCGGATACTTCTGTTCAAGCCAGCGCCCAACCCATCCGGTTTCCAGACGGTGATCGGCGTTGGAATCGTTCATGCCGCTCAGCCAGATATCGGTGGAGCGGAAATGCGACAGGTTCGGGTTGTCGTAGCCCACGCCCTGCACAATCGCCAGGTTGCCGATCTCCAGCATGCGGGCAATGCCGCCCTGCGAGCCCAGCGCCAGCGATGGATGCAGGTAGATGTTGCCCACCTTGTTCCAGCACAGATCCTTCGGTACGGAAATCTGGGGTCGGATGCGGTAGTATTCGTCGTCAAGGGCCGGGATAACGGTATTCAGACCGTCGTTGCCGCCGAACAACTGCGCAACAATCAGGATGCGATCGTCGGCGGCAGGCGGCAACTGGGCCAGCATCGGAAGCGACGTGCCGGCTCGCAGGGGCAATCCGCCCAACATGATCGGGGTGGCCGCGGCCGTAGCGGCGGCTGTCCGCAGGAAAGTGCGTCGTTTCATGAGACAGGCCCTTTCAGACAAGAATTGGATTCCGAGAACCACCCGCTCCGCAATTGGGGGGAGCGTGGTAGAGAGATCGCGATTACGGGTGGCCCCTGTTCCAGGGCCTGAACGTGGCACGGCGAATCGTTACGCCGACAGCCGGCGCTTTCGATCAACAGAGCTGGAAATCCGGCAGATCCACGATGGTTGTCAGCATTTCCCGCATGTTCCGGGCGGCTGTGCTCGGACTGCCGTTGATGATATCCGGCCATTCATAGTCCGGAGCGGTCCCCACCAGCTTCCCCTTCAACGATGTCTTGCGATCGGTTGAAAGCGGACGCGGCAGGAGTACCGAGGCCACATGGTCGGTAAGCTCCAACACATCGGTGTAGTTCGGAAACGCCTTGATGAACGTGAGGATAGCATCGTCGCTCATGGCGGTCACCGCGGCATGCGCGTGATCCGAACGTATCGGATACGAGGTTGTGGTAATCCAGTCGCGATATCCCGGCCAGCCGCTTACGTTCGGCGGATCGAAGATATCCTGGCCCAGCCTTCTGGTGTTGCTGGCTATGTCGGCGCTCATCCCAAGCTGGCGCGACATGCCGATTTCCAGCTCGGCGGGTGTCTTGATCTGCGCGCCGATGTTGAGATTGTCGAAGAAGTGCGCGCTTTTCAGCAGCGCGCTCATCACCGGCTTGATATCGAAATTGCTCTGGATGAACAGGGTTGCCATCGCGTCGATAACCGCCTCGTCGCTGGAGGTGGGGTTACTGTACACGAAGTAGCGGTAGATCTTCCGGCAGATGAACTTCGCGACGGCATTCGCGCGCTTCTCGAAGATGGTATCGATCAGGCGCCGAACTTCCTCGCGCTGCACGATGAACTCCGTATTGGTGGAGATATCGCGCGCAGGGAAGGACACACCAAGAAATTCCTTGGCATTGATGTCGTGGTCGTTCGGTTTGAAATACGCCTTGAACATGCCGTTGGGCGCGGGTTTATCGCTGAACTGCGCCACACGCCAGCCGGTAAGGATGCGCGCGGCGTTCTGCACATCGCCCTC
>CBHYLN010000156.1:0-12232 GCA_966128725.1 uncultured bacterium | reverse complement strand
TGGGTTTGCCCCCCTACCCCAGCACCCGCATCTTGAAGACGAAGTCGCCGCCTTCGATGCCGTTACCGGATGGGAACGCGAAGGCCTCGCCGTCCAGCCTGCGACCCTCGAACGTGAGGGCGTGCGGGTCCTCGCCCTTCACCGCGATGGTGTACAGGGTATCGGCCGTCAGCAGGTCCGTGAGCGTAACACGCGCCGTGGTGGTGGTTGGCATGGTCACCGTGTGGCCAACGGTGCCGCCGGCGTGGCCCACGATGAAGCCGTCGGCGGAAACCGAGCCGGGGTCCGGCGCGCGGGTGAACTCGATTTCCACGCGGTCCACCTTGTCGGCGACATGAACCTGCGGGATGTCGTTGGCATACACCATGCGCGCAACAAGCCGCGGGTTGGCGGGGTCAGGGTAGGTGCTCAGCAGCTTCACGGCGCGCACCTTCATCAGCGGCTGGGTTGCGATGGCCGGCGGCGCGGGCGCAACCGCGATCACGGCGCCGAAGTCACCACCCGCGACACCGTTGCCCGAAGGCAGGGCCAGCGGTTCACCATCGAGCGCGGCGCCGCCCAGCGTGATGGCATTGCTTCCATCGCCCTTCAGGGTCACGGTGTAACACTGGCCGCCGGCCAGCGGCGCCGAGGTTTTGAACCGCGCCACGCGCGCGCTGGGCTGGGTGATGGTCCCCAGCAGCGCCGCGCCGCCGTTGGTCACGATGAAGGAGTCGGCATCCACGGTACCGCTGTCCGGCGCGGCGGAAAACTCCACTTCGATGATGTCCGGGCTGTCGGCGGCGCTTACAACCTGCACCGATCCCGGGTGAATCATCTCGCCAACAACCCGCGGGTTGCTGCTGCTTGGCACCGAGCTCAGCACCCGCACCCCCAGCACGGTAAGGCGTTGCGCCGGAATGGTCGGCGTTGGCTGCGCAACGGCGCCGGCCGCGCGAAACACAAAGGTGAAGTCGCCGCCCCCCTGCCCGTCGCCGGACGGCAGGCGATAGGGTTCGCCGTCGAGCGCTGTTCCCAGATACGTGATCGCCGGCGTGGTACGGCCGTTCAGCCGCACCACATACAGGGCGTTGGTCACGATCGCGTCGGTGATGGTGATGGTCGCGGTTTTGTCGGAACCCAACACAACGGTTGCCCCCACGGCAGCGCCGTCCTTGGTTACCGAGACGGTGCTCGTGCTCACGGTGCCGGCATCGGGCTGCGCGCTGAAGGTGATCAGGAACTGGTTCGGCTGTTCGTCGACCGGGGCGTCCAGGATCGCGGCGGGGTCGCTCATGCGTGCAACGATACGCGGGCTGGAGCTTGAGGGCCACGTTGATCGGGCCGCGACACCGGTCACCTGCAGCGGCGCGGCAAGGTGAACGGTGCCGGCCGCGGGCGGCGGCGCGATCTGCACGGCGAACACGAAGTCACCGCCGGCAATGCCGTCGCCGGAAGGAAGGCCCAGCGGCTCGCCGTCCAGATCAACGCTCCCGAACGTGATGGCCTGGCCACCGGTGCCGCGCACGGTAACAACGTACACATCGCCGGCGGTCATTGGCGTGGTAAGGAATACGCGCGCGGTGACGGCGGTCACCATGCGCACATCCGTGGTCTGCGATACACCGTTTTTCTTCACGGTGATCGAGCTGGTTGTCACCTGGCCGTCGTTCGGGCGATCGCTGAAGGTGATATCGATAACGTTGGCCTGCTCGTTGGCCGGCACGCGCTGCATGCTGCGAGGGTCGGTCATCTCGAACAACACGCGCGGCTGCTCCGGGTTGGGGACGGTGGTGGCGATGCGCACGCCGGTAACGTGCGGCAAGGCGGCCGGCACCGTTGTCACTGTGCCCGCGGCCGCACCGATGGCGTACACAAGCTGTTCCTTCAATTGCACGATCTGGTACAACTGCCGCCCGGTGGCCGAGGCCAGCTCGGCGGAGTTGGCGCGCAGCACGGCGCCCATGGAAACCTCGCCCAGCGCGGCGGCCAGGGCCGCGCGTTCGGCGGCCGGAATCAATGCCGTGGTCTTGATGGAACGCTCCAGTTCGGCGGCGGCGGCCGTGCCGGCAAGGGCATCGGCGGCACGCGAGAAGAACGGATCGCTTTTGGAGAACGGGATCGGGCAATCCACCCAGGTTGGCGCGGTGGACATTTTCAGCAGACCGAGCAACTGATCGCGCAGCCACTTGGTCATGCCGGCGCTTTCGCGCAGCGTTTCCGTGGTGGGCACGCCGTTGGCAACCTCCTGCTTCAGATGCGGCTGCAACGCGGATGTCGGCCACTTGATCTTCTTCAGCCATTCCGGCCCGCTGTTGGGGTCGGCGAACTTGAGCAGGTCCCAGATGAAGGTGCAGGGGTTGTTGGGGTCGAACACGGGCGGCGTGGGCGCTCCGGGATCGCCGCTGCCGCCGCCCTCGCCACCACCGCCGCCCTCCTCGCCGCCGCCGCCATCGCCGGTGCCGGCCTCGCCCGGGCAGCAGCACAGCTTGCGCACGTTCACGTACATCTGGTCCACGGTCTCCTTCACCAGCGCCTTGGCGGGCTTCAGGTGTACCACAAGATTGCAACGGATGTGGCCCGGGGTCTGGCCGGTGTTGCCGTCCTCCTGGCGGATGAACGTATGCCAGGCCACCTTGGCGTACACGGCCACCTGGTGCGGCATCACCGATTCGATTTTTACGTCGGAGGCCATGGGCGCCCAGCCGGGTTCATCCTCGATGATGTTCAGGGCCTGGTCGCGGGTTTTCTCAACGTCCACAATCCAGCCGGCAGGCGGGGTGTAGAATCGGGTAACCTCGCCGTATTCGTGGCGGTCGGCCGGGGTGCCCTCCGGCGCGGGCGCGGTGAAATCCACCTCGAACAGTGCGGAGTCCAGATCGTTCACCACCACCTCGCTCGTGTTCAGGTGCGCGGTTTCCAGACGCGCGTTCACGCAGAAGTCGGCCATGTCGTTCGGGCGCACGATCACCAGGAACATATCCTGCATGCCCTCCAGCGCGCGCGGGCCGTTGATGAAGGTGGCCTGGTTGCTCAGCACGTGCGGGCGCGGCTCCATGAAGAACACGGCGCGGTTGGTGCCCACGTGGAAGGCCTGGAACAGGTTGTACATCTGCGAAAGCGCGGTGGTGTGCGACTGCATTTCGCGCCGCTCGGTGCTGCGATCGGTGGCGGTGGTGTCGGTCTGCTGCTGCACGTGGCCGGCGCGGTCGCCCGCCTGCCCGGAAACGCCTGCGGTGAGCAGATCCTTGACAATCGGCACGCTCACGCTGACGCCGGCGCTGGTGCTGGAGAAGCTTTCGGTGGTGTCGGAAGTCATGCCGCTTTTGCCCACGGCCAGCCGGTTCAGCGAACCGGAGGCGAACTGGCCGGTATCGGTGACGGCTTCGTACAGTTCACGCTTCTTGGGTTCGGCATCGGCGATATAGATCTGGCTTGCCGAGCCGCCGGACTTTGGGCCAACCGAAAGGTGCAGCAGGGCCCCGTAACACGGCGAGGTGCGCTGCAATGATTGGATTGCATTGCCACGCAGCACGGTGGCGCCGATTGCCCCCTTGACGTTCACCACGGGAGTATCCGGGGTTACGGTGACGGTCACCTTCAGGTAGGAGATAGTGTAGCCATCGTTTTTAAGGGTCTGGTACTCCTCCTCCGGCTGATAGCCATAGATAACGATGGACGGTCGCCACGCGGGGGGCGGATCGTCGGTACAGATGCGCGCATGGGTCATGTCCTGCGTGAAGCAGATCCGCTTCCAGGGAATGTCGAGCGGAAGGCCGAGGTTGAATGTGCTCATGATGATTGTGTGATGAGTAAAAACGAACGGGCAGTGAATACGGTATCCGCGGCACATCCCGGCGGATTTGTCCGGGATGGACACTGGAATACATAGCGATATTTAACCACGGCCGATGTGACCACGGTAAATTCGCGCAAAGGCGCTGGCATTGGATGTTATGCGTGTGCGTGCAACCACATGCCGCCGGGCCTGGTGGGCACGTCACGACATGAAGAGGAACCTGGGGTGTCGGATTTCAGGCGCATCAGCGCCCTATTTGTGAATTATTCGCGCCATCACATGGCGATGGCATCGAGTGTGCGGCCTTGATGAATATTCGGGATTGTTGGTAGCGTTTGGCGTGATGAAAGCGTGCAAGAGAGATCCTACTTTCGTACAGCCGGATACGAAATAACAACAGGGACCCTTTGATTGCAAGGGATTTTTCAGGCTCCGCGAAAAAAAAAATCGAGGCGTGATATGTGGGCGATCCGCGTTGTGGATTGTTGGTGGGCCAACCCAGACGGGGTTGTGGCGCCGCCGATGATTCCGGTTGAGGAATTCACCGCAAGGGACGCAAAGGTTGGTCAGATGGATGCCAACGATGCCGCGCATCGCTTCGCATGACATACTCGTCGAGGTAACCATGCGATAGCGGAAGCGGCAATGCCAGAGCCACATAGCACCTCGCATGCGCAACTCGTCGAGTTAACCATGTGACAGCAAAAGCGGCATTATCATAGCCACATATCACCCCGCATGCCCAACTCGTGGAGGTAACCATGCACCGCCGCAAACAACACCGCACGGGCATCACACCCTGTATATCCGGGTATACAGGCGCGGTTGCGTTATGCGCGGTTCAGGAGTTCACCGCAAAGGGCGCAGAGGCGCGCGAAGGAATTCCGCATCCTGCGTCCCTTCTCGATGTACCCTTCTTCTCCCTCTCTTCTTAAAAAGGGGTTGGAGGAGTTTCAATGGTTTGATACCGCCAGACCACCATCCGCCCGGTTGTATATCCGGATATACAGGCGTTGCGTTATCGTATGCCCCAACGGGGGCATCGGACCATAGCCCGGGGCAACGCCCCGGGGATACTGGGCGGCCGCGAAGGGACCACGACAACGAACAGCTCAACGGCTGGGCGGCCGCAAAGGGCCGCCCCAACAAGGGGCCGCCACAACAAAGGGCCGCCGCAACGAACAGCGCGACGGCTGGGCGGCCACAAAGGGCCGCCCCAACAAGGGGCCGCCCCAACGTACAACGCAACGGCTGGGCGGCCACGAAGGGCCGCCCCAACAAGGGGCCGCCCCAACAAGGGGCCGCCTCAACAAGGGGCCGCCTCAACAAAGGGCCACTCCTTCGCCTCCCCCCGCTTTCACAATCCCCGCGGCTTGCGCAACTTTGCCGGGCATTCACATTAACTGGGATCTCCCTTCATGCGCTACACACTGGATCACGAGGACAACACAGCCACGCTCACGCTTCACGAGGAGAGGCTGGATGCCGGCAATAGTCCGGACTTCAAGGCGGAGCTGTTGTTGCACACCCGCTCAGGGATCGAGGTGCTTTTTATCGACCTTTCGGAGCTCACCTACTGCGACAGCTCCGGCTTCAGCGCGCTGCTGCTGGCGCACCGCGAGATGAAGGCCGCAGGCGGCGCCGCGATTTTCGTGGGGCTTACGCCACACGTGCAATCAACGGTCAGTATCCTTCGGCTGGATACGGTGCTGTATATCTACGAGACACGCGAGGATGCGATGGCGGATTTGCAGAGCGAGGGTGACGAGGACGACGATCTGCACGATCTGGATTAAGACCATGCCGGCAGCCCGCGGTCCTGTTCAGGCCCGCGGGCATCGCACACCACTCCTTCCACACACATAACCGCAAACACAGGTGCTTGCGCCTACTTCAGGCCTGGCTTGGCGTTGCTGTCCGTTGCTGGCGGTACGGTCGCGGCCGGCGCGGCGGTACCGGGCGGCTCCACAAGGGTTATCTGATACAGCTTCGCCCAGTGTTTGCCGGTAACAAACAAGCGATCACCCTCGGCGTCGTAGGCGATGCCGTTCAGTACGTCCTCCCGTCCGGTTCGCTCCGGCGTGGGCAGGATGTCCTTCAGGTCGACCCAGCCGATCACGCTCCCATCCTTCGGATTGATGCGCACGATGCGGTCGGTCTTCCAGACGTTGGCGTAGATCTCCCCCTTCACGTATTCCAGCTCGTTCAACTGATCAACGGCCCGGCCGGCGTCGAAGACGGTAATGGTGCGGTTCACTTTGAAAGTCTTCGGGTCGATGAACCGAATGGTGGAGGTGCCGTCGCTCATGATCAGCTCGGTGCCGTCGGTGGTAAGGCCCCATCCCTCGCCGTAGTAGTTGAAGGTGGCCACCTGCTTGAAGCTGACGGCATCATACACAAAGCAGATGCTGTTCTGCCAGGTAAGCTGATAGAACTTGCCATCCAACAGGGCCAGGCCTTCGCCGAAGTACTGCGCGGGCAGCGCCACAATGTGCTTCACGGCGCCGGTGGCAAGGTCCACCTGCCGCAGGCTGGAGGAGTCGTTCAGGCCGGTCCCCTCGTACAGACTGCCGCCATGATACAGAAGCCCCTGCGTAAAGGCCAGCGGGTCGTGCGGATACTCCTTCACCACCTTGTACCCTGCCACGGGAGCGCCAGGCGGAACAGGCACCGGGCGCGTGCCGCTGTTCTGCGTGGTATCGGCGCCGTTATGGACACCGGGATCAGGATCCTTGCGACAGGCCGAACAAAGCGGCACGGCAACAAGCGTGCACACGAGAAGCGCTTGTGATAGTCGGTTCATGTATGTCCTCTCTCTCTCCGATTACGACGTTTCGGGTTCGGGGGAAGCATGATTCATTTCAATGATGAGTTAACCATGCATCAACGCAAGCGGCACTATCGCGGCCACGCGTCGTTGCGCATGCACAACTCGAACGGAGTTAAGCATGCGGCAGGCGACCACGCAGGGCCGCCGCAACAACGTTTCGCATGCACAACTCCGCCGAACTAACCACGCTCTAGTCCGAAAGCGACCAACTGGCGCCAAGGTAAAAACCACGGCCGTATTCCGGATGCCCGGCAACACCTTCGAACCGCGCGGCCAGAAGATTGCGCATCTCGGCGCGGATATATGCCGAACCGATGCGTGCCTGGCCGTACACATTCCATAACGGGAACGGTGCGCCGCCGGCGGTGTCGGTACGCTGCGAATAGAATTGCGCGGTAACGTCGTCGTAGTACAGCCCGGACCCCTTGCTGATATAGGTCAGCGAGGTGCCCAGTTTCAGGTTTAGATTACCCTGGAACAAATCGAACCGGCCTGAGATGTCGGTAACGCCGTACACAAGCGGAATGGAGCGGTACTCCGACGGCATGGCCGTAAGCACGGCGCGCTGGTCGACGGCCAGAAACGCGATCGGCACAACGAGCGCCACAGCGCCGCCAGCCACGGTATAGTTGGAGAACGAGCCCTTCAGACACTCCGGCGGCACGGCATTGCGCAGCACGGCGTCCAGGCTGGCGGTAAGCCACGGCTGCCGGAAGGTCAGCGATGCCTCGGCCACCTGGCCCGAATACCAGCGGCTCAGCGATCGCGCGGTGTCGCCGCCGCTTACGGTCGTGGGCGGGCATCCGGTTTCGCCCGCCACAACGGTTGTCCGCACGGACGCGCGCAGCCGCAACGCATCCGCGGCGCGCAGCTCGCCCTCGGCCGCGAGAATAAGATGGCTGTACTGATTGGCCACCGTGTGCAGGCGCGCGCCGCCGCGCACCATCACAGCGCCGGCATCAGCCTGCAGCAGCCCGCCAAGATCGATACGGGCATCCTCGCCGCCGCCCTGTATGGCGCCGTTGCCCACGATCCGCAACGGACCGATGATTGTGGTGAGCGCAGCCCTGGCGCCGTAGCGGCCGCCGCGATTGGCATCGCGGTCGAACTCCGGCACCGCCAGCTCGGCATCGCCGCTAACCAGGTTGCGTTCGGCATAGGCGGCATACACCGCGGCATCCACGCGAACGGCGGTGTCGGGCACGGCATCGTTGATCGCAATGGGATACCACCGGCCGGCCACGGTAACATCATGGCGCAACGTGCGCTCGGAAATGGAGTCCTGGCCAAGCACCGGCAACACGGCGTTGCTGAGGCTGTAGGTCTCCAACCCGCCGTTCAGGCCGCGCGTGTGGTCGCTGAACAGCTCGGTAACGGAAACGGCAACAAACGGCGAGGGCTCCCACCGCACCATGCCGCGCGCACTCCAGCCGCTCACCTTCTGATGATCCAGCCGCACGATGCCGTCGCTGGCAAGCCGGCGAAACCCCAGCGACAGGTTGGCCGTGCTGCTTACGTTGCGTGCGTAGGTGATGTCGGCGTTGGTGGTATTGTTCGGCCCCTGCGCGTACCACAGGTGCACGTAGCTGCCGTCAACATCGTAGCGGGGTGCAACGGCGTTCACGGCGATCAACGATTCGCCGCTGCCAAGTATGGCGGCTCGCGCACCGCGTGTGATCTCGATGCGCTCGGCGAACTCCATGGGGTAGAGCTCGGTGTCGAACCGGCCGCCATTACCCCACAGCGGCATGCCATTGTACGAAACGGCCACGGCCTCCGGCGCGGCGCCGGCATAGGCAAACGCGCGCACGGCGCCCGGCGTGCCCAGCGTAAGCGGATAGGCGGGCAGGCGTGTTTCCAGGGGTTCGTACATGGTGGAGTATCTATCCCACACCAGATCACGATTGGTGATGGCCGCAACGCCGGCAGGGTCGAACGCGGCAACCGAACCAAGCGGCGCGCCCGCCGATGCAAAGCGCAGCCCACGCCGATGTGGTACGGTTGTTGAGTCGGCATGCAGGCTGTCGGCATGCGCGGCATGATGGGCCGTATCGGCGCGGGTTACCGGCACGGAATCCGCCGAGTTCCGATTGCCGCCGCCCTGTGCCCGGGCCTGATCGGTACAGGCCAGCACCGCCCCGCACAACGCGCACAGCATCAAAAGGGCATGCCATGGCAGGCGTATGCGGGATCCGGGCTCAACATCGGTTGCGATCATGGCGGCGATATTACGGGCGCTTGCCCACGCGTGCAAGTTCATCGTTGGCATCGCGTTCGCGAGCGTATCGCTCGATCGACGCGTTGACGATGGCGTGCGCCTCGGCGTTGCCGGCCCAGCCGTCGAACTGGGTCTGCTTCCCTTCCAGATCCTTGTATACGGAATAGAAATATTCGATCTCCACAAGCTCGTGCGGCTTCATGTCGTCCAGCGTGCGGTAATGGTGATAACGCATGTCGTTGACGGCCACGGTCACCACCTTGTCGTCGCGCTTGCCGCCATCCACCATGCGCATCACGCCAATGGGGCGCACGTTGATCAGGCATCCGGTGAAGGTGGGCTCGTCGATCAGCACAAGCACGTCAAGCGGGTCGCCGTCCACATACAGCGTGCTCGGGATGAAGCCGTAGGCGGTTGGGTAATGCATCGGTGAGGCCAGCACGCGATCGAGCCGGAAACAGTTGTACTCGGGGCAGTACTCGTACTTGTTGCGCGAGCCGCGGGGGATTTCGATGATTGCGTTAAGCGATACGGGCACGGCATCGCCAGCCGGAATGTCGAGATAGCTGAGTGCGGGATTGATCATGGAAACGTATGTGTGTACGGTGGCACGCAACCGTCTTGCACCGATATCAACCGGCACCAACCGTGCCCTGCGGCAATCCGCCCTCAGGTCACGACCGTGATATCAACACACGGCTGCCATGCCGTTACTTCAATTGTCTTCAATCGGCCGGGCCGGCTGCGCAGTATCGGCCGGGCCTGGGTCGCCCCCGCACACCACGTCCGCGCGCGAGGAAACCTCGGTCGACGGCGGACAGCTCACACCGTCGGCTTCCCCATCGCCGCCATCGGCGGAGGGCGTGTAGCGCTTGTCGGGGATCAGCAGCCGGGCAACCGGCACGCCGCCCACAAGGTGGGATTCGATAATCTCGTCAACATCGGCCACCGTTACGCCGCCGTACCAGACGTTGTCCGGGTACACCACCAGCGAAACGCCGTACTCGCAGGAGTCAAGGCAACCGGCGGCGTTGGCGCGCATCCTGCCGTGCAGGCGGCGTTCCTTCAGCGCGGCCTTGAAACGCTCGCGCACCTCGGCCGAACCCTTTTCCATGCAGCATCCGCGCGGATGCCCGGGCTCGCGCTGGTTGGTGCAGATGAATACATGACGCTGGTACCGCATATGATGCTGGTTAACGTGTTCAAGGAATATGACGAACGGACCCGGGAGCCGGCCCCGACGCTGCGCGCCGGCAGTGATGCGCCACGCCAGTCAGAACGGCGCGGCCGACGCGCGACAACCCACCCGCCGGATCTGGCCTGTTATTTATGGCAGGCGGCGCCGTCGGCCATGAACAACAGATCGCCCTCGCGGGTGCCGCGATCGATAAATCGATCGGTCGCCAGGTATTCAAAATCGCGCGTCATGTTGTACAGGCCAATCTTCTCGTAGTCCGGCGAATAGTAGTGGATCTGGTCGGCAATCAGCGGCAACGCCCGCTCCACGGTGTCGTCCACGGCGATCGTGGCGCGCACAATCTCGCCGCTGAATCCCTTGCACACGAACACCTCGATCGTGGCCGTGGGTTCCCGGCCGGCAACATCCGCAACCTGTGCATCCACCGCAGGCATTGCGGGGGCTGCCGTGGGGGTATCGTGTTCGTTGTTCACAGGCGCGGGGTCTTCGGGTTCATATTCAAGCAAATCAAGGGCCGCCTCATCATCGCGATAGATGCAGGTATGAAACTCGCATAGCGGTGCAACGGCGACCGCGGATCATGCGTGGCGCATGCCGATCACTTGCCGACCGGAACCGTTGTACGCTTCGCCTCGTACGCCTCCCGGATGCGCTTCGCCTCGCGATCGAACAACCGCACGGATTGGTCGATCAGCGCGATCACGAAATCATCCTCGGACTTACTGGTCTCAAACGTGGTTCGCGGGTACACCCCTTCCTGCACGTCGATCAGCGAATCCGAAGTACGCGAGGTTATCTGGCGGATCTCCACGCGGAGATGGATCGAATCACCAACCAGCGCGGCCGACGAGGTGACAAAGCGATCGATGCCGACATTGTACAGGGCCTGCCGCTCCAGCGTCTGCATCGGCATGAAATCATCCACGGCCACTACGCCAACGGTTTTCATCAGTTGCGCGCGCGATTCGTAATCGAACGCTACAAGCTCGGGATACCGCATGCGTGCAAGCTCACCGATGGCCTTGATGGCCGTGGTGCTGAAGCTCTGGCGATTGGTCCGGATCTGGCCCAGATGGTCGTCGGCCGGGATCGACACACTGGAGATCACCAACGGTTCGGTGGCAACGGGGAGTTCCGGAAGATGCTTCAGGCCGAAGAGCTTGCCCAGCGACTTGCGCACCGCATCGAATACGGTTGGCCCCAGGAACATGGTGCCGCTGGTGTCGCGGAAACGGATCATGCTGAAGGAGAGATCGCGAAACAGCACCGCGCCGCTGGCGGGATTCACCACGCGCATTTCCACGGCCAGCACCGAGCTGAATCGTGCAATCCGCGTGAAGACAACACCGTCCAGATCCAGGCGTTTGCCCAGCTCGGCGATGGGAATTCCCTGCCTGCCCTCGGCAACAAACACCTTCGCAAGCGAATCCCGGAAGTTGATGGTGACGTATCGGGCGGCGGGGATCGAGTCGCACGCGGCACGCAGGGCCTGGTCCACGTAGAACTCGGTAACAACGGCGGCACTGTCGCGGGCAACCGAGCCGCCCAGAACAAGACGCATGGGTTTTTCGGGCGTGTAATCGCCCGCAACGCGCACGGTTGCCTGGCCGGCCTGCGCGCCCGCCTCGCCTGCGCCACCGGCGCACGAGAACAGGACAACAAGAAGCGCAAGCGCCACAACCCAAAGCGCGATTCGATATGGCAGGTTGGTGTTCACTGTAGCAATTGAGGAACGTGCAAGGAACGCGGCAAAGATACGAGCTTGTGGGGCGTTGTTCTGTGTATTTCTACAGCGGCGGCGCGCGGCGCTTCGGCAGCCTGCAACACGGGCAGCGCGCCGCACAGCCAGGCGTACCACGGCACCACCGTATCGGCTACCAGTACGTGGTGGTAGCGGTAACGTCGCCGCGCACTTCGGCCTGGCAACTGGCGCGTTCGTTGGCGGCAAAGCCCTGGCGCTCGATCAGGCGGCGCTCGGCCGGCTCGATGGGCGACAGGTGCTCCGCGCCGGCCAGGATCCGCATACGGCACCACGAGCAGATCGCGAAGCCTCCGCACGACTGGGCAATCGGCAGGCCGGCGGCCCGCACGGCCTCCAGCAGGGTGGTTCCGCGCTCCACTGTCACCGTGCGACCCTGTGGCTCAAGGCGTACTGTGCATCGTGGTGCACGCGGCGGATATAGCTCCGCGAACAGATCGTTGGTCATG
>CBHYLN010000155.1:0-12440 GCA_966128725.1 uncultured bacterium | reverse complement strand
CTGGCCGGGCGGTGTCACCAACGGCAGCGCCAGCACATGCCGGGTTACCGAGTCGCGTTCCCATGGCGCGAAGATATCCGCCGACCAGAGATAGGGCAGTCCCGAGGTATGGGTAAGAAGCTGGTGCAATGTGATGCCGCGCTTGTCGGCCGGCGCCGCCGGGAAGAATCGCCCCAGAGTATCGCTGGTCCGGAGCCTGCCCTCCATCTCCAGTTTCAGGATTGCGGCGGCCGTGAACTGCTTGCTCAAGGAGCCGACGTTCAGAGGCATCTCGGGGCGCATGGGGATGTGGCGCTCGCGGTTGGCAAGGCCATAACTCTTCTGGACAATCACCTGGCCGTCCTTTTCCACCAGCAACGACCCCGACAGGCCAAACGCCGCCATTCGTGATGTGTAGGCGTCGATTGAGGCGCCAACCTCGCCGCGCACGATCACGGAGGTGTCGGGCGGTGCCACCCCTGCATCGTGCGTGGGCGCCTGCTGCGCGGCGGCCGGAATCGAGACAAACACGGCAAGCGCTGCCGCGCGGCCAAGCCAGCCCGATCGGCGCGGCCGTCCAGGCTGGTGCGTACGTTGCCCGGGCTGTGAGCCGGGCGCAATCACATGCGAGATAACGGTCATGGTAATCGGGATGGGTAATCGGAATTCGAGCGCACGGCACAGCCGCACGTGGTGGCAAACGGAGAACGGGCGCAAAGGTTGCCGTCGGGGAGCACGCAATCGCCCGCGTGGGCGGCCCGGCTCCCGAAAGTCACAAATGAAGAAGATCGTGGCCGCACCGTTCCAGTTCGGCAAGGGCCATTCCGTAACGCACGCCCCGTGTGCTTACGGTGATTGTCTCCAGCGCGTTCAGGCGCATGAACGCATCAAGAATCATGGCGCCGCCGGGCAGAATGTCGGCGCGGTCAGGGTGTACGCCCGGAAGCTCGAGGATGTGCTCCAGGCTCATCGCCGTCAACCGTGCGGTGATATCGGCGATCGCGCTTGCCGAAAGCCGCGTTCCGTTCAGCGCGTCGGCGTTGAATGCGCGCATGCCCAGCGCGATGGCGCCAAGGGAGGTCACGGTGCCCGCAACGCCAACAACCGTGGTGCCCGCCGGGATCGCCGGCGCGGCGCGCAGTATCTCCTCGGCGGCATCCCGGGCATTGGCCACGGCTTCGGCATCGGCGGGCAGTTGTTTCAGGTAGCGTTCGGTGATCCGCACGGCGCCGATATCCACGCTTGCGCCATGCCGCAACGTGCCGCCGGCGCCAAGGGCCACCTCGGTGCTGCCGCCGCCGATATCGAGCACGCCGAACTCGCCGCCCTCGGTTGCAATGCCGAACAACGCGCCACGGTAGGTAAGGCGGGCTTCGTCATCGCCGCTTATCACTTCTATGCCGATGCCTGTCCGCAGCGCCATCTCGGCGATGAACTGCTCGCGGTTGGATGCGTCGCGAAGCGCGCTTGTTCCGTACGCAACCACGCGGTTGGCCCCAAGGCCAGCGGCGATTGCACTATAACGTTGCAGGTGCGTCGCCACGCGATCAAACGCGTCGGGCTGGATTGCGCGGCTGGAATCCACGCCCCGGCCCAGGCGCGCAATCGCATGCTCATCGCCAAGCACCCGAACAGCGCCCCCGTGGGCGTTCATGGTGACCATCAGAATCGTGTTCGTCCCGATGTCGATCGTGGAGAGAATCATGCGCCGGCTGCAAGGGAAAGTTCGGGGTTCAGTGCGCGTGTGATCATGCCACAACGAAACGTGTTGCTATCCATTCGTTCTCGCGCTGCTCATCGTTGGGCACCAGGCCATGTTCGGCCGCCGCGGCCACCAGGCTTTCGTGGTCCTCGATCAACACACCCGAGGTAAGGATTGCCGCGCCGGGCCGCGCCGAAAGTTTCGCGCGCATCGCGCTCAGCAATTCCATGATCACGTTGCGATGGATGTTCGCAAGGATCACATCGAAATCGGATTCGGTTACCACGTCCAACTCGCCATGCACGATTTCGATATCCGGTGTATTGTTCAGGGCGATGTTCTCGATCGCGTTCGCCACGGCCCATTCGTTGTTGTCGATCGCAACCACCGTTTGCGCGCCGTAGTGCCTGGCGATGATCGCAAGCACGCCGGTGCCCGTGCCCACGT
Source organism: uncultured bacterium (assembly GCA_966128725.1). Classification (GTDB taxonomy): domain Bacteria; phylum Bacteroidota; class Ignavibacteria; order OLB7; family OLB7; genus JAFDZV01. The sequence continues at coordinate 10,312 of CBHYLN010000155.1, read as the reverse complement.
CCAGCACGCGGCTTCCCTGGAACCGGGTGCGGGCCATCAACGTGGCAATCAACCGTGTGGACTCGTGGTGCCCGGTGCCGAAGGACATCTTGGGGTCGATCACCACAACCAGATCATCCGGGCCGGCCGGCTCCACCGGGTTCCAGCTTTGCGTGATAACCAGCCTGTCGGTAAGGCGCACGGGTTCCAGCGACTGCTCGAACTCCGCGTTCCAGTTCTGTTCGGCCACCTCGCCGCGTTCGAACTCCACCGTTGCGCCGTCCGGTACCCACGAGCGGATCGTGTCGGGGATGGACTCGCTGTAATCGCCGTGATCGAAGTACAGCGTGATGCTGGTCTCGTTGTCGACGATGCCGGTTATCGGAAGGATGCCGCTGACCGCTGTGATAACGTCCAGCGTTGCGCGGTTGGCGTGGCAGGTAAGGGCGTCGTATTGCTTCATGATCGCTGAATGTTGAACCCGTTGTGCACGCGAACACGAGACCTTCGTGAGGGCGTGCACAGTGTGATGCGGCGGGCAAGTTACCACTATGCGGCGGTGGCTGCATGCGTCGGTTGCGTGGGCCTGGTTCCGTTTTGAAACACCGTGCCCGGCCACAACGGAAACGCCCCCGGATTTCCCGGGGGCGCCTGTATGTACGGAAACCCGGTTGGGGATTCCGTGTTGGACATCGCGATGGAGACATGGGCGCGTGCCGCACGCCGCCATGCCGCCGGGTCAAGGTCCGTCCGGCCGATTGGCGACGTGCGGGCAACGGCCCGACATCCGGGTTACTTCAGGATCATCATCTGCTCCGCGGCGCTGTTGCCGCGCACCTCCGGGTAGTAGTTCAACATCCCGATCGACGGCATCACGCTGAACGTTCCCGGGATTTGCGCGCGAAGGATGTAGCTGAACTCGTACTCACGCGCCTCCAGCCGCTGCGCGAAGAACGCGATCTTCTCGTCGCGTACATCGCGGCTGGAGTACCACCAGTTCCACACCTTGTCGGCGCCGTTCCGGGCCGGCTGATACTCGGCCTCGCCTTCGATGGTATATCCGCTTACGTCCTGCACTACCTCGCAGCCGGCGGGCAGGGGGTCCTCCAGCAGGAAGTACTCGCGAACCGAATCCGGGCGGATGTGAACCTTCACCAGCATCTCCTGCCCGCTGTGCACCGTTCCGGTAAAGGGCTCCTTCTGATATACCCATACGTCGCCGCGCTGCACGCGCTCCAGCACGTAGTAGTCGCGTGTTACCGTGAACCCCGCGTTGGCGGGGCGCACCTGCGCAACGTCAACGTAGTAGTCGATCCATGCCGCCGCGTTCACCATGCCGCCGCCGGTTTTTTCCACCGTCACCGTGTTGCGGCCGGTTTGGATATCCGTGCCCTTCACCGTCACGCGCATGTCGGGCGCCATAAGGTCCTGCTGGCTTACCGCCCGCTCGAACACCGTGTTGCCGTTCACCTTCACGCGCAGCGTGTATCCGGCGTCACCGCCGGCAGAGCTGCGCAGATAGTCGGCCATGGTGTACACGATCATCGCGCTCTGCCGCGTATTGCCCCACGAGTTCCCCTGCTTCCTCGCCATCAGCCACGCGATGCCGCGCTTCAGCATGTCGGGTTCGGTGCCGGTTTCCATCAACGCCTTCACCGCGAACGCCGATGTTTCCACGTTGTCCTGCTGCCATGCATGTTCCCAGGTGATGCCGGTCCAGTATGCCTTGCCATCGCTGCCGGTGGCCTCGCGACCAAGCCGCTGCACAAGCGATGCGGCAAGTTCCTTCTGCCCATGATAATGCGCGGCCAGCGCAAGCAATGCCACCGCGTAGCTGTTGATTCCGCTGCGTTTGGCAAGCAGCGCCGTTCGCTCGGCGATCAACGGATCGTGCTGGCCGCGCGAAACGAATCCGGCCACGTACAGCATATAGGCTTCGCTGGTGGGGTCCAGCTCGGTGCGTGCCGCGCCATACGAGCCGCCCGGCGAGCGTTGGCGGATCTGCTCCCACAGCGACTCGCGACCCCGGCGATATCGTTCGTTGTCGATATCGTACCCGGCCTTGCGGGCAACCGTAAGCCCGTACATGATGTACGCGGTCATGAACGGGTGCGTGGCGTCGTGATCCCACCATCCCCAGCCGCCATCGGTGTGCTGATAGCCGTATAACTTCTCCAGACCCGCGGCAACCATCTTCGGCATCTCCTTGCGCTTGGCCTCGTCAAACGGCAGCCGCAGATCGCGCAACACATTGGCCACCACGATCGTTGGCAGGAACCGGCTCATCGTCTGCTCGGCGCAGCCGTACGGATAGCCGATCAAGTCATCAAGCGCGCCGATAACCGCGCTGCCGTACGATGGCGACAGCGAGACCGATAACGTGCGGCTTGTGGGGTCGGTTGCCTCGGGTACGTCGAACGTCATCGTTGCCGAGCGGTCGTCGCGCGCCAGCTCGGCGGCGGCGCTTGCCGACACCTTCAGGCCGCGCGGCGTTATCGGCAGCGTGGTCTGCATGGCGTCGGATTCCTCGTCGGTAAGCGCCCGCACCGACAGCGTGGCGCTGTCCACTCCGGTAATCGCCGCGCTCCAGTCGATACGCTGCTCGCCGCCGGCGGGGATCGTTACCGTGGTATCATGATCGGCCAGTTCGATATGCTCGGCACGCATCCGCACCGTAACGCGCTTCTGCTCGGGCAGATAGTTGTGAACCGTGGTCGCCACCAGCATCCGGTCGCCCTGCGTGGCAAAGCGCGGGGTTTCCATGCGCACCATCAGATTCTTGCGGGCCACGAAGCTCTCGGCGCCTTCACCCACACGGGTTTCACGATCCACCCCGCGCACGGTAACACGCCACGTGGTGATGTTGTCCGGCAGGCGTACGCCAAAACTGGCGTATCCGTTGTTGTCGGTAAGCAGATCGGGTTGCCAGGCAATGGCGTCCTGGAAGTTCGAGCGCATCGTGGTAAGCGCGAACGACTCGCCTGCCACGCCGGATCCGTCGGCAGGGGCCGATGTTGGCGAAGGTGGCGGGGCATCACTCTTGTACCGCGCATTCAAGGCATTATCATCGCTGTCGTTGCCGAACCCGCCGCTGAATACATCGTCCACGGCCAAGCCGTCAACCGCGATGGCGGTTTCCTCGGCGCGTCCGCCTCGGATGGCGAACCCGTTCACTCCTGCAGTGGTGACCCCGCTGGAGAGTGCTACCGCGTGTTGGATTGTGGTGCGCGATGCGGTGCGATCGCGATCGGCCCCTGACATCTTCCTGCGCCTGCCTTGCTCCAGCAGCTCGCGATTCGCCTGTGCCAGATAGGCGGGATGAATCGTCAGGTTCACGCTGGGCAGGAATCCCGTTGTAATACGGTTGGCCGTGGCCGAGTAAAATCTGCCGAAGATTGGGGGCGTCTGGTCCGGCGCGATCGCGAACAGCGCGTCGTCGATCATCGCCGTGCCAAGCTCGGCATCGGCAACCGGGCGCCCGCGCCCGTCAAGCGCACGAATCCTGATCGTGGCGGAATCGCCCGGACGATACTGCGCACGGTTGCCGGATATCTCGATTCGCATGCGCTTGCGCAGCGGCTCAACCGCCAGCGCCACGTCGGCGTTGCGCATCGATCCACGATACAGCAGTGCCACGCCCAGATGCACCCCTGGCGCGTAGGCATCCAGCATCGGCATCTCGACAATCGCCGCGCGTGTTGCCAGCCGCTCGGTTCGTTCGGTGTACAGCGTTGCGCCTTCGGCCGTGACAAGAGCATCCACACCTTCCCGCGGAGCCAGCACCAGCACCTCCGCGGTTTCGCCGGGCAGGTAGCCGCTGCGTTCCGGTATCACGCGAAGCGCGGTATCGAGCATCGGATCAACTTCCAGCCCGGGGCCTGCAACGATGAGCGTATGTGTTGCCTCGGCGGCCTGCCGGCGATCGCCCGTTACCACGGCAACCAACTCGAATACGCCGCCGGTTGAACGTTCCGGCACAACGATGGTGGCCTGGCCGTTCGAATCCGTGCGGGCCGTCTGTTCCCACAGCACCTGTTGCTTCTGGGCGGTTGATGCGGCCTGCCGCAACCGCAGGGCCAGTTCCACGTTCGCGGCCGAGCGGCCATCGAATCGATTCAGCGACACCGTTATCCCCGGCCGTTCGCCCGTGTGGTAGTAGTTCTTCGCGGCCTGAATCGTCACGCGGAAATCCGAGCGAGCCATCGTCCAGTCGGCCGAGCCGATAATGACACGACGACTGTTATCCACCACCTGTGCCTCGGCATGATATCGGAAGTCGGCATCGGTATCCTTGCCAAGCGTGTAGCGCAGCGTGTGCGTGCCATCGTGCCCAAGCGTGCCGTGCTCAACGCTGACAAGCTCGGGGCCGCTTGCGCCCTGTGCCGGCGCTGCGGTCGCGAAGATGCTGTTGCCGCCCGCGCCGGGCATGCGGGTGCGGAAGATGCGGTACTCCACGCTTGCCTCGGCAACGGGCGAGCCGAAGTAATACTTCGCCATCGTGGTTGCGGTGATCGTCTCGCCAGGCCCGTAACATGCGCGCCCGGGTTTCAGCTCCACGCTGAACTCCGGCTTCTTGTATTCCAGCACCATGAACGGGAACGTTTGCACGTTGCCGACGGCGGTCACCACAACCGAATACTGGCCCAGCGCCGGCTCGGCGCCCAGTTCAAGCGCGCCATGAAACGTGCCCATCCGCGACACCGGCAGCGTGTCGGTTTTTATCGAGCGGCCGCGTGCGTCCAGCACGTTGACTGTCACCGTAGCATCGCCGGGAATCTGGTACGCGGCATCCTCGGCGTCGCGGAGAATCCCACGGTAGTTCACGCGCTGCGATGGCCGGTATACCGGGCGGTCGGTGTGCAGATACATGGCGTGGCGCGCCGCATCGGGCGTTGGCACGTTCAGTGTGGCGATGATGGGGCTGCCGCGATACTCGCCGGTGAGGTGGGTCACGTAATCGTTCGCGCCGTCCCGGCGCTGGCGTGGGAGTTGCACGATACCGTCGCTGCCGGAGGAAACACGGCGCACCGTTCCGGATTGATAGATGCACTCCAGCCGTACGTTCGGCATGCGGCGCCCGGTGCGCGCGTTCACCAGGAAGGCGATGCCGCGGTCCGGGGAGATCTTCGTGATGATGCCGATGTCCGAAATATTCATCTGCGCCCAAAGGCGTCGGTTCGCGACGGTGAGCTCCACCACGTACGAGCCCGGCGCCCGCAGCGGTACGCCGATCATCGTGTTGCCGTTTTCACCGCTCGCCGGGATGATGGTTGTATGGTCCCACTCGGCGGTCAGGCGCAGTCCGTAGGGCAATCCGTTCTCGCTGTCATCGTCTTCCTCGTCATCGCGATCCCGATCGGAAACGCCCAGCGCCGGGTAACCATGCCGTGCCGAGGAGAACGCGTCCATGTCCTCAACGCGGAAGGCGCGCACGTGCACGCGTGACCCGGCCGCCAGCCTGCCGGGATAGGTCACGGCGATCATCGAGTCCTCGGTTGTGTACGAGCGGTCGGCCCAGTAAGGCTCCCACGGGAGATAGCAACTCTGCGTTGCCACGGCGCCCGCGGGAACGTTTGTCCACACGGTTCGGGTTTCGTGCATGATGTGTGATACCACGGCGCTGCGTGGTCCGGCAGGGACGTTGGGGATCGAGAAGGCTCCGTCGGGGCCGGTGCTGGTTCGCAGGGCGGTGTTGTTTATCGCGACGTTGGCGCCGGCAAGCGGCTTGCCCTGGGGGTCAACAACGCGCCCGGCAAACGTGCCGGTTTGTTGCGCTACAAGGCCGGGGGAGATTGCTACGGCAGCAATGGCTATACACAGCAGTCGGTGCCAAATGCATCGGGTCATGGTCGTGCCTCCGATTGCGCCGGATTGGCCTCAGGCGTACCTGAAGTTGTCTCCGGCGTGGTGATTGTCTAGATTCGGCGCCTTGAACGTCAACGAGATAAACCTACACGGATGATCATTCAGAGTTACAAGGCGCTTACGTTCCCGGCGGTGCCGGGGAAGATGTCCAAGCTGAACCAGTTCGAGTCGTCCAGGATGTTCGTGGACTATTACCTTCTCGAACCGGATCAGCAACAGCGTCCGCACACGCACGACGCCAACGACAAACTGTACTTCGTGGTTCGCGGCAAGGGGATGTTCCTGCTGGGCGAAACCGAACATGAGTTGGTTGAAGGCGAAGGCTGTGTTGCCGAGGCCGGCGTTATTCACGGGGTGCGCAACCACACCAGCGAGCCGCTGGTGCTGCTGGTTTCGATGGCTCCCCATCCCTCACATGGCTGATGGCCGGGCTGCGGGCGCAATGCCCACGGTGCGGCAGCCATTGTTGGCTTTCATTTCACTCAATTGCTCAACACGTACAGCATGCTTCAACAGGGCGATACAGCACCCGATTTCACCGCGATCGCAACGGACGGTTCCACCGTTCGCCTTGGCGATTTTCGCGGCAACAGCAACGTGATTCTCTTCTTCTATCCGGAGGACGACACCCCCGGATGTACGCGTGAGGCATGCGAATTCCGTGACGCGCGCGACAGCTTCACGGTGGCCAACGCCGCAATCTTTGGCGTCAGTACCGATAATCAGGCGGCGCATCAGGCGTTCACAACCAAGTACGATCTGAACTTCCCGTTGCTGGTCGACAGTGATGGGGCGATTTGCCGGGCATTCGGCGTGGAGATCGAAGGCACGTGGGCCAACCGCGTCACGTTCCTTATCGGCGTTGATGGCACCATCAAACACGTTTGGGACAACGTGCGTGTTGTGGGCCACGCGGCCGACGTGCTTGCCACGCTGGAATCACTGGCGTGAACGCGGGCTACACATGGGATGCCCGGGATGCTGCCGGCACCGCGCCAGGCGCGATGCCGGCAGCCCCAGCCAACGATTGTGTTCCGGCCCGCGCGTTCTCTCGATAAAGCTGTTCAAGGCGCGTCGTGTTCATTGCGGGCTCGGGCGTATCTTGGCTTGTCAAGCGCGTGTGCGCCGCGTTCGATGTGATGACGCCGCGCCGCGATTCATGTAACTCCCGATTCGCGAAATCGTTCAGCCGATGATCCCATCAATCCAGTTGTCCCGTCGCCAATCGCTCCATGCTCTGGTTGCCTGTGCGGTCCTGTGCGCAACCGTGTTCCCGCTGTTGCTTCGCGCGCAGCCGGGCCAGCCACGCGGCGGGCGTGCCGTGCCGCCATTGGCAATCGCCGCGGGCGCGCCGCTGACGGCCGATACGGCACTGGCGTCGCGCATTCGTGAACACGTGCAGTTCCTTGCCGGCGATGAGCTGAAGGGACGGCGCGCCGGGGATGTGGGAAACATGCGTGCTGCTTCGTACATCGCGCGCTACTTCCGTGGGGCGGGCTTGAAGTCCCTGAACGGCAGCGACATGCACCGGTTCGAGTACACCGCCGGTTTGCGTGTTGGCCCGGCCAACGAGCTGATACTGAAAGGGCCGGCGGGCTCGGTATCCCTGCGCCCGGGTGATCGGATGAACCCGCTGGGTTTCTCCTCCAGCGCGATTGCCGAGGGCGACCTTGTGTTTGCCGGATACGGTATCTCCGCTCCCGATGAGAAGTACGATGACTATGCCGGCATCAACGTAAAGGGGAAGGTGGTGGTGGTGATGCGGTTCTCGCCCGACGGCGACAATCCGCACGGCCAGCTTGCACGATTCGCGGCCTACGCGCACAAGGCCCGCGCCGCGCGCGAACACGGCGCGGTTGCGATGATCGTGATCAATCCGCCCAACGATCCTCCCGCGCTGGTGGAGACCAAGCTGGACCGCAACTTCATCGATGCCGGCATCCCGGCCGTGTTTGCCGTAAGCACGGTCTTTGCCGACATCCGCGACTCCGCCGGCCGTTCGCTTGCGGATCTTCAGAAGGCGATCGACGCCGCGCGAACCCCTGCATCGTTCGCCATGTCCGGCTATAACGCTTCGATGCGGGTCGATCTGAAAATCGATCGCATCTCCATTCCGAACGTTGTCGGGCTGCTGCCCGGCACCGATCCCAAGTTGCGCGACGAGATAATCGTGATCGGCGGACACTTCGACCACCTGGGCATGGGCGGCGAGGGCTCGCTGGACGGCGGCCACGCCGAGGCCGTGCATCACGGCGCCGACGACAACGCAAGCGGTACGGCCGGCGTGATCGAGCTGGCCAGGTACTTCGGGGCATCGGGCGGTAATCGCCGCACGCTGATGTTCGTGGCCTTTAACGGCGAGGAGGAGGGGCTGCTGGGTTCGGCTGCGTTGGTTGCAGACGCGGGCGTGCCGGTGAGCAAGATGATCACGATGGTGAACATGGACATGATCGGGCGGCTTGATACCAGCGGCCTTATCGTGCAGGGCGTTGGCACCTCGCCGTGGTGGCGCACGATGCTCCAGGAAAAAAATGCAGATCGGTTTGCCTTGAAGTTGGTGGATGACGGCGTAGGCCCAAGCGATCACTCCAGCTTCTACGCCAAGGGCGTGCCGGTGTTGTTCTTCTTTACCGGTCTGCACGCCGATTACCATCGGCCCAGCGATACCTGGGAGAAGGTCAACTACGACGGTGAGGCAAAGGTGCTGGCATACGTTGCGGAGATGGTGCGGGCGATCGACGCGCGCAACGATCGCCCGCCGTTTACCAAAACCCAGTCGTCAGTCCGTTCGGGCGGCGGCTTCAAGGTGTATGTGGGCACGATTCCGGATTACGGGTATGAGGGCAAGGGGCTGCGCCTGAGCGGTGTGGCCGAAGGCGGGCCGGCGCAGCACGCAGGCTTGCGCGAGGGTGATATCCTGATTCGGTTTGGCGCGCAGCCGATCGAGAATATCTACGACTATACCGAAGCGCTTGGCTCGGCGAAGCCCGGCCAGACCGTCGAGGTTGAAGTGATTCGTGGTCAGGAGCACGTGAAGTTGAACGTTGAGCTGCGCGGCCGTTAACGGTGGTCGGTTCCTCGGTGTTCTTCGCATGCCCTGGTTCGTGTTCGGTGCGCGGGCATGCTGTGCCCCGCGCGTAATAGCATTTGAAGAACATCAAGGTGAAAGCCATGCATCATGATACAGAACGATTCGTGCTGCCGCTGCTTGCGTTCGCGGCAATGGTGATCGGCTGCTCCGATGCCGACAGCCAGAATCACGCCAACGCGGGCAAGGCCCAGCCGCCACAGCCGTTGCCGGTTGATCGCGCCTTTTCCGACTACTGGTATCAGGGAAAGGCGGAAGTAACCCGGTATGCGCTGGAGCAGGCGCGCTACGGTGAGATACGCAAGGGCGATGCGGTGCTTGTGTTCGTTACCGAGGATTTCCTTGGCGACAAACAGGTGAAGCTGGAATCCGATCCCACCGGTCGCGACGTGGTGCCCATCCTGAAGCTGAACCTCACCAAGAAATTCGTCACGGGTGTGTATCCGTATTCGTTGATGACCTCGGTGTTCACGCCCGTTGAGGTGTCCACCAAGCCGCACTCGTTGAAGGTGACCACTACCGCGCAGGAGTGGTGCGGGCATACCTTCACGCAGTTGAACTTCCGTGCCAGCAAGTACGATGTGGAGCTGCGCTCGTATTTCGAGAAGGAAGGCGATCGCGACTTCGCGCTGGAGCCTGCGTTCCTTGAGGACGAGGTCTGGACACGCATCCGCCTTGCGCCCGCGACGTTGCCGGTTGGCGATGTGCGAATCCTCCCCGGCACGATGGCCCAGCGCCTGCGCCACACCGAGCTGCAGGTTATCAACGCAACGGCGACCCTTGCCGCGGTGCCGGGCTCGCCGCAACTGATGCGCTATACGCTCAGCTATCCCGATCCCGTGCGGACCCTTGCCATCGACTTCGAGAAGGAGTTCCCGCACCGCATCATGGGCTGGACCGAAACCTACCGCGATGGATTCGGCCCCAAGGCAACCACGCTTACCACGCGCGCAACGCGTACCAACGAGCTGAAGCTGGATTACTGGACGAAGAACAGCTCGGCCGACACCCTTCTGCGCAAGGAGCTGGGGCTTACCGTGCAATAGGCGGGCCTGCCGGGTTGCTGGAACAGGAGTACTGTATAAACGCAAAGAGCCGGGGTTGTCCCCGGCTCTTTGCGTTTCGTATCGGCCCACCGTAGGTGAGCGGGCGGAAGCCCGAATGGTTGTACAGCCGAACCGCGCATCAGTCCTCGTTGGTTGGCTGCGCGATCCGCACCAGCAGGATACCGGCCACAAGAAGAACAACCGTCCACAGTACCGACAAGGTCGCCGCCGTGCCCATCACGATTCTCCGCTGGTTGTTCTTGGCGTCCGCGCATGCTCTCCATACGCCGGCGCCGTTCCACGCTGTCGCGCGAAAGGCGTAACCGGCGCGCCT
>CBHYLN010000154.1:0-12459 GCA_966128725.1 uncultured bacterium | reverse complement strand
ATTACCTGCGGTGAACATACCGAGAGCCGGCGTGAGTGTCAACTTGTGGTTTCGCGCGGTTGACCGCGAAAGGGAGGGGGCGGCGTGACATGACATGACATTTGGTGGGCCGAACACCAAACGTACAAGCCAGCGGGTAGTGTGCACCCCGCTGGCTTGTGATTGGTGTGTGACTCCGACGTGAGTTGCCGGGGCAAGTGTGCCGGCTTAGCAGTGGAATCGATTGATCGAGATGTGTACACAGCCGGTTGCTGGGTCGATCTCAACATGCACCCTGTAACACCAGCCCGTGTTTCCATTGTACGATGCCCATGTGCCGTTCGCACCCTGACTTATCAAACCAACACCGGGCAGGTAGATGGAAACACTAACGGGTGCGCCGTGACCGGAAGACACCGGCACAATGCTGTTATTGACAAAGTGATCAAATGGTGTGGCCGGTGTTGAGAAATACGTATAGTCTACGCCCACGACAATGGTGTCGTGGAGTGGGTAACCGGTGGAATCTTGGTCGGTAGTATCACGGATCGTGACAGTGTACTCATTGCAGATTGGGCGAGCCTGAGCGGCGCTACCGCTGCCGACATACGCCATCGCGACAAGAAACAGGGCGAACACAAAGGTGCCACGCATGAAAGTCCTGTGCATTGCGAACCTCATTGGGTTGTGTGTGGATAAGGATAAAGACGGTGTGATGAAACTGTTGTCCCGCAGGTGGTAATCCCAGGGGCAGAGTACGTACAGCAGTATGGATTATGGGGCAATAGTCCTAGGTACATGCCCAATCCAGAACCTGCGTATCAGTACCCTCAACAATTCTAGTACTTTTGGCCGCAGTGTACAAGTGAAACAATGTGATGGTTTTGAAACAAACCGGGGCACGCCGCAGTAGCGACGCGCCCCGGTTAAAACGCTTTCGTGATTCTGGTACGACCTTACTCGCTGAATGCGAGGTAGGGAATGCCGACAATTCCGACAAAGACCGCAACAAGGCCCCACCAGCTTTCCTTCTTCCGTGCCTCGGCAACCGCCATCATGACGATGATGTGAACGATGAGGTTGACGACCGGGATGAGATACAGAACCAGCCACCAGTTGGGCTTGCCGGCAATACGAATCGGGATCAGCAGGTTGGCGATCGGGATCCACCAAAGCCCGGCCGAATCCTGATGTCCCGTCTTTTCCGCCATCAACTTGAAGCAATAACCCACGAAAAGGTGAAACACCAGGCCCATCACTAGGCCGAAAATGCCGAAGCCGGCGATTACCGCAAGGAATCCTGCGGATTGCTGTGCGTCGTATGTTTCCATGAAGCGCTCCCCCGGTTGGTTAATGTCTGATGAGCACCGGCAGCACCCGGTGCAGTTGCTGCCGCGGAATGACAGCCGTGGCAGGACTCCGCAAACATAGACTGCCTGTGTCAATTTGTCAAAGAATCTTCCTCAGTTTTTTGCGAAAAATGCGTTGACCCGTTTCGGGCGCCGGGTCTATCTTCAGCGCATGACAACCGAAACACTGGCACAGATTCAGCGGACGCTTCAGTTGCTTGGCATACCTGCGTGGCTGCTGTACAACTTCCGCGAACAGAACCCGATCGCCTCGCGAATGCTTGGCCTGGCCCCCGGAGCACATCAAACGCGGCGTTGGGCGTTGCTTGTGCCGGCGCACGGTCAGCCGCGCGGTTTATGGCACCGTATCGAGCCACACATTGGCGCGTTGATGCCCGGGGAGGCGATCCCGTATTCCAGCCATGTGGAGTTCGAGCAGGGCCTGCGCGTGCTGATCAGCGGATTCGCGACCGTTGCGATGGAGTATTCCGAACACAATGCCGTGCCCGTGGTTGCACGCGTGGACGCCGGCACGGTGGAGCTTGTGCGCTCGCTGGGTCCAGAGGTTGTTACTTCGGCCGATCTCATCGCCCACATCGAGGCTCGGCTTACGGGCGATCAACTGGAATCGGCCAGGCGCGCGGGCGCGGCGGCTCGTGAGGTGATGATGGATGCGTTCCGTTTTATTCGCGACCAAGTGCGCGGTGGCACGAACGTTACCGAGTACGACGTACAACAACACATCGCCGCCAACTTCGCGGCGCGAGGCCTGGTTACCGACCATTCGCCCAATTGCAGTGTAGGCCCGAACAGCGCCAATCCACACTACGAGCCAACGGCCACCGCCAGCGCAACAATCACGGCCGGCGACTTCGTGCTGATCGACCTGTGGGCGCGCGAAGCCGCGGCGGATGCGGTGTACGGCGATATAACGTGGGTTGGTTATGTGGGGGCCGACGTGCCCGAGCAATACACCGAGGTGTTCAACATCGTGCGCGATGCGCGGGATGCGGCCTTCGCGACTGTGCGGGATGCCTTTGCCGAGAGCCGCCGTCTGGCTGGCGCCGAGGTGGACGATGCCGCCCGGCGTGTGATTGATGCGGCCGGCTACGGCCAGTACTTCGTGCATCGCACCGGGCACAGTATCACAACGGAGCTGCACGGTGCCGGTGCCAACATGGACAACTTCGAGACACGCGACACACGCACGGTGCTTGCGGCAACGTCGTTCTCGATTGAACCGGGGATCTATCTGCCCGGGCGTTTTGGTGTGCGCAGTGAGCTTGATGTGGTGATTGCCGAGGATGGCCAGGTGATGGCCACAAGCGATCCGTTGCAGCAGGCGGTTATCCCGATTCTGACGATGGATTGATATGCTTGCCCGCCTGGGCATCCATCAGGCCCGTACAACCTGCCCGTGAAGCGGTTGCGTAACTGCACGCCGTTCCAACGGAAGCGCCGTTTATTCTCGTGAGAATCCATCGGGCAGTTCGTTCCGGTGTCCTTACGTCAGCCCCGAGGCGCCAAACAAGAAATCATGCAACCAGCCGATGTAATAACCCTGCGCAGCAAGCCCATGCAATGGTGTGTGGGCGGGTGGTTGGTACTGACCCTGATGGCCGGCTTCGCAGCCCGGCCGGCCCTTGCACAGCCGGGGGCCGAGGAGGAGCGCCGATTTCATCTGGCCGAGGGCTACGAGGCAAGCGGTGACCTTGTAAACGCGTCGCGGGTGTTCAAGGAGTTGTACGACGCCGATCCACGATCGAACACGTATTACACCGCCCTGTGCCGCACGTACATGGCGTTGCGCCGCTTCGATGAGTTGCTGCCGATCGTGGCCGACCGTGTGCGCCGTACCCCGAACGACGTTCAGGTGCGCGTGCAGTACGGCGATGTATTGATGCGCAATCAGAAATCCGACGATGCGATGCGGCAATGGCAGGCGGCCATCGACCTGCGCCCCGGTGATCCGCTTACCTACCAGATGGTTGCGCAATCGCAGATCAACAACCGGCAGCTTGATGCAGCGGCCACAACGTTCGATATCGGACGCCGAACGCTGAGCGATCCGCAGATGTTCGCCGACCAGTTGGCCCAGGTGTACGGCGCCCTTGCGCGATATGCCGAGGCCTCGGCCGAATACGTCGCCATTCTCGCGGCTGATCCCGCACGGTTGGGTGAGGTAATGGGGGGGATGGGGGCGTATACAGGCACGGCCGACGGAGCCGACGCCGCAATCGTTGCCGTGACAGCGTATCTGGAGCAACGCCCCACACAGGTGCCGTTCCTTGAGCTTCTGCAGTGGCTGTATACCGAGCGAGGCGACTACGGTGCGGCGTTGGATGTTGCCAAGCGAATGGATGCCGTTCGCAAGGGAAACGGATCGGATCTGTATGCGTTTGCCGAGCGGGCCTTGCGGGAAGGGAAACCCGATGCCGCCATCGCCGCCGCCGAATATTTCCGTGCGACGTATCCGCCACAGAACGCCTTGTTCGCCAATGTGCTTCTGCTGCATGCACGTGCCTTGGAATCGCGTTTTGCTGCCCGCCCGGTGCGCGACGCGGCCGAGGCGCGGGATCTGGTGGAGCGCTATCAGGCCATTGCCCGCGATAATGCGGCCGGTTCGGTTGCGGCCGAGGCGTTGTTGCAGGCCGCGAGGTTGCAGGCCGGCGAGCTGAACGATCCCGACGCGGCAATCCGAACGCTGGAGTCACTCCGCAAGGCCTACCCGCGCAGCCCCGTTCGTCTGGATGCCGATATGCTCCTTGCCGACACGTATGTGGTTGTCGGGAAACTTGACATGGCCGATACCCTGTATGCGGCTGGCTTCGATACAGGGATTCAGGATGATTACGGCGGGCAGCACGCGGATCTCAGCCGCCTGCGCCACGCCGAGCTGTTGTTCTACGCGGCCAGGTTCGACAAGGCGTTGGAGCAGTTCGACCATCTTGCCGACAACTCAGCCAGCGATGTCGCCAACGACGCTCTGGGTTATCAGTTCCTGATTCGTGACAACCAGCCGGAGTACCCCGACGCCCTGCGCCGATATGCGGCCGGCAGCCTTTTGATGCGGCAGCACCGATGGGCCGATGCCATCACCGAGTTTGAAGGCGTGGCCGCGATGGTAACCGAGGGGGCGTTGGGTGACGAGGCCAATCTGATGCGCGCAACGGCACAGGAGCAGCTTGGCCGGTTCGCCGAAGCCTCGGCAACTCTGCTGGCAATCGTTCAAGCGCATGCCGAGGGGGCGGCCGCCGATCGCGCGTTGTTCCGTGCCGCCGAGTTGAACGAGCAGAAACTTGGCAACCGTGAGCGTGCGTTGGAGCTGTACGGGCGTGTTTTGGCGGAGTATCCAACCTCGTCGCGGGCAAATGCCGCCCGGCTGCGGATTCGTGCGCTACGCGGTGATGGTTGAACGAAGTCCGGGGCGGTAAATGAGATGTGGGTGGCGCTGTGCATGCGCGGTTCCTGCGCGCATTGGGGCTGCTGCGGTAAGCGTATGTCCCGCGGAAAGGGTGTGTTCCGTGGTAACTCGTGGTGCTGCCAGCTTGTGGACCGGTTACTCCGGGAGATTCCACGGCGGGCGACTGGGGCGTATGTAGCCGTCGTTGCGGACCAGCGCCTGCATCTGTTCCACCTGTTGAATCTTCGGAAGGATATCCTCCAGATACGTGCGGAGGAACTCCAGGCGCTCGCTTTCGGCGCGCATCTCCAGCATCTGCTGCCTCACCACCAGATCCAGCCCCGACTTCTGTGCCATCCTGAACGAGGCGCCGCCCAGTACCCAATCGCTCGGGTTCAGAATCTCCTCGGCTTCACCGTACACCGATTCTACGAGCTGGTTGTACAGGCCGATCGTCAGCTCCAGCAGATCGGCATCGGGGCGGGGCGTAAGATCCTCGAACGGCTCCGTATCAGCCGTGATGTACGGGCGTTGGTCCGTGTAATATTCGCGAACCACGTACCGTTCCGTTCCGGTCACAACGATGTCCATCTCGCCGTCGTTGCTTTCGGAGATCAGGTTCGTTACTCGTGCCCGGCATCCTACCTGATACATCTTCCCCTCGTCGACAAGATTGATTCCGAATTCGCCGTTGGTATCCAACGCTTCGCGAATCAATGTCTTGTAGCGGGGCTCAAAGATATGCAGCGGGTAGGATGCGCCCGGGAACAGAACGATGTTGAGCGGGAAGAGGCCAATTCTCTCCATCCTACTGATTGTCCTTCCATTCCTCGTACCAGGCCATCTGAACTGCTTCAAGCTTCTTTTCGTTGGATTCCTTCGGGTCGCCGGTGAAGTCCTCCAGTTCGGTGATCCATTGCAGCAGGTCGGTAAATCGGATCGTCAGCGGATCCAGTTCCGGGAACTTCTCGTACAGCGCGATGCCGATATCCTCGTAGTTCTGCCAGTTCATGATAGTATCGTAGTAGTGCCGATTGTCTTCGGCTGGATTATGCGAGGTGTGGGTGATCGCGCGTATCGCCCGGTACCGGCGTGAAGGCATCCCAGGCCGGGCCTGGGCGTTATGCCTCCTTGCGGCCGCCCTCGTGGAACAGGTAGCGGATTTCCTCGTTCAGCAGCGGGATCTCAACAATCACGTCGCCGGAAATCCGTGCCTGGCATCCCAGGCGCGATGAGATCGTCAGCCCATCGGCTTCGTCGAGCTGATCGGCCTCATCATCCTCCATCTCGTTGAGGAACTCCTCGCCACTGCGGATGATGACATGGCACGTGGAGCACGCGCAAACGCCGCCGCAGTTGTGTTGCAGATCGATCCCATTCTCCAGCGCAATATCAAGCAGGTTCTCGCCCTCGGGGGCTTCAACCGTGATGTTGTAGGGGAGGAAAGTAACCTTGTATACGTTATCAGCCATCGGAGATTAGGTGCTTCGGTGCGCGAGGACGTCGCGGGAGAACAGCAGCAAGTACTGCTCTCCCGCGCACGAACTCCGAATTCAGGAATCGGGTAGCTCAGGCCCCCGTAACGAACGGAAGGACGTACTTCTTATAACGTTCGTTGATGCGTTCCCAGTGCAGGTTCGCAAGGAAATTGTCCACGTACGTGGCACGCCCAGGGCCGTCCTTGTGGTAATACGCGTGCTCGAACACATCGCATGGGATAAGCGGTGTGCCGCCCCACATCGCGCCATAGTGGTGCTCGTCCACTTCAAGATTGATCAGCCGTCCGGAGTACAACATGTCGAACGCGAGCACGCCCCAGCCGGAGAGCTTCGCCGCCACGCAGCAGGCCTTGAAGTCGGCCTTCCAGGCGTCGAACGAACCGAAGTGTGTTTCGATTGCATGCAGAATCTCTGGGCCCTTCTGCGGGTCGCCATCGCCGCCCAACACGTCCCAGTAGATGTCGTGCAGCAGCGCGCCGGCGTGATTCCACGTGAATCGACGCTTCAGCTCGCCGACATGCGAGTAGTTACCGTTGGCAGCGCCGCGGTCGGCCGTTTCCAGCTCGCCCTCGATCTTGTTCAGCGCGTCAACATATCCCTTGTGATGCTTGTTATAGTGCCAGTCCGATGTCTCTGCATCGATCACCGGAGCAAGGAGTTCCTTTGCTTCGTCGTCCGAGTAAGGACGGGGCCGGAATTGCCACTGATATGCCATGGAAGTGATCTCCCGGTTGTATGAAGGTAGTACGGTGAAGCGGTTGGATTACCGATTCGCGACCGGGCGGCCGCAGAGGCTCAACATGCTACTTTTTCCAGTGATAACGCCAGCTTGCAGGTAAGAAAGTGTAGCTCGGCGGGCGTTGGGCTGGTGTGCCGCCCCATCTGTTGTACTGATGGCGAACTCGTTCGGACGAAACAAAACGGGGACACCTGTATCGGCGTCCCCGTTTGAAATTTTCGTACTCGTAACCTCCGTGCGGCGAGCGCGCAACGCAGGGCCTGTAAACGCTAGTGCTTTACAACAAAGCCGCCAGTGCCAAGCACCGAGCCGTCGATTGTCAGCAGATAGCGATAGCTGCCGTTGGCGAACGACGACACGTCGACGCGTGCATCGGACTGGGAGTACTGGTCGGCAATTTCGGCCACCATGCGCCCCAGCATATCGTACACGGTGATGCGCAGCGCGGCCGAGGAGCGGTTTGTGCTGGGCCGTGGGATCGAAAGGCTCATGCCGGCCGGATTGGGATACGGAGCGCCAAGCGTGGCGCTCGCCGGGTTTTTCACCGAGGCGGCGGCCAATGTTGCCGTCAGTTCCATCTCGCTTGCGTTCTGATCGCCGAACGTGGAGAACCGCAGTACCACATGGGCCGAACCCGACGAAGTTGATGCTGCTGCAACGGTCACCTTAACAAGCCGCTGCTGCCCGGGGCTAAACACCAGCACCGGCGGATAGTTGGTGGTGTCCGAAAAGCAGAGATCGTCGAAGCAGATAGCCGTGATCCACGTGCTGTCCGGCAACGAATTGGTCACGCGTGCAACGTTCAGCGTCAGCTTGGACTGCGTTGTGTTCGTGACATACATCTTGAATTCATGATACGCGGTGCTGTCGAGCATCACGGTTTGTTCATGGATCTCGATGGTATACGGCAGCGTATTTGCGGCAAGCGAACCGAGCGCGCACGCAAACAGCAGTACCGCGAACGTGGAGCGTAACAAGAGTGCCATGGTCATGAGTCCTTCTTCTCAAAAGGGAGGGGCGAGGCCAAACCGCGAACAATGCGGCCCGAACGATGGATGCAAAGATACGACGCAAATGCTTCGATTGACTGGATCAAATGGAGCCCCGGATTGCGCCGGGGCTCCATTATCTCAATCAACTGCCGTTGCCGCGATTAGCGGGTAACGGTGATCATCCGGGTGACGCCAACGCCGTTCGACGACAGGCGAACCGAGTACATGCCGCTCGGCAGAGCCGACACGTTGAGGCCGAAGTTGTGGCTGCCGGCCTCGACATTGCCGAAGCTGTTGGCGAACATCTTCTCACCGTTCAGGTTGAACACCTCAACGCTCACCACGCCGGCCGAAGGCAGGTCGTAGTTGAACGAGGTGATCGTGCTGGCCGGGTTCGGCGTGTTCTGCGACAGGCGCATGCCGTTGGCACCCGTTGTGAAGTAGTCGACGCCCGAGCCCGTGCCGGTGTCGGTCTTCTTCACGCCGTCGGTGAACTTCAGCTCGGCACCCTGCATGATCGGGCCGAAGGCGTTGCCATAGTTCAGGTGCACGAAGAACACCATATGGCACTGGCGCCAGTTGGCGAACTTCGGTACCACGTAGCTCACCTCGGTGGTCATGTTCGTGCCCGGCAACAGGATGTTGTCCTGTACGGCACCCTCTGGGAGCGTGACGTCCTTGCCGTCGATGCCCGGCCAGAACGACCGTGCAACGTGCATGTGATGGAACGGATCGGCCTGGCTGGCCTGCGAGTACTTGATGCTGTCCTCGAGCACAACACCCGTCACGCGCACCGTGGCACCATTGGCGCCAACCTGGAAGGCCTGCGCGGTGGTCATGTCGAGCGTGGCCGTGATCGTCTTCGTGGTCGTATCGTACTTGAAGTTCTTCACGTCGAGCGTGATCGGGGCATTCGGGACGTTCGTGCGAACGGCTTCGATTGCCGGCGACCAGTCGGAGGTGCCGAACATCAGGCCGGTCTGGCCGGCGAAGAGATAGCGATTAACCGCGGCAGCCGGGAAGAACGGCACGCCAAGACGGCCGCCGATGCCTTCGGTCTCACTGGTTGCAAGCGTATCGGCGGTTGCACCGCGGCCGCCACGATCGTGATAGGCGATCGTGATGAGCTCCTCGCCGTACACCTGGTTGAGGCGACGGACCTCAGGAACACCGTATGCGCCGCACGGGCCGCACCATGCACCCGACGACTCTTCCATCACAACAACCGTTGGCTGTGCGGGAAGCTCGTTGCGCACGTACAGGTTCACCGTGACGGTGTTGTCGGCGTGCGAAGGATCGCTGGTGTGAACGGTGACCTGTGCGGTGTAGTTGCCCTCATTGACGCTCGCGCCGCCAACGTTCAGCGTAAGCTGCTGCGTGGTGCCCGGAGCAATGTTGGTGAACGAGCCGTTCGGCGTATTCAACCACGCCTGGCTTGCGGCCGGGATGTCGATGCTGCCGTTCAACGGAGCGATACCCCAGTTGGAGACGTTGATCTTTACCTGAGCGGTCTGGCCGGTCTTCGTGGTCAGCACGAAGTTCGTCGGGCTGATTTCGGCGACTGGCTGTGCCGGGCCTTCCTTGATCTTGTAGGTGACCTTGCTGCCGTTGCTGCCGCTGACATAGTACATCCACGTGCCGTCGTACGCCATCGTGGAGTTATGGCACAGGGCCACTGGCAGACCGTAACCGGCCTTCCACGAGCTCGTGGTTTCGTCGTAGTAGTTGCAGGCGCGGGTGATCGACTCGTTGTCGTCCTGGCCGCCGGCGAAATACGGCTTGTTGTTCAACGTGCCGCCAGCATGGCCGGAGATGGCCGTCGGATAGTTGGCGATCTGCGTCCAGATGATGCCGTTTGCCGAGACAGCGCCCTTATAGGCAAGCTGGCTGGAAGTGAAGTTGTTGTTCGGATCAACGCCGGCCACCAGATACAGGTTCTGGCCAATGCCACATGCCGATCCGTAGATCGACGCATACGGCGCCTCGTTTGCCGACTGCGACCACGTATTGGTGGTAACGTCGTAGATCTGAACGGCCTTCGGGAACGCGAAACCGGTTCCATTCTGCTGAATGCCGCCCATTACATAGATCTTGTTGCCAACAACCGCGCCGGCGAAACCGAACACCGGGATCGGCATGGAAGCCTTCGAGGTGTACGAGTTCAGCAGCGGATCGTATTCCAGAACATTGGCTGCCCACGTACGGGTTGTCGTGGTGCCCGATGTGACATACGAGATGCCACCAAGGATGTACACCTTATTGTTAACGTAGGCGGCATAGCCGGCCGTACGATTCGATGGCATGGCCGCCAACTGCGTCCACGACGAGCCGCTGGTGTTGAGCACCCAGGCGGTGTTCGTGGCCGTGCCGGGGATACCCGTGGGGCCAATCTTGCCGTCGAGCGAACCACCAAACGCGAAGACCTTGTCGGTCGACGCGCAGACGGCCGCGAACGTACGGGCCTGCGGTACGCTGGGGGCGGTCACCCACTGCGCAACGCCAGCACTGGCCGCCGTCAGGAGTAACAAACCAGACGCGATCACGCCGCGTAAGGTTCTGCTGTAAGCATGTGACATGCGAAAGCTCCGGGAAAAGGTGAATGAGTGTGTATTACATCGGAGAGAAGAGCGTTCTACGTTGTCCACCAATCAGGGGGATACATACATGAAACACGAGAGATGCAAAGCATTACAACGTTAAAGAAACGTTATCATCAACTCAACATGATTTTCACATGCTGGCGATAATAACACATTGCGAAGCAATGTTCAATGTGTTTCCACACGGACAAGAGCCGGATGAGTAGGGGTAATCTGGCGAAATAGAGCTGGTTTGGCCCATTCCTGAGCCGTCTGGCCGGCCGAGCGTTTTCCAGATCGGCCGGCCTCGTTCTTCGTGTGCCGGGGCTACAGTTCCTGCACCCGGCGTTGCGCCAGCGATGTTTGCACCGAATTGTTCAAAACCCGCTGCGCCACAGGTTCGGTAGCCTGGTCAAGCTCTTCGGTGATCGACCGGATCAGCCTGTGATCGGCTCCGCGCATGGCCTCTTCCAATCGTGTCAACACCTCATTGATGGCGGTCAGTTCGGCGGGTTCCACCAGATCGCTGTTCTGTGCGATCGTCTTGCGCGTGGCGGCAACCAACGTACCGGCCTCATTTACTGCTTCGGCCAGCATTCGCCGTGTGATGTCCTCGGCGGCTCGTTCCACCGATTCGCGCAGCATTCGCTCGATTTCCGCTTCGGTAAGCCCGTAACTGGGGCGCACATCAATCGAGTGTTCGGTACCGGTTCGCATATCGCGCGCGCTGACGCGCAGGATGCCGTCGGCATCGATCATGAACGTTACTTCGATCTTCGGCATTCCGGCAGGCAGCGGTGGCAGCCCGCCCAGTGTGAAGGCCGCCAGTTGGCGATTGTCGCGAACGAACTCGCGCTCGCCCTGGTACACGTTGATGTTGATGCCGGTCTGGTTGTCAACAAACGTTGTGTAGTGCTCGCGAACCAGTGTGGGGATCGGCGTGTTCCTTGTTATCAGCACGGACATCATGCCGCCTACCGTTTCAATCCCCAGCGACAGCGGCACAACGTCCAGAAGGAGCGTGTCGCGACGGTTACCGCTCAGGATATCAGCCTGAACCGCCGCGCCCAACGCCACCACTTCGTCAGGGTTGAGCCCGTCGTACGGCGTTGCCGCGAACAGCTCGCCAACCAGTCGCTTCACCAGCGGCATCCGTGTGGAGCCGCCCACCAGTATTACCGCATCGATGTTCGAGGTATCCAGTCCGGCGTCGGCCAGCGCGGCGCGGCAGGGCGCCAACGTGCGCTCCACGATCGGCATCGCCAATGCCTCCAGCTCCGCACGTGTCATATCGCGACGATACTGTGCGCCCCGATCCGGGAAATTCAGCGCGATTGTGGTCGTTTCGCTGAACGAGAGTTCCTGCTTGGCGCTTTCGGCCGCGTCACGTATCTGCTGCAACTCGGATGGTGTAATCTCGGCGATACCGTGGTCGGCAGCAAGCTCCGCACGCAACGCGGTCATCACCGCCTGGTCGATATCGTCGCCGCCCAGATATGTGTCGCCGCCGGTGGCCAGCACCTGATACACGCCGCCTTCCAGTCGCAGGATGGACACATCGAACGTTCCGCCGCCCAGATCGTATACCGCAATCGTGCCCTCGCGCTGCTTGTCCAGCCCGTATGCCAGGGCCGCGGCAGTGGGCTCGTTCAGTATTCGCAGCACGTCCAGACCGGCAAGTTTGCCCGCATCCTTCGTGGCCTGGCGCTGCGCATCGTTGAAGTAGGCCGGTACCGTGATCACCGCCGCGGTGACCGGTGCGCCAAAGTGTTCCTCCGCGCGCGACTTCAGATCGCGCAACAATCCCGCGATCGGCTTATCGGAAGAGCTGCACATTTTCGTGTGATTCTCCTCAATATCATTATGCGCATCCCACGCGCTGCCCGCGCCCGAATACAACTGCACGAATCTCACCCCTC
>CBHYLN010000153.1:0-12521 GCA_966128725.1 uncultured bacterium | reverse complement strand
CTGCTGAGCGTGCTGGATGCGGCGGGGTGGGAGATTGTCCGCGTGGCGCTTATGCGCTAATACCTGGATTCCCACAAACAGCCCGGGCCGATCGTGTGTACGATCGGCCCGGTGATGTATGCATGGGAGCACGCAATTGGTTGTGGGCTGCCAGCCCTGAATACGCATGGTCAACTCGCCCGAGTCGTGCATGCAAAGCGATGGGCGGCCCCGCAATGCCCGCTGTGGATACGCATGCTTAACTCGCAAGATCTGCGCACGTTCAGCCTTGTGCGCCTACGCGTCTTCCGGCTTCACTGCGTGTTCCTCTTCCAGCTTCACCAGCACGAACTCGCGGCCGTGAGCCTTCAACACCGCGCGGTTGCTGGCCTCGCGCATCACCTGGCATCCCAGCTCGTCAACCAGCAGCTTCTTGGCTTCCTCGATATTCGCGGTGAACAGGCGCAGCCCCTGTGAGCGCGTGGAGGGCGTTGGCGCCGTGCTGGCGGCCGGGCGGTGCAGGTTGATCGACTGCGTGGCCTTATCCAGCAACGTGCCGTCGCGGTCCAGCCCAACCATCTGCAGGGCCATCTCCTCCTCAACGCTCTCGGTGTCGCGGATCTCGAACGTAAGGATCTCGATATCCACCTCGCGGTCACCGGTGATCGGCACCGTCACAAGCGGATAGGAGAGCTTGCGCAGCTCCTGCAGGAACACCGTGAAGTGCTTCTGCTCAACTTCCTGGAACGCCAGGTCCACCTTCTCGCCCAGCTTTCGCAACTCCTCGATATCCTGCTCGGCGTTCGGCGAACGCTTGATCAGCTCGGTGATGTTGCAATACATCCGCGTTTCCGACGGACGGTCCGCCAGCCATGCGCGGAATACCGCTACCGGCGCCAGCGTGTCGCGGAAATAGCTGTTGTAATTCCAACCGGCAAGGCCGCGGTCCAGCATGGAAAGCGCGTTGCCCACGGTTGTTGAGAAATAGATATGATCATCGGTGACATTCAGGCTGGTGCCGGGGGCGGCCAGCGCGAAGGCCCACACGAGTGGAATGGTCTGCCGTTGTGTGATCTCGGCCGCGGCCACTTCGTTCGGGGTAGCGGGGGAGAAGATCAGGTACGATCGTGAAAGCATAGGGTGTTTTCCTACGTAGGTAGAATGAATTCAAGCCACAAATATACGCCGGAACGCCCTCAGTCGGCAATGAACATGCATAACGCTGATGGGCAATGTAGTGCCGCCTATCGCCCCGCATGCCCAACTCGAACGAGTTGAACATGCGTAGCTGTAGCGGGCATTACAACGCCGCTCGTCTCCGCGAATGCCCAACTCGAGCGAGTTAAGCATTCGTAACGTTGGCCGGTAGTGCAGTGCCGCCTTTCGCCCTGTATGCCTAACTCAACGAGTTGAACATGCGTATCTGCGGTTGGCAATGCAGTGCCGCGCACCGTTCCGCATGCCCAACTTCGCCCTCATTGCCCCATTGGTAGCGACATGTTACGGTCCTTTGCCCATGCCGGCCGCTGCCGTAGTTTGCATGGCTTTATTGAGTAGGCTCCTTTTCACGAGCACGAACAGTTCAAACACGCGACAACGCATCGGCCAACGTTATGATCCAGCGCCAGGATATCCGAAACATTGCCATCATCGCCCACGTGGACCACGGCAAGACCACGCTGGTGGACAAGCTGCTGCAGCAGAGCGGAACGTTCCGCCAGAACCAGCAGGTTGCCACTCGTGTGATGGATTCCAACGATCTCGAACGCGAGAAGGGAATCACCATCATGGCCAAGAACACGGCGATCCACTGGCACGATATCAAGATCAACATCGTGGACACCCCCGGCCACGCCGATTTCGGTGGCGAGGTGGAGCGCACGCTGATCATGGTGGACGGTGTGCTGCTGCTGGTGGACGCGGCCGAAGGTCCGCTGCCGCAGACGAAGTTCGTGTTGAAGAAGTCGCTGGAGCTTGGCCTGAAGCCGATTGTGGTGATCAACAAGATCGACCGCAAGGATGCCCGCCCGTACGAGGTGCTGGATCAGGTATTCGAGCTGTTCCTGGCGCTGGGCGCCACCGAGGAGCAGTTGGATTTCCCGGTGATCTACACCAACGGCCGTGAGGGCATCGCCAAGATGGATCTGGAGGGCGAGGAGTTCGATCTCAGCCCGTTGTTCGACATGATTGTCAAGCACGTGCCGCCGCCGCAGGGCGTGCCCGACGGCGATTTCCAGATGATCGTGGCCTCGGTGGACTGGAGCGATTACCTCGGGCGCCTGGCAATCGGCCGTGTGTTCCACGGATCGGTGCGCGTTGGCGACTGGGTGTTCCGCATGGTGGGCGAGGGGGTTGCCGAGAAGCTTCGCATCTCCAAGCTGTTCTCCTTCGACGGCCTGAAGCGCATCGAGACGGAGGAAGCCCGCGTGGGTGAGATCGTGGCCGTGGCCGGCTCCGACGGGTTCAACGTGGGCGAGACGCTCGCCACCGGTGAGGACCCGAAGGCCCTGGATTACGTCACGATCGACGAGCCCACCATCGCGATGATGTTCATGGTGAACGATTCGCCGTTCTGCGGTCGCGAGGGCAAGTTCGTTACCAGCCGCAACCTGCGCGACCGTTTGATGCGCGAGATTCGCACCAACGTTTCGATGCAGGTGGAGGAAACCGAAAGCCCGGATCAGTTCATCGTGAAGGGCCGCGGCGAACTTCAGATGGCGATCCTGATCGAGACGATGCGCCGCGAGGGCTACGAGTTCCAGGTGTCGAAGCCGGAGGTGATCCTGAAGGAGATCGACGGCGTGAAGCACGAGCCCGTGGAGCAGGTGGTGATCGATGTGGACGACGCCCACGCTGGCACCGTGATCGACATGCTTGGCCGCCGCTCGGCCGAGATGACCAACATGCACTCGGCCAATGGTTCCACCCGGTTGGAGTTCATCGTCCCGTCGCGCGGGCTTATCGGCTTCCGCAGCATGTTCCTTACCGAAACGCGCGGCACGGGCATGTTGCACCAGTTGTTCCATGGCTACCAGCCGGCGCGCGGCGTGATGCCCGGGCGCGGACGCGGCGTGATTGTGGCGATGGAGGAGGGCGAGGCCACCGCCTATTCGCTGGAAAGCACGCAGGAGCGCGGCCAGTTGTTCGTGGGGCCGGGCACGCCGATCTACGTAGGCATGATCGTGGGCGAAAACGCGCGCGAGGAGGATATCATCGCCAACGTGGTGAAGAAGAAGCACCTTACCAACATGCGCGCCTCGGGCTCCGAGGGCAACGTACGGCTGGAGCCGGCGCTGGAGTTCTCGCTTGAGCAGTTCATCGAATACATCGATTCCGACGAGCTGCTGGAGATCACGCCCAAGACGATTCGCATGCGCAAGAAGATTCTGGACCACACCACACGCCAGCGCGAGCGCAAGCGCCGCCTGGACGCCGTGGGCGGGAATTGATCCGTAGGCGCACGTCTTCAGCGTGCGCTCTTCTCAATTCGCATTTCTTCGTTGTATTTTCGTCGCCAGGCATCGGGGTTCGTTCACTGATTTCCTTCAGCGCAAAACGGTATGGCATCCGAAGGCACCGAGGATTTCGTTACGGAGAATACGCGCCAGTCCGTACCGGCTGGCAGCGACGAGGCGCCGTTTGTTGATGGCGATGGCCCGGTTGTGGCCGGCGACAACGATGGCGTGGATGAGCACGTGGCCGAGGCGGACAGGCGCATGCGATCGGTTGGCGTTGCCGCAATCGCCGGGATCGTGATCGCCATCACCGCGTTGGTTGTGATCAACAACCTTCCGGAGGTTGGCGAGCTGAACGCCCGATCGATGACGGCGCGGGATTCCGTGCTCAACAACGTGCCGCCGATCAGCGCACCCGCGCTGGTGATGAGCCGCCTCAGCATTCGCGACACGGTGTACACTACCGACTCGGTTTATCTGGACCTCAATCTTGCCAAGCAGCATGTTACCGTGCGATTCCGCAACGGCAACACGCGCGGCTTCCGTGTTTCCAGCGGCACCCCGTACGTAAGCGAAGGCATCGCCACCCCCGTTGGCCTGTTCACCGTGCAGAATCAGATGCCGATGGCCATCAGCAAGCAGTTCAACAACGCCCGGCTGCACCACTGGATCGGCATTCAGGGCGGCGTTGGTTTTCACGGGCTGGACGGCAATGGCTACTACGGTTATCTAGGCGTGCGGCCATCATCGCACGGCTGCGTGCGCATGGCGCGCGAGGAGATCGCCGACATGTACAAGCTGGTGCATCCCGGCGCGCTGATCATGGTGCATTACGGAAACCCGGCTCGCGTGGTGGCCTTCTGCGACCCGCGCGATACGGCCAACGCGGATCTGATCGACTCGGCCGCCGTGTACAATCGTGCCCTGGGGCGCGACCGCATGCGCGTGTTGTACGATGGCCGCTATTGGTTGGAGCGCCCGCGCCGCCTGGTGCATATCGCCAATCAGCGCGTGCGGTGGGGTCTGGAGATCGGCGACGCCAAGCGCATTCCGCGCCAGGAAGTGCCGCCGGTATCGTACATCTCGGGCGTGGGCCGCGCGATGCGCGCCGTGTGGCGTCCGGACCGTTCGAGCGTGGAAAACATGCGTGCCGAGGTCTACAACAACATGCGCCGAGCGGCCGATTCCGTTGCCCGCGCCCGCGCGGCCGAGCGCAAGAACCAGGATAACCCGGACAGCATCGAGTTCGGGGAGTAATGGCTGCGTGGTGCGCGGAATGAGAAATGCACAATGCAAGGCACCCTCACCAGAATTTCTAATTTCTAATTTTCAATTTCCCATTTGTATACCTGGATAGACGGGTGTGCGGAATGAGAAATGCAGAATGCAGAATTCGAGACACCTTCACCCGCATTTCTAATTCCTCATTTCTAATTTTCAATTTCTCATTTGTATACCTGAATATACAGGGTGGTAAGATCACCGCGCCATCCCGCATAACGGGTGCGATGCGTCGCGCAGCAGTAGCAGTAGCGCAGGCTGAAGACCTGCGCCTACGGGCCTGCGCCTACTTCGGGTTGGTGATGATAACGCGTACGGTGCGGCTCAGGAATCGGCCTTCCGGCGATGTGCTGCTGTAGGGGGCTTCGGTGGGCAATGCGCCGCGGTACTCCACGCGGCTGCCCGCCGGCATCAGTGCCGCCACGCGTTTGGCGCGCTCCAAGGCCAGCTGCCGGTTGTGTTCGGTTTCGCCAACCGGATCGGTGTAGCCCGTGATCGATACCGTTGACGCGGGCCCGATCCTGTCCAGGATTGTCTTCAGCTCCAGCCGGCCGCGTCGCGTAAGGTCCGCGCGGTCGAAATCGAACGTCACCAGCAGGAACTCCGCGCTGTTATCCGGCTGATTGGGCGAGCTGGCCACCGATATCGTTGTGTCCACCCGCATCGGCAGCGATCGCGCCGGCGTGCGCGCCGTGCGGCCCGCGCTGTCGGCAACGGTCAGCGAATACCGTACCGTGCCCGCCAGCATCATCGCCTCGCGCGTTTCGTTGTTCAAGTCCCACACAACCGTATCCGGCGGCAGGGCCGTCCCCTCAAATGTCCGCGTCGTGGGCGCAACCCCGTTGCCGCCAATCGTGATATCCGCATGCCACGTATCGATGCGCGAGGCCGACCGCGCGCGCAGGCCGAACGGAATGCGCGATGGCTCGGTCATTGGCTCCACCGACCGCAATTGCAGCGGGTGATAGATCGCGTCGTCGGAGAACTCCAGCTCCACGCGCCGATTTTCCTGCAGCCCCTCGGCCATCTCGGAGTTGGAGGGGAGCGCCGGATCCACCCGCGAGCGCACCGCGATCCGCTCCGGCTGTATCCCCCAGACATTCCGCAGATACGTCGCCACCGCCTGCGCGCGCGCCGCGGCAAGCGCCGGGCGGTCCTGCTCGTCGCGGCTCGTGGTGCCGGTGATCGTTACCCGGGCCTTCGGTATCGCCAGCATCCGGCTTGCGAACACGTTCAGCGTCTGGTAATGCGCGCGTTCGGCGTCGGAGGGCAGGCGCTGCTCGTCCAGCGGAGCGCGTCGGGCGTCGGCGGCGCTCAGTTGCTGATACCGGGCGGCAAGCGCCGGGCTGTTCCTGTCGAAGAACACCGTGGGCAACATCGGCACATATCGCGCCACGATCTGCCGGCGCAGCTCGATCGGCAGGCGGTCGGCCAGGACGTCCATCGCCACATCGGCGGCAAACGGATGCGCCTGCGGTTGCGTTGCCGTATCCGCCGGCGGCGGGGTTACCGCGATCACTGGCGGTGGCAACACGGCGGGCAGCGGCGAATACACAACCGAGATACCGCCGCGTACCAGCAACGGGCTCCAGGCCGGTTGCACGCTGGTAAGGCCGTAGTCCAGGCCAACGTTCGGCTCGAAGTACAACGTGCGGCCCAGCGGCAGCCGATACGCCACCGAGGCGCCAATGCCCAGCCGCATCCCCAGCCCAGCCAGCGTGCCCGTGCCCTCGGCGATCGTGCGCTCCTGCGTGCGGTCCAGAAACGTGGCGTTCGATGGCGCCAGCACCGCGATCGTTTCCGTGCTGGAGCCCGAAAGCGGCAGGCTGAAGGTGGGGCCGATCCGTGCAATCAGGCGCGGCGCCAGCAGGAAATCGGCCTGCACCGCCGCGCGCAGATACGCCAGCGTGTACGCGGCCGTGTATCCCGTGCGCGCAACCGTGTATCGGCCGGCCACATCGTCGAATGTTTCGTACGTCTCGTCGGTGGATTCGAACGTGGAGGAGAGATCGTCGTAGCCAAGCGCACCGCAAATCGCGCGCAGGCGGATGCCGGTCGCCGCCGTATCGGCCGCGAACACATAGTTGGCCTGCGCCCCGAACCCCGCGTTCACGCTGGTTACGCCGGCGAACCCGATTGCGCACGGCGTGCTGCCGTTGATCGATTCCAGCGTGCCCAGCGGCAGCGTCATCAGCACCGCCGGCTCGATGCCGAACTCCATCCGCGGTTTCGTGCGCGTGCTATCCTGCGCATGCGCAACGGGGCCGGCCATCGGGCCACACAACACGGCGCACAGCGTCCCGCACACCACGGCCGCAACCGCCCGGGCCAAACACAAACGGCATCTATCCAGCATCAGTCCAGAATCCGCAACGTGACAGTCCGCCGGAACCTGCCGGCATCCAGAATGCAGTAATACGTGCCGGCGGCCAGCCGCGCGGCATCGAACCCTATCAGATAATATCCGGGCGTCTGCTCGGCATCCACCAGGCGCGCCACCTCCATGCCGGCGGCATCGTACACCACCAGGCGCGCGTGCACCAGCGCCGGCAGCGTGTACGCGAAATGTGTGGCGCGCGAGGTCGGGTTCGGCTTCGAGGCAAACGTCAGCGCGGAATCGAACCGGATCAGCCGACCGCGCGCGTCGCAGAACTCGGCGATGCCGAAGCGCACCGAATCGGTTGTGAACAGCACATCGATCCGCCCGGGCGCGCCGATCGTGTCGTACCCGATCGTGGTTTCCACCGTGTCGCCAAGCATCGCCACGAACACCACGTTGGCCAGCGTGCCGGCGGCGAACTGCGTGGAGGATTTCAGCCCCACCGTTGCGTGGCCCGTTTTGCCCGCCGCCGTTGTGGCCATCATGCCCGTTACGCCCGCCTGTGCCGGGGCCACCGCCACCGGCTTCAGCATCGTGGAGCGGAACCCGAGCGTGAAGTGCAGCGAATCCAGCGTTGCGCCGGCAACGTCGCCGGCAAGGATGATCGGCACGCGAATCGTATCGCCGGGACTGCCGGAAATCCCGGGGCCAAGCGATGCCGCAAGGATCCGGACCTCGCCGGCCACGCGACCGGCAAGCGGCAGGTCCAGCGAATCGATCACCGTGGCCGCGCCAACCGTGCGGCGGTTGTAGTACACGCGCGCCATGCCCGTTCGCGGCCCCGGCGCGCCATAGGAACGGAAGCGCAGGCCAACCGAATCCGTTGCGCCGGCGCCCAGCAGTTTGGGGAAGAAGAGGAGATCGAAGTTGGCGGCGCCAGCCACGATCATGGCCGTATCGATTGCCGCCGGCGCCAGCATCGAGAGCTCGGGCACCAGCGCGCCCGGCGTGTTCAGCAGCACGGCCGTTGTATCGGCCTGCGATCCCGCCGGCAGCGTGCCGAAATCCACCAGCGGTGCGGCCGTGCGCAGCGCATCACGCACGCCATTGCCCACCAGGCGGAACGAGCTGTCCGACAGGCTGCCGCTCGTGAACACCGAATACGCCAGGCGTTGGCCCAGCGCCGCCGGCGCGAAGCGCGCCGACACCGTTACCGGCTGGTTGGGCAGCATCTGGAACGAGCCCGATGGCGAAAGGATGGCCAGTTCGGACGGGAGCGTGCTGGAAAGCTGATCGATCGTGATCGGCAGCGTGCCGATGTTGGTTGCCGTGAACGAACTATCGCGGAACTGGCCCACGCGCACATTGCCGAAATCCAACTGGAACATCCCCGGGAACGGCCCATACACCACCGGCAGCAGCGCGTTGGCGCCGGCCAGATGAATGGTGCGAACCGAATCGGCATGGCCGTCGAAATAGACCAGCAGATCGGCGAGCTTCAGCCCCTGCGAGCCCGGCTGGAACCGCACGTTCAGCGGCATGTAATCGCCGGGGCCAACCGCGGCCGGCAGCGTTGGCGGTGTTACCGCGAAGCTTCCCGCGCCGGGGCCAACCAGGGCCATCGAGTCGATGATCGCGCTGTCCAGGCAGGCGTTCGCGATGCTCGCGCTGAAATCCAGGTTGCCCAGGAAATCCACCAGGGCGCTGTCGTACGGGCCGCTGCCCTGGCGGATGCCGAAGTTGATTTCCGGCAAACGCGACGCCACCATCGGCGCAACGCCAATGCCGGCAAACGCCACGTTTGTATCGGCCAGCGAGTAGATGGCGCGCACCCCTTCGCCGCGAATCCGCACCGTTGCTTCGTGGTCGCAGAACTGCTCGGGCGCGAAGTCCACGAAGATGCGGAGCGTGTCCAATATGTTCAGCGTTGCGGGCACCGGATCGGTGGTCACGTTGGTGAACGCGCCCGACCCGGTAAGCGTCGCGAACTCCACGCGGCCGGTATCGTCGCCAACGTTCACCACGTTGATGCGCAGCTTGCGTTTGTCGCCCAGGCGCACCCGCAGGCTGGTGCTTTTATCGGGGTGGATATCCAGCACCGGATAAATCGCCGGGCCGCCCAGCACCACCAGGCTTTTGCCCTGCGTGGTGTAGATATTCATCAGCGCGAAGTGGCGATCGCGCCGCAGCGGCCGGAACCGTACCGTAAGCGCCGTATCGCTGTGCGCGGCCAGCGTGATAGGCAGCGAGGGGCCGATATAGGTAAACGATTGCGCGTCGGCGCCGGTGATCGTCACCGAGTCCACCGTGATCGGCCCGTTCTCCAGATTCTGCACGAAGTGCCGCACAACACTGTCGCGCGCGGTAAGCACGCGCGTGCGCGCAAAGAACACCGTATCGATATCCACCACCTTGCTTGCCTTGCCCGTGCCGATCAACTGCGCCTCGAACGTGCTTATGTCCGAATTGTTGGCAAGCTTCAGCCGCGCGATATAGGGCTTGGGCGACAGCGGGCAGAATCGCAGGGAGATCGAGGCCGAATCCCCGGGCCGGATCACCAGATCGGGCGGGATCGCCGGGGCAACAATCGTGTAGGCCGTTGCGTCGCCGGGCGTGCCGGCGGGGTCATCCACGATCCGCGCGTCGGTAATGCGCAGCGGCACCGTGGAGGAATTGTACACGAACTGGCGCAGCACCGTATCGCGGCAACTGTTCACCGAGGTGGACTGGAACACCACCACGCCGGCCTGCGTGCCGCCGGAAGCCTGGATCGCGCTGCCGATCAGCGGAATCGTGATCGGGCCGCTCCCGATCGTCGTGATCAGCTCCAGATTGGCCAACCGCAGCCCCGAGCCCGTTGGCCGGAAACTCACGTTCAACGATTTCTTCGTGTTGCTTGCGATATCGAACGACGTCGCCGGCCCCATGTACACGAAGTCCGATGCGTGCAGGCCGGTGATCTGCGCGTCGATCACCTGGGCGTCGGCATTGCTCAGGTTCTGCAGGAAGTTGATCAGCACCGAATCGCGGCGGCCGGCGATCTCGGTAAGCCCGAAACGGATCTCCGAGTTGATCACCGTCAGCTCCGGCCGCAACCCGTTCACCACCAGCACGATCGTATCCGGCTTGTTCACATTGATATCGGTGGTAACCACCGCGTACGCAACGCGTTGCCCGGCCGCGCCCGGCGTGGCCGTGATCGGCACCGATACTTCGGCAAGCGGCCCAAGCGGAAGCCGCCCGCTGCCCGGCAGCGTGAACGTTGTTGTGAACTCCGAGGCATTGGGTCCGGTGATCCTGAACCCCACAATCGTGGTGGTATCCAGGCAGGCGCGGCGCAACTTGTTGTTCTGCAGCGCAAGGCTTTGCGACGTGCCGAACCCCAGCAGCACGCCGGCGAAGTTCAGTGTGTCGGCCGGTGTGGTTGTGAACGATTGCACCGTGCCGATCCCGACAACCGGAATGCGTATCGGCGAGACGGGATTCAGGCCGTCGTGCTCAACGATCACCGTATCGTACCGCTCGCACGGGCCTTGCGGCTCGAACGTCAGCGAGATGGACGCATCCTGGCCGGAGGAAAGCTTCGTGAGCGTTGGGGCGTTCAGTCGGAAATCGATTCCGCGCGCCAGCCGTACCGTCACGTTGACATCGCACTCGCCCGTGTTGCTCAGGATGCGGGGCATCTGCAGCAGGGTGGAGAAGTTGGGGCTAACCCGCAGCGCGCCGGCGTCGCGGTTTACCGCCTGGTCGTACGCCAGCGTCTTGGTTGTTACCGGTATCGTCAGCAGGATGGCCTTTACCGTGTCCTGCCCGGTACGGTTGTCGTCGTTGGTGTACAGGAACAGCGTGCCCGTGTAGATCCCGGGCGGGGCGGTGGGGCTTATATCAACCCGGATCGTTACCGTGCCCGGGATGCCCGGCGCCACGCTGTTGGGTTTGGAGAGCAGCGCGAACGTAACCCCGGCCACCACCGGCTGGCGAATCTTCACGCTGTCCAGCGTCAGCGGGATCGCGCCGTCGTTGCTGATGCTGATCTGTCCGTTGTCCGTTTTGCCCGGGCAGGCCTTCGCGAAGGCGATCTGATTGGAGCCGAACAACGCGTTGGGCGCCAACTGATAGCGCAGCACGTTGGCGCTGGAGCCCACCAGATACACCTCGTCGGATGTCGTGCGATGGAACCGTTTCAGGTTGGAGGCGCCAACAAGCAATGGCAATACCTCGGAAGTCCAGGTGGCGCCGCCGTCGATCGTTTTATACACCTTGGCGCGCGTCGAGGCGAACACCATCGAGCCATGCACCGCCAGCACCCCGTTCAGCGCCAGCGTATTGCCGCCCGGCATGCCGTTGGTCATGCCGGGGGTTATCTGCCACGTGACGCCGGAATCGGTGCTCTTGCGTACCTCGCCGTAGAACGGATTGCCCGGCACAACCTGCCCGCCGGCCGCGTAGGCGATCGCCGTGCCGTCAACAGCGTCGATACCGTACATGCTGAGGCTGATCGCCGATGTGCCCACGCTGTCGTACAGGGCCCACGTGGTGCCGCCGTTGCTGGTGATCGTTTTTCGCGGCGGCGTGCCCGTGCCCACCACGATGCCACGCTGCGTGCCAAGGAAATCCAGATCGTACAGATTGTTCAGCGGCGTGGCCTGCAGCGCCACGTTGTTCCAGGTGACCCCGCCATCGCGCGTAACCGCCATGCGGGTGCCGTTGCCCGCGCCAACCGCCTTGCCAACCACCCAGCCGGTAACCGCGTCCTTGAAATACACCGCGTTGATATCACCGCCGGTTGCCCATTGGCCCACGGGAACGGAGCGCTGTGTCCAGGTGGCGCCGCCGTCGGTGGTGATGGCAATGTAGTTGCCGTCGGCCACCAGCGCGCCAAACGTCAGGTTGGGGAAGTAGATATCGTTGATTGTGGCGGGGGTGCCCGGCAGCGTGACCGCTACCCATGTATTGCCGCCGTCGGCCGTGCGGTACAGGCGTCCGTTGGTACCAATCGCGCCGCCCACAAACCCAAGAGTACGCGAAAGGAAGTGGACGCAGGATAAATCGGGGTTGCCGGGTGGCGCGTTCAGCTTCACCCAGGTCTGCGCGGCTGCATCGCTCGTGGCCAGGGCCGCAAGCAACGGTATCACAAGCGCGACGAAGTATCGACGTACAAACTGGATCATGCGCTCTGTGCGTGAGGGAGATGGCCGCCACGAGCCGCGGCCCATGCCGCGCGCGGAGGTCCATAAAACGACAGACGATCGCCTTCCACAGTCTCGCGAAATCGCTGGGGGTGAACTGTGTATATTGTGCCGGTCAAACATAGTGAGATAAACCGGATATCTCTTCGCGAAAAATGCTTCGCCGGTATCGTCGCCAAACCAACGAATCCTGGACGGATTGGCGCCTTCCGGCAGCCGCGCGGCGGTACCGCCACCGGGCAGCCGGCACGGCCGTGTGTGCCGCATCCTGCCAGCAATCAATACAATCATGGAAGT
>CBHYLN010000152.1:0-13000 GCA_966128725.1 uncultured bacterium | reverse complement strand
CCTGCCGGCGGTCCGTTCTGGTCCGAGAGGTTCAGGCTGGCACCGAAGCCGGCACCGGCGAGTTCCTTCCGCAGTTCGGGCAGGAGTCCCCGCACCGCCTCGCGGCCGGCCTCCGCCGGGGCGAACACACGGGGGTGGGGCTTACCCGGGCTTGGGCCGGGCCGGGGGCGGGGGGGTTCCGTGGCCCGCCCGCCGAGCGGATGCTCTGCGTTCAACGTGCCGCCGGCTCTCGATACGCCCACGCTGTGTCAACGATCCCCGCAAACATCAGGCCGCGAGATATTTCAGGAGCACACATCATGAGCAACACCACTCCGCGCGATGCCGAGCCACGCGCTACCGAGCCACGGGCTACCGATCACACGTACCCGGGAGGGACGGTAGGCCCGCGCGACCCACGATACGGGACGCTGGTGCAGGGATTCAACCAGCGTTTCACGGGCCGTCCCCGGTACGTTGAGCTGTGCGGCGATGCCGCGCAGGTTCTGCGCGCCGTGCAGAAGGCGCTCGACACCGGCCGGCGTATCACCGTGCGCGGCGGCGGCCATTGCTACGAGGATTTCGTGAGCGGCAATGTGGGCGGTGTGATCATCGATCTCTCGCCGATGAATGCCGTGTATCTGGACCGCGCCCGCCAGGCCTTCTGCATCGAAGGCGGCTGCACGCTGTGGAACGTGTACACCCAACTGTACAAGGAGTACGGCGTTGCGATACCGGCGGGTTCCTGTTACTCGGTGGGCGCCGGCGGGCATATCGTGGGCGGGGGATATGGGCTGCTCTCCAGATTGCACGGCCTTACCGTGGATTGGCTGACGGCCGTTGAAGTAGTGGTGGTGAACGAATCGCGCCGTGCCGAGATCGTGGTGGTGGGGCGTGATTCCACAACCCAGGCCGAGCGCGATCTGTTCTGGGCGCATCAGGGCGGCGGTGGCGGGAACTTCGGCATCGTCACCAGGTACTTCTTCGCCGATCCGCCTGCCGCGCCTTCAACGGCGCACCTGGCGACCATCGCGTGGGACTGGTCGGATCTCGGGTTCGATGAGTTCGCCCAGATCGTGCGCAACTACGGCGCGTTCTTCCAGGCGCATTCGGCGCCCGACTCCGAGTACAACGGCCTGTTCGCGATGCTGCACCTGACCAACAAGGCGGCCGGGCAGATTACCGTAACCGCGCAATGTGTTGGCGCCAACAGCGAACCGCTGGATGTGTTCCTGAAGGCGATGGCTGTTGACGGGCTGGCTCACGTGCCGCAACGCGTGGTGGCCGGATCGCACCACGTGGTGGTGCCAACCACCACGCCGCGCACCATGCCGTGGCTGGAGGCCACCCAGACGCTGAACGGCTCCGGCCAGAACCAGCGCGGCAAGTACAAAAGCGCGTACATGAAGAAGCCGTTCCCGGCGCGGCAGATCGAGACGATCTGGCGACATCTCAACCCTGGCTATTACAACACGCTTGCGCTGCTGCAGGTGGATTCCTACGGCGGCCGCATCAATGCCGTGAAGCCCGATGCCACCGCCATCCCGCAGCGCAGCTCCATCATGAAGCTGCAGTACCACACGCACTGGAACTACAAGCGCCAGGATGCCGCCAACCTGAACTGGATCAACGAGTTCTATCAGGACATGTACGGGCCACAAGGCCCCGTGCCCGATCGTGTGATGGATGGCTGCTACGTGAACTATCCGGATTCCGACCTGGTGAACTGGGAGCTGCTGTATTACAAGAACGGCTACAAGCGCCTGCAGCGGGCCAAGAAGCAGTGGGACCCCAACAACATCTTCAATCATGCCCAGTCGGTACGGTTGCCGTAATGCGGGGCGGTGAATCCGCGCGCGCCGCGTTCAGCCCGGATGCGACGGTTGTTGCCGGGCTGTGCGCCGCCCAAAGCCGCGGGCAACTCCGCGCGCGATGGTGGAAACCGGCGCGCCGTTGGTAAAGGCCATCGCGATTGCGTACAACGTCGCCATGCGAAAACGGGGCTCGTTCGCGATTGCGTACACGGGCTCCCACCGGTCCGGCTTGAACTTGGTTTTGAACGCGTCCAGCCCATCGAAATTATAGAACCGCCTGCCGTGCGCGCGCACCCATGCCAGCGTTGCCCTGATCGGGAACGGGTTGTCGAGCGTGGGCAGCCCGGCCCGCCGTGAAAGCGGCGCAAGCCCCAGCGTTACGTAGTCCGCCGCGTCGGCGTTCATTGCGCGCACGGCCGTGTCGATCATCAATTCGGCCGTGCCGTTCGGGGCGCTGTGCCCGCGCACGTTCTGCTCCACCAGCCACCCGGAGCGTGTTGGCACCGGCGATGCCACCAGAAACCCCACAACCGAATTGCCACGCTGGGCAACAAACACACGACGGTCGAACAGGCGCTGCAACGTCTGCGGTTCTATTAGGAAGTGCAGTGGGGGAAGCCCGCGTGTGGCAAGCCACTCGGCAAGGCACCGGCGAAGCTCGGCGTTGCCGGTGGCGCGTTCGGTGGCCCACTCCGTTACGCGCACATCCTTGTTGCGTGCGCGCGCCAACTGTGCCCGCAGCGACGCCCGTGTTGAGATGATGCCCGCCCAATGCGCCGGTTGCCAGGCCGGTTGCGCGCCCAGCAGCACCATCGAACGCGCGGTGTCGCCGGCGCACAGTTGCTCCATCCGGGCTTCGGCGCCGAAGTAACATACCCGTTCGCCCGCCCTGCGCGCCTGGTGTTCGAACTCGGCAACCACCGCCGGCAGGCGCTCCAGCGCGCACACCGGCGCGCCCGCCACCACGCGCACGCCGCAGCGTAGTACGTAGCCGATCACCGCGT
Source organism: uncultured bacterium (assembly GCA_966128725.1). GTDB lineage: Bacteria > Bacteroidota > Ignavibacteria > OLB7 > OLB7 > JAFDZV01. Next base: position 10,203 of record CBHYLN010000152.1, on the reverse strand, counting down.
CGTTGCCGGCGGCAAACCAGTGCGTTATCCCGGGATTGATGATCTGATACGCCGTGGCGTTCCAGCCGTACTCCAGCACCAGCTCGCGCGCGCGCGCAACGGGCGCGTCGCCGTGTGGGAGTTGGTTGATGCCGCGCTGGCATAACATGGTGCGTACGTATTGAGTGTGCCGCCGAATCGCCGCCGGTTGTTTGGGCGCCCCCGAAACCAATGGGGCGTTTGTTCAGGCCCTGGCCGGGGCCTGCATGCCTGCCGCATTCGCCGGCCTCGGCGATTTCGTGAACGGGGACGTTGCCGGTGACCGCTTCACAATTTGGTTCGTTACCGAGAAGTCCACAAACGGCCCTTGAATTCCTCTATATGGGTATGCGGTGTGTCTGCCTTCCGTGCCGCTTTTGCCGGCATGGTCCGCTCGGGCGCGGGGCATTGCCTGTGGCATGCCGGGCGCTGCGCCGTATGCATCATACATTCACCATATCCAAAAAAAGAGGAGGCCAAGATCATGAGCCATCGCTTTTCAATGTACGGGCGGGCGATCCGTGCATGCATCGCATGCGCGCTTCTGTTTATTGCCGCCGAACACGTGGCGTTTGCGCAGGGAGCAGCGTGCGCGGGCGCGATTCTCACCGTCAACAACCTATCGGGCTGCCAGGTCAATTTCTGCGTTGTGGATGTGGGCAACGGGAACGGCAACGTCAATTGCATCGCGCTTCCCGTCGGCGGCGTGGGCGCTGTGCCTGTTACCCCCGGCGCGCGCGTGGTCGGCATCCAGAACTGGTGCTGCTTCTACCCGTTCCAGCCGAACATTGCCCCGCCGCCGAACTGGTGGGTGCCGAACGTAATGCTTGGGCCGGGCTGCTGCTGCGATGTGTTGTTCGATGAAGCCACCTGCACCATCAACGTAGTGCCAACCGCGGTGGTGGGGCCGCCGTGCCGCCCGTAATACATACGGATGCCTGTAACGCGCAACGGCGCGCCGCGTTGATGCGGCGCGCCGTTGCCATGTCATCGCCTGTGCCCTGCGTGGCCGGGCCTACCGCACGACTACCGGAAAACCCATCGCCGGGAAGCCCGTCACCGTGAAGCCCGATGCCGGCTCCAGGCGCAGGAAGTACAACCCGGCCGGAAGCTGGCCGCGATCCCACCGCACCGTTGTGCGCCCGGCGTTGAACGCGCCCTCGGCGATCACCGCGGCCGCCGTGCCAAGCGTGTTGTACAACACGGCGCGGGCCTGCGTCGCCTTCGGCATCGTTATCGTAAACAGGCCGAACCCGCCGATGGGGTTGGGGGCGATTGCCACGGTTACGCCGCCCGCCGATGCCGGCGTTTCCGCCCCTGCGCCGGCGTCCGGATTGCCGACCCATACGCCGCTCCAGGCCGTGCCCGCAAGCATCGTGCCGCCGGCGCCGATGAACGTGTGGAACTCCACATCCTCGGGGAACTGCGCGGTGATATCCGTCCAGTGGTCCACATCCAGACGGTACACGCGCGCCGGATGTTCGCCCACCAGCGCGGAGATGTACACCCGCCCGCGCGCCGTTGAGAGATGATGGATATATGCGGTGTCGGGGATACCGTCGCGCACGTCCTTCCATGTCAGGCCGGAATCGGCCGACACGTACACAGCGTTCAACACGGCCAGATACACCCGACGATCAACCGCAACCATCCTGGCCGGCCCGGGAAACCCGTCGATGCCCGGATGCACGCGGGTCCAGAACTCGCCGCCGTCGGTGGTGCGATACAGCCCGTCGCGCGTGTAGGCCAACACCGCCCCGGGCACGGCCAGCATCTCCAGCACGGGCACGTGGCCGTGGCCATCGTGTGGCAGCGCCGCGTTCATCGCCTGCCAGGCGCCGCCGTTGTTCGTGGTGCGATATACCCCGCCGTACTCCCACTGTTCGCCGCCGCTTCCCCAGGTAATGTGGTTGTACCCCACGTACACCGTATCGCCCGCCACGGCAATCGCGTTGAGCCAGTTCTGCGGGAACGGCAACCCGGCTGTTTCCATGGCCCCCCAGTCGGTCCCGTCAACCGAATGGAACACCCCGTGGCGGCCCCGCTCCGAACCCAGCGCGTGGATGTGGTTGGCGGTTACCGCGAAACGTCGTGCGTCGATCAACGCCATCGTACTCCACGACCGTCCCTGATTGTCCGTGCGATGGATTGCCCCGCCCATCGCAACCAGCACCGCGTCGCGGAAGCTGGCCATCACGTCGGCGCGTTGTGCAAGCAGGCCCGCGTTCAGCGATGCGAACGTCCATGTGGAATCGGCCGATACCTCCACGCCGTTGCGCGAGCCGGCGTACACACTGCCGCCGGAGGCCGCAAGCGCGCGGGTATCGCGCAACCCCAGGCGCAGCCAGCGTGTTTCGCTGTAGGCGTACGGGCCGGCCGTTGTGCCGATCACCAGCGTGCCGCGTGCGCCGATCATCGCCATGATCGGTGGGAACGCGCCGTTGATCCGTTCGATCCCGTTGTTCATCGCGGCCCAGGTGATGCCGCCGTCGTCCGAGCGGAACACGCCCTGGCCGTCGAACGTTGCGTAGAACCGTTCGTTGTCGCGATACAGGGCCTGCGGGGCGGCGCCTGCCGGCAGCCCGGTCGTAACGCGCTGCCAGGTTGTGCCGCCGTTGGCCGAGCGGAACACGCCCGAAGTATCGCCGCCCCGCCCCAGCAGGATTACCGGCCCATGCACGCTGAATGCATGGAAGTCCATCCCCGGCGTGCACACAGTGGTCCAGGCCTCGCCGCCATCGTTCGAGCGGTGGATCGTGCTGTCCACGGCTAGGTACAGCGCGTCGCCGTCGACGGCGATGCGTGCCTGCCTGCCTGCCGGGCCAACCGCCTGCCACGCCCGCCCGCGATTGCTCGAACGGAAAAGGCCGTCGTGCCCTGTTGCGAACACACGGCCCCGGGCGGCCGTCAACGCGCCGGCGGCAAGCCGCGCCTGCCGTTGCCAGCCGGCCGCCGGTTCGTGCGTGAATATCACGCCGGGCTCCACCAGGGCAATCACCGTGGTGTCGATCGCGGCGATCCCCATCACCGAGGCGCCCGCAGGCCCGTTGGTGGCCCGCCAGTTCTGCGCCGATGCCGGCGTTGCCCACGCCAGCGTTGCCAGGGCCAGCATCGCAACGGCCAATGCCATCATGCCAAGCCCCGGCCTGTTGCCTGCCAACCGGCCACCTGCCAGCCTGCGACCGTTCAGCGTTTCGCGCATGAGCATCGTGATCATCAACATTCCCTTCATCGTTTCCTCCTCTTCGGTTCAACTTCTCGTGGCACGCGGGCCAGCGGCCCGGCCGTGCCGGTAGTGATGCAAAGATCGAAGGGGCATTGAACGTTCATTGAACGCGGTTGGCGACGCGGTGGTGTGCGGCGGCATCGATGCCGATCGATGTGGCCGCAGAGAGGCGCGGGCTGATTCCGGGTTGGCTGCTGGATTGGTCGCTGGATGTGTGCGTCAGGGGTGGGCCAGGGATTCGGCAAGGCGGCGCAGCGCGGCAGGCGGTTCGATGCCAAGATCCCGGGCAAACGCGGCGCGGGCCAGCTCGTACGTGCCCGCGAGATCGGCCGTGCGTCCCCGCGCCGCCAGCGAGCGCATCAGCACATCGTAGCCCAGTTCGCTGGTGGCGTCGATCGCGATGATACGGCGCGCGGTTTCGGCGGCGTCCTCGTGCGCCAGCCGGCGGAGATGTTCGCCGGCGATGTACTCCATCGCCTCCAGCAGCGCATCCTTCAGCAGCTCGCGTTCGCCGGTGGCCCACTCCTGGTCGCGGTCCTCCGGCAGGAACTCACCGGCGTGAAGCTCCACCGCCCGCGCATACAGCGCGCTTTTCTCGACCGCCACCGATGCGCGCCGCGCGGCAACAATCAACTCCTTGAAACGCAGGAAATCGATATCGGCGTCGTCGCCCAGATCCAGCCGGTACGCGCCGTCGCGGCCGGCCAGCATCGAATCGCGGTTGCGCGGCGACCGCTCCGGCTGAAGCGCCTTGCGCACGCGCGAGATCGCGTTCATCGCCACCAACTCGGTGGCACGATCGGCCACGCCGCCGTACAGCGCCTCGATGATCTCGCCCAGCGTAAGCGTGCGCCGATGGTGAAGCAGCAGGAACTTGAACAGGTCGCGCGCCTTGCGCCGGCCAAAGTCGCCGGGTTGCAGCTCGCGCGCGCCAACCGACACATGCAGCTCGCCGAACGCCCGCACCCGTACCGTGGCGGACGTGCCGCTTGCATGCCTCGCCGCTGCGCCTGCCGCCGTGCCTGTCGCGTCCGCTCCCGCGCTGCCCGTTCCCGCGTTGCCCGTTCCCGCGTTGCCGGCAGCGGCCGGCGCTGGCCCCGGTTTCGCCAGCGTCTCCAGGTCCTCCGCCCGCAGCCCCAACCGCGCCGCGCGACCGCGCAGCCGCCGCTGCTCGAACCCCGCCACGATGCGCCGTGTTTCCTCGGTGTCGAACATCGCTCGTGCGCCGTCGCGCGCAATCGCGGCGAACCGTGCAGCGGCCTCGGCATCGCCCGCGGCGGCATGCGCGCTTGCAAGGCGTTCGGCGGCCGTCATCACGGCGTTCGCCGAGTCGATTGCCCGCGCGCCCTGCATCGCGCGCTCCAGCACGGCGATCGCCTCCGTGTGCCGCCCGGCGCCGCTCAGCGCGCTGCCCAGCGCTCCCAGCGCCGATGCCAGGCCCAGCGCCTCCGACGTTTCCTCGGCGATGCGCACCGCGGCCTCGGCGTGTTCGATTGCGCTGGCGAACTCCCCGCGCAGGCCGTGGAGCCCGGCGATCGTTTCCAGCGCGCTCCGCTCGCCGTAGCGGTCGCCGATTGCCTGATGCGCGCGCAGCGCGGCCAGCAGATGCAGCAACGCCTCCCCGGTTTCGCCAAGCGCCGCATGGAATCGCCCGATATCGCCCAGCGCAAACGCCACACCGCGACGGTCGCCAAGGCGCTCGGCGATATCGCGCACACGCTGATGGTACCGCAACACCTGCGTGCCATTGCCCATCGTGCCGCGGATGTCGGCGATGTTGTGAAGCGCTATCATCTCGCCGCTTGCGTCGCCAATCGCCTCGGCCGTTTCCAGCGCCTCGTGCAGCGCGTTAAGCGCCTCGGAGTAGTTGCCGCGATGCTTGTGGATGATGCCGATGTTGTTCAGCGATACGCCGGCGCCCCAGCGGTCGCCCAGTGCGCGCTTCAGCTCCAGGCTGCGCCGCTCGCAGTCCAGCGCGGCCTGCAGGTCGCCGGCGCGTTCGTGCATCATGCCGATGTTTCCCAGCGCGTACGCCTGGCACTGCGCCTGCCCCGTGCGCTCGGCGATCTCCAGCGCCGTTCGATAGGCGGCCATCGCCTGCTCGTAGTTGGCCATGCTGTCGTGCGTGTTGCCGATGCCCAGCCAGGCGCGCGCCTCCTCGGCGTGCAGGCCGGCCTGTTGCGCGATGCCCAGCGCCTGCTGGTAGTGCGCCATCGATTCCGGATACCTGCCCGCGTCGCTCGCAACCTGGCCCAGTCCCCAGAACGCGGCCGCGCGGGTTTCCTCGCGCTCCTCGGTGGTCGCGGGCGTTTCGGTGGCGGCCGGCGTTTCGGTGGCGGCCAGCGCGCGCTCGAACATGGCGTGGGCCTCGGCCGTTGCGCCCGTGCGGAACAGCGCGGTGCCCAGCAGCGTTGCCGCGGCCGCCTCGGCGGCGGCATCGCCGGCTGCCAGGGCCATTGCCTCGCGGGCGTCGGCGGCGGCATCGGCGAAATCGGAGGATGCCGAGCGCAACCACGAACGCAGCCGCAGCGCGGCCGCGCGCGCGCGCACGGGAGTCCCCGCGCCGGAATCATCCTGCCCGGCGGCGCCCAGCACGGCGTCGACAACCGCGCGCGCGGCGTGCGGATCGTGCGCACGCGATCGCCACGCCCGGCGTAGTTGTGCCTCGGCGGCGGCATCGGCGCCCTGTTGCAATGCGGGTTGATTCATGGTAGCCGGAAAGATACATACCGGCCCGCAGCCCGCGCAGGCGTCGGCTGCCCGCTGAGTAGTTATTGAGTATTCGGCCCATGTCCGGGGGGTATACCTTTGTCGCATTCTATCCCCGCTCGCGCCCCGATAGCCGGGTGCGTGGTGTCTCCTCATGGTTCAATTCACAAAGGGACAGGCATGAGCATTACATCGGCAGTCTATTGTTGGGAAGCGTTGTACAGCGGGGGGCAGACGGTGATCGACGATCTGAAGGCCTCCGGGTTCAGCACGATCCTGGCGTGGTCCGTTCACGTGAACGCAACAAACGGCGACCTTACACTGAACGACACCCTGATCGTGAGCAACGGCCAGTACGTTGGCGACGCGGCCTGGCCGGGTCTGCTGGCGCAATTGAAGACCGGCACAACGTCGGTGAACCGTCTGCTTTTCTCGGTGGGCAGCGGCGGCCCGCCCACGGACTTCTCCAACATCCAGCAACTGATCAGCCAGTACGGCACCGGGCCGGGCAACCCGCTGTATCAGAACTTCGCGGCGCTGCTGGCGGCCATCCCCTCGATCGACGGCATCGACTTCGACAACGAGGACCTGTACGATCAGGATACCGTGGTGCAGTTCGCGCAAATGCTGGCCACGATCGGCTACAAGCAGGTCACCTTCTGCCCGTACACCGACATGAGCTTCTGGGCCGGATGCCTTTCGGCGCTCCAGAGCAGCAACACGGGCCTGGTGACGGGCTACAACCTGCAGTGTTACGCCGGCGGCTCGTGGAACGTGAACATCCTGCCGCAGTGGATTGCCTCGATCGAGCCCACCCTGGGCGCCGGCGCGGCGGCATTTATCATCCCCGGCCTGTGGTGCCGCAACGGAAGCAATTGCATGAGCGGCGAATGCCCGGACCAGATGCAGGCCCAGTACGCAGGATGGCAATCGCTGGGCATCGGCGGCGGCTTCATCTGGCGGTACGACGACATCCTGGACTGCGCCGGCTCGAACACGTGCTCCGGCGAGCCGATGACACCCCAGGCCTACGCCGAGGCAATCATCAACGGGTTATCCTGACGCCTTCCGCGCGGCACGCCCGCGCTTGACGTTTACGCCCCCTCGGTGTGGATCCACTCCGCGCCGGGGGGGGTGTGACTCCGTTCCTCCGATCGCCGCCCACCAATCGCGCGTGGCAACGCGACGCACGCGTGCGCGACATCAACGGTGATGGACGTGTCGATCTCCCCGATCGATTCTCCGGCAACCGGCATTGCCATTCTTCCCAATTCATCCCTGTGTGCATACCGCACGCACGGAAATCGCATACCACCTATCAGGAGTTGCGCATGGGCTTTATGCCAGCAGCTATCGATGACGATGCGCACATTGTGCTTCGGAGCAATGTGAGCAACGCCACCCCCGACACCTATAACGTGCTTATCGACGATGGTTATTTCCGCGAGGAGACCGATGCCTCAACGATTACGATTACGGCGGTACGGATCGATCTTACGCAGGATCTGCTGCCGGCCGATCGCAATCTGATCGTCATGGCCGACACGGTGTCGATTGCCGGGCCGTTGAGGATCCCCGGGCGTACCGTGACGATGTACGCGCGGCAGGTAATTGCAACATCAGCCAACGCGAGCATCGATGTATCCGGTGCGCCGCATGTTGCCGGCTCGCCTGGGAATTATCTGCCCGGGGCTCGCGCGCAGGATGGCGGCCCGGGCCCCGGGCGCGGTGATGCCGGCGGGCGTGGTTCCGACGGTGCCGCCGGCGCAACCGGCACGCACGGCGGGGACGTGGTGATATATGCCGGCGCCGTGTTCAACACATTGAAGGCGGTTACCAGCGGCGGCGACGGTGGGCGCGGGCAGGATGCCGGGCGCGGTGGCGCCGGCCAGCAGGGCAAGCAGGGCGCCGACGCCGTGATCTCCGGGCCGATCTACGACGAGCACATCAGCCGCGGGCCTATGGCCGGCGAGCGTGGCGGCGCGGGCGGCGATGGCGGCAACGGTGGCAATGGCGGCAACGGCGGCGACGCCGGGTCGGTGCAACTTGGCCTGATCGAAAAGATTGGAACCGTCACAACCGTGATGGCCGGCGGTGTGGGCGGGCAGGGCGGGGCTGGGGCAACGGGCGGCACGGGTGGCGCTGGCGGGCCTGGCGGCCGCAATGCCGACTGCCGTTCCATCGGCAGGGGAATGGACACCATGCGCCAGTGCAGCCTGAACCAGTCGCGCGCGGGTGACGGGCCACCGGGCAACGCCGGTCGCTGGGGAAACTCCGCACACAACGGCAACAATGGTAGAATGAGCGCATTGTTGATGTTCGACGCCAACACGGCACGGCGGGCAATCAGCCAGGCCGCCACGCCGGCGTTCCGTTCCATGTTGCTTCGCCAGGCGGAGCTGAACTACCTGAACGGCGACTACCGCATTGCCGCCACGTTGTTGGGCTGGCTGCGCGGGCTTGGTGGGCTGGAAGCCTCGCGTGCCGAAACACTGCTGACGCAGATGCATCAGGGGCTGAACTACTACGGCCGCGCGGCCAACCACGTGCCGTTGGTGACGCTGGATTATTACCTGGCCCAGGTTACCGATTTGCTGGTGCTGGGGCAGGCCATCGAAAACGCGCGCACCACGTACAGGGCAAACGCCGCAAGCCGGCAGGAGAAGCTGGCCGCGCTGGACTCCGCGATAAAGGAATCGCAATCGCTGCTGGCCAACATGAAGGATGCGATCGTGCAACTTGCCTCGCAGTCAGCCGCGGTGCAGGAGGAGATCCTGGGCCTGGTAACCGCGCGTGGGCGCCAGCGTGATGTGATGCTGGCCGCCGCCGAGGAGTTCCGCAAGGCCGTGGAGCAAAAGGCGTTGGGATGTTCCTTTGCCGACCTGATAAAGTTCGCCACCACCATCGTGAGCGTTGGCAAGGCGGCCTACGGCGATCTTACCGCCATCAGCGGCGCCATCGGCGGCCTGAAAGCCGTAACCGCGACGCTCGACGGTTTGCAGAACGTGGTGAAGCAGATCGAGATCGCTGCCAAGGGCGTGCAGGATCTGGCCAAGCAGTGGGCCGCGCTCAGCAAGACGCTGAGCCCGGAAGCGCCGGACGTTTCCAAGATCGTGGCCGACAAGGAGGATTTTGATGCGCTGATCAAGCCCTATCTGGACATGCCGGAGGCCGTGCGGTACAAGAAACACGTGAACGATTTCCTTGGCCTGGCGCAGGCGTGCAACAAGCGATTGCTGGACTACAACGGCCTGGTGGTGTCGCAGATCAATCTGGCCACGCAGATCGCGCTGAAGGAGAAGGAGCGCAACAGCATCGTTGAGAAGCGCGCGCAAACAACCGACCCAACCGCCGCGCGGTTCCGATCGTTCATCGAAACCGCGTACGAGGATATCTGCAAACAGATCATGGGCCATCTGTACGAGGAGCACGCAGCCTACCGTTACTGGCTGCTGCGCGAACTGCCCTTCGTGGTGCAGCAGCGCACCCTCGCCGGGCTCACCGCCGTGCATACCCAGTTGAAGAGCGATATCCTGAACGTGCTGAACCAGCGCACCACCCCGATGCAGACCTTCGACAAGCGCTCCGTGGTCCTTTCCGAATCCACACGCCCCTTGCAGTTCGAGCGCTTCCGCGCCGGTTATCGCAACGAGCGGAACGAGGCGGTGCACGATCTCACCTTCAGCATTCCCATCGATGCCGCCGAGTTCCAGAACTCGTGGGCGCAGGTGCTGGCCGTGAACTTCTCGGTGGAGATTCCGGGCATTATAACCAGCAACGGCGGGGTAAGCGTCCGGCTGCTGCACAGCGGCCGCGCCATCCTGCGCGATCAAAAGGGTGCCACGATGGAATTCAGCCACGTCTACCGCCTGGGCGAGTACTCCTTCGAAACCGCCACCGGCCGGCGTATCGGCGGCGGCAATCTGGGCGGCGACTCGGACAACAAGCAGTACATCGGGCTCAGCCCGTTTACCGCATGGACCCTCCGGCTGAAGGCCGATCATAATCCGGGGCTGAACCTCCGCCAGGTGAAGGAGATCACCATCAACTTTGGCGGCAAGTATTATCCCGTGCTGAACATGGCGCAGGCCGGGGAGCCGGCCGCCTGAGCTTGCCGTGCGGGCGGACACCTGACGCACAACGGGGCGGCCGGCATTACGCCGGGCCGCCCCGTTCGATTTCGTCCGTTCCTCACGCCAGTGCGCCAGGATCTCCGCTGTTCGCCTGGAGTTGTACTCCAGGCGCCTCGG
>CBHYLN010000151.1:0-13030 GCA_966128725.1 uncultured bacterium | reverse complement strand
GTTCGCCTGGAGTTGTACTCCAGGCGCCTCGGTTCCTCACCGGTTCGCCAGGGGCTGCACCCCACCTCTGTTCGCCTGGATCTCCTCTGTTCGCCTGGAGTTGTACTCCAGGCGCATCGCGTGCCCCTACTTCGCGGCGCCCTCCGCCCGCTTGCGCATCGCCACCGCCTCCTCGTGGCGGTTCAGCAGATCCAGCACCGACGCCAGATTCTGCATCATCGCCTTGGCCGTCGGGTCGTTCGGCCCGCGCGCCTTCACCACAATCGCGATCGCCCGATTCATCAGCGGCTCCGCCTTGTCGTAGGCGCCCTTCATCGCGTAGGCCCGGCCCAGATTGTTCAGCGTGGCCGCGTAATCCGTGCTCAGCGAATCCGAAATACCGCGTGCCGTCAGCGCCCGCTCGTAGAACAGAATGCTGGAATCGGCGTCGCCACGCGTATCGTAGATCGCGCCCAGATTATGCAGCGCCGAGGCAAGCTGCTCGCGCCGCGTTTCGCCGCCGGACTCCAGCAGCGGCAACGCCTCCAGCATGTACGGGATCGCCTCGGCCGGACGGCTGGCCTGGCTGTACATCGCCGACAGATTCATCAGCACATCCACCAGCCGCGCGTTCTTCTGCTTGCGATAGGCCGTGATCAGCCGCTTCAGCGAACCCTCCAGCTCCTTGTAGCGCTTCTGCTGCCAGTAGATATCCAGCGAGTTCTCCAGCGTGATCAGAATCTTCGGATCGTCCGCCGGCAGCTTCTTCTCCAGAATCCCCAGCGCCCGCTTGAACAGCGGCTCCGCCGACTTCGGATCGTTCAGCTTCAGATGCGCCATCCCGATATTGTTCAGGATCGTGGCGATATCGATGTGGTCCGGCGCCAGAATCTTCTCCGCCATCGTAAGCGCCTGGCGGCCCTTCTCCGCGCTTTCGCGGTAACGGCCCGCGTTGTACGCGTCGCCGGATTGCTGCAGCAGCTTGTTCAGATCGTCCGTCTGCGCGCCCGCCGTTGTGGCCAGGCAGGCCAGCGCGAACGCCGTGATGGTCAGTATCCGTGATATCCGTGTCCGTGTCATATACGGCAATTCCATGGTAAAACGTGATTCAATCGTTCCGGGACGTCCGGAAGCGTCCGGGCGCGCTCCGCTGTATATCCGGGTATGCGGAATGCAAAATGCGAAATGCAGGACACGCCTCCCATGCATAACGCATCATCGCATAACTCATAACGCAATCATACCTGTATATCCCGGTATACAGCCTGATGAATCGCGAAAGAACGAGCGGCGCGAACGTGATTTTCCTTTGCGCGCCTCTGCGTCCTTTGCGGTGAATTCTTTTACCGCGACGAGCGCGAAGAACGCAAAGGGAAGCGTACCTCCGCATCCAATCTGTATATCCCGATATACAGGGCGCGGCGCGCGGTATGGATTCCGCGTGATGCGCGGTTCGGTAGTAGTGGCGCAGGCTGAAGACCTGCGCCTACGGTACCCTCGCCGCCCGCGCGCGCGAAACCGGCGACTACCGCCGCATCTTCGTCACGATCTTCCATTCCTCCTCCGTCACCGGCTGCACCGATAGGCGCTGCCCGCGCTGCAGCACCGCCATCTTCTCCAGGCCGGGGACCTCCTTCAGCTCCGCAAGGGGGATCAGCTCCTTGAACTTCCGCACGAACTTCACATCCACCATCATCCAGATCGGGTTCTCCGGCGTCGCCTTCGGGTCGTAATGGTCATCCTGCGGGTCCAGCGCCGTCGTGTCCGGGTAGCCCTCGCGGGCGATCTCCGCGATGCCCGCAACGCCGGGCGGCTCGGCCGAGGAATGGTAGAACAACACCCCGTCGCCGGGCTTCATAAGGTCGCGCATGAAATTGCGGGCCTGATAGTTGCGCACCCCGCTCCAGAACGTGGTGCCGTCGCGCTGAAGATCGTCGATCGAATAGCAGTCCGGCTCCGACTTGAGGAGCCAGTAATTCTTCTTGGCAGGCATGCTGCGTGTACGGCTGTTGAATGGAATACCAGTTGAGCTGCGAAACTAGGGGTTGGGGAGGAGGGGGGCAAGGGGGAGGCGAAGTGCGAAAGGTGAAGTATGAAGGACGAAAGGCCGCATGCGAGGGACGGAACGGGTCGGGCGGGCTGTGGGTACGTGGAGGCGCAGGCGCGTGAAGCCCAACGCCCGGCCCAACCGCCCGCAAATATTTGGTGCCCCATCAGAGGGGGCGCATGATGATGTACTGGTGTGATTGTGGTGAATACATACAGATTCGCGGCAAGGTTGCCCGTGCGTGAAGCGGCAGCGGAAAGGGTGCTGTGCGGATGTTGGGCATAGGAGTAGAAAGGGGAGGTGCCGATTCAGCGAGGCGGGGATCGAGCGGGCATGTCCGATCCTTTCGCATTACCAGGCGGGGGAGAACGGGAGGGGGAGTAACGGCGATCGATGCTCATAGGTATTGTTCTGAGACCGAACCCCTCATTCCGATCCTGCATTCGTATTCTAATACGGGATATTTACATCAGAACAGTTGCTGAGCGTATGTTTGTGGCGTTCCCTGCAAAAACACCATTCCCCCAAACCTCAGGATGATCTATGTGGTTGCATTGCCTTACGGTGCGCAGCTTGGGTCATCAGGTTGAACGTACATAGCAAGTCGTAGGTCGCAATGTTTGTGAACAACATCAACATAACGAGGAGTGCATCCATAATGAGCGAAGCAGACATGACTTTTGACGTTAACGAAGTTAAACCGTTCGAAATCACTGGAGTTGCTGTTGAGTCGCCACAAGTCACTACCGCTTGGCAAGTCATCGTTAAAGTCATGAACAATCACGGTGTAGGAGTCAGTGGTAAGGTATATGCAAAGATTGGTGCCGCAACTGTAGTGTCGCAATTGATCGGGGTCTTGCCGGGCGAGACAAGAACATTTGATTTTCGAGATCCTAAAGGTCCAATAACAAGAATATGGACAGAAGAATGGTTATGTGCGCATAAGGACCAGCATGTGTTTTCGTTCTCCATCGATAATCCCAAGAATGGTGCGATTTATGCAGGAGTACTCAACCTCTGATGCTGGACTATGGTTGGCAAATCAATAGTGACTCATCTTTTACGAATTCGACGGAAAATCTACTAATATAACACACAAGATGAGCGATGAATAGTGAGTTGGATTCGCAACGCACTTACCGAGGCGCGTCGGTTGCGAATGGTAATGGTCCGACAATTACACGATTATCAATGGCATCCTCTGTGTGCGTAATATCGGTGGCGCTCAGCATGACCTCTCGAGCATTGTGGTTCCTAGCAGCACATGTTTCAACAGCTGGATTATGGATGGTACGTGGCGCTGGATCAGCTTAGCGTTGCTAGCCAAGTTAAACCATTTGCGGCAAATTGGATGGGATGTGACCGCAATCGACGCAGCAGAGATCCGAGTCAACCGTGCCGCAACAGGGGCTCAAACACATGTGCATGATGACAAACCTGCCTTTGAGAGCTGTGGTTGGTGCTGGACGGCCGCGTGAATCGCGATACATTGGCGTAGTGGTTGAAACGACGTCACATTGTTACCCGGTACGTACGCGTGTAAAATCGTACGACTCGGTAGTAGCCGTTGCAACTTTCCGGCAACGAAATTAGATCGTTTACTATACTTACCCTAAACCGCGAGGATGAATATGCAGAGCTTGGTCTTGGGCTGGGCACTCGATGCAGACTTAAACCCGGCGTACTGGCTGACAGAAAACGCAAGGCCTGGTTCGCAATCGGCGGATCAGCTAGTTGTAGTTCCGGCCGAAAAAATGGCTCGCCATACGATCATTGTGGCACAGTCGGGATCCGGCAAGTCTTTTTTTCTTGGCCGTCTTATCGAGGAGATTGCCTTGAAAACAAGGGCCCGATTGTTGGTCCTCGATCCAAATGCTGATTTCCGGAGAATCGGTGATGTTGTTTCTGAGACTTTGTGGCGAGAGGCGAAATACGATACTTCACTTGGATATGGTCGATTGCCGCACGAAGCTTCCTGTGATGATTTTGCTGAGAGGTGGAAGTCAATCGAGTCCCAGATTCTGAGCGGGCCTCATTCAACGCCACAGAATAGTAGGCGCCTCCGGGTTTCTTGGAGTACGTTCCCTATTGCATTTATTGTCGAGGATTTAGACGCGATTGCCGGCAGTCAGGTTTATCACTGCCATGAATTTGTCAAGTCGATCGCATTTATGTACTCAATTAAGCAATCATCTGGCGCTTATAACCCATCAGAGGTAGCGTATCCTTTTGATAAGGCAAGAAAACTTCTTCAACGTGCTCGACACGAAGGGGTTCAAGCCGTTCTTGATGAGGAATTTCCTAAATCTAAAAAACCAAAACGCGGAGGCACCGTTGAGAGAAATTGGCGTAAGAATGATTATTTTGACGCGAGAGAGCGGGCGGTGTCGGCGATTGAGTTTGTTTCGCCGGAAATTGAAAGATTCTATTTTGGCCGCGTCAAAGAGTACGTAGCAAAAGGGATTGTGTCAAATAGCGTAAATGAATTTTTTGACGGTGAGCGCAACCGAAGGATTCAAGTGCTTGATTTGCCTTCGTTTCGAGATCCTCGAACCCAACAGGTCGTGTTGAGCAGCTTTGTCTCCCATATGTTGGATGGCGCTAGGGAGGACTGGGATAAGGCTTTTATCAAGGACCCGGAAAAAGATGAGCGCGTGCCATTGTTTATTGTTTTAGACGAAGCTCATAATATTGTGCCGAATGAAGTGCAGGGGCCTTCCGCTGAAGCTCTTCGGGAGCAATTTCGCACGATTGCTGCTGAAGGTAGGAAGTATGGCGTCTTTCTTATCTTGTGTACTCAGCGGCCAGATAAAATCGATGCAAGGATTGTTTCTGAATGCGAAAATAAGGCAATTATGCGTATGGGTGCCGATGCAATTCTTGCGAAAACGCGTGATGTTCTTGGTCTGGAATCTATTCCGAGTGATGCATTGCGTAAATGTCTCCAGTTCCGAACTGGACGTTTCATGCTTTCTGGAGTTTGGACCAGCGGCGATCACCAGCTTGGGTTTGCTGCAATGCGCCGAACGATTGAGGGTGGGCGCAATCTCCGACATCAACATTGGGCGATGCCTGATCCAAGTCAGTCTGCCGCTGTGTTCCCTTAGAGTGCTGTTGCCACGGCATTTATGCAATCATGTTTACTAGGCGACGCCTGACAAATCGATAGCGAGATATCTTTGCAGATTCGGGAGAGGATCTGCAAACGAAACGCCACAAGATGAGGGATAAACAGTGGGTCGAACTTGAGCCGCTGTTGCCGAAAAGTAGTGGCCGTGGCCGTCGGTGGACGGAGCATCGTACCGTCATCAATGGCATCGTCTGGGTGTTCAATGCAGGAGCCATTTTGCGTAGTTTGCTCGAGCACCTCGGTTTGTCACTGAACATCTACCGTCGCTTCAATCGCTGAACAAGGAAACAACCATTTGTCTTCCGAATGAGTAATCCTCGATTCCTCCGTGCCGTCCAATTCCTACATGGCGGCACCCAGCCGCCCTACTTCGAAGGTACGCCGGCATGGTACTCTCGCGTTTCCGACGTACTGCCTCCGGCAACAGGCTATACGCCGTGGAACACCAGCGCCGACCATCATCGGAAGTTCATGAACGCGAACGCCCGACTGGTTCGGTCGGTAGGCGCACGACCCGAACGTTCTGCCATCGGCTTCTGGGGCGAATGGGAGCCACCTTCGCTGGCTGACCCTGTCGCCGAGTATGTCCGGCATGGGGCGCGGCACATTCACCACCCTGTGTTTGCCTACGACAACAATGAGTGGAATCGTCTGATTGGGCCATCCTCCTCCGGAAACTGTGACTGCATGAACACCGACCCATTTGTGTTCGGTTGCGAGTTTTACTACGTGTGCTGTCATCAAGAGGCGTTCCCGGCAATGCGCAATCTTGAGCGTGGCTCAGTGATACTCTTCGGCTCACGGCGAAGTCATGAGTTCGTGCTGGATACGGTGTTTGTGGTTGCGGACTATCTGCGGTGGCCGGAAGATCGCGAACTCATCGAGCGTCGCACTCCAACGATCTACCACCGTGTGACGCTCGACTATCTAAATCCTGATCCGTTGCCCGGGCGCGAAGAACCTGTGAAGCTCTACATCGGTGCCACGTTCGAGCGACCAGTCCACGGAATGTTTAGTTACGTCCCTTGTCTGACGAGGTTGGAAGCGCCGGACGGCTTTGTGCGGCCGACGATCGAGTACACCAATGCGTTGCCCTTCATCAGTCCCGACAAGACGCAGGGGATATCGACGCGTTTGCTTGTTGATCTCGATGAGGCCCGGAATACCTGGAACGCGGTCGCCGATGTTGTCACGAGGGCAGGGCTCTGCTTAGGCTTCGAGATGGAAATGCCTGTAGACGCAACGATACATCAACAGGGGAGTGGAGCTAATTGACGCACACGCAACTTCGCAGAGCCTTCCGCTTCCGCTAAAATCAAGTTTGAGATTCGTCACTATCAAATCTGTTACCTCCACGTTACCCTCACCCCCAACCTGAGCAGCCAGTACCCCACCCCCCCATCCCTGAACAACCACGCACGCGCCACCACCACCCCCGCTGAGTAATTGTTGAGTACTCGCCGCGCGTTGCGGGATGGTATGTTGCGCACGCTGCCGAATGGCGCATACTCCCCTCCCCCACACGCCTAATCATCCATACCCAAGGGGTCCTGCATATGTCACAGTTGATGAGTCGTCGCGAGTATTTGCTGCATAACCGATCCGCCCGCGCGTGGGCCGCGCTCGATAGCGCCGCCAACGAGTCCATGAAGGTGGCGTACGATCCGTACATCATCGAACGCGACAGCCTGAACGGAAAACACGTGGTGGTGATCGGCTCCGGCGTGGGCGGGCTGACCACGGCGTACGAGCTGCTGGCGCGCAACAGCGCGATCACGGTAACGGTGCTTGAGGCGCGCGACCGCACCGGCGGGCGCTGCCTTACGCTGCGCACCGGCGATACGCTTACCGAGGACGTGAACAGCGATCTGTACAGCGCTCCCGGCGAGCCGCAGGTGGTGCGGTTCGAGCGCCCCGTGGGCGACCACGAACCCTATCTCAACGCCGGGCCTGGCCGGATCCCGTCCAGCCACAAGCGGCTGCTGGATTACCTGCGCCGGTTCGGGGTGGAGGTGGAGGTGTACGTGATGGCCAGCGAGTCGAACATGACGCAGATGACCGGCGGCCCAACCGGTGACGGCCCGGTGGTGAACCGCCAACTGACGCACAATACCCGCGGGTGGATTGCGCAGATGGTGTACCAGCATGCCGGGGAATTGCTGGGCGACGCCGGGAACGATCCGGTCCGCGTGGAGCAACTCCGCTCCTTGATGGTGACCTTCGGCGATCTCACGGCCGACGGCCGCTACGTGGTGGGCACGGCCGAGCCCGGTCAGGACGACAACATTGACGCCTCCGACCGCGCCGGCTTCGACGTGTTGCCGGGCGTGCGCCCCGGCGTGATCGCGGAGGCAATCGGCCTTGATCGGCTGCTGGAATCGGAATACTGGAAGAAGACCCGGTTCTACCAGCCGGTCGATTTCCTCTGGCAGCCCACACTGTTCCAGCCGGTTGGCGGGATGGACCAGGTGCAGCGCGCGTTCGCGCAGCAGGTTGCGATGCTGGGCGGGGTGATCCACCTGAACAGCCCCGTGACGAGCATCGACTACGACGACACGGCCGGGCAGTACGTTATCACGGCCGAGGGGCACGCCGAGCCGTTCCGCGCCGACTATTGCTTCAGCAACCTGGCGATCCCGTTCCTGGAGCGCGCGCTGTCGCAGCGGCTGCAGGCGCCCGATCAGCCCAACGGGTTTGCGCCGGAGTTCAAGGAGGCCCTGCATGCCGTGTACGAGGCGCAGGCCAACCCGGACGAAACCGCGCGTTTCCTGGCCGTGACCACCAAGGTAGGCTGGCAGGCCGATCGCTCGCTGTGGCAGGGGCGGCCGATCACCAAGCACAGGGATGACGAGGGGAGCGACGTGCTCACCGTGGACGACGCCGAGGTCGGGGTTGTGCCCATCTACGGCGGCATCTCCTGGACCGACGACCCCATCACGCAGATCTGGTATCCCTCCACCGCCTACCACGACCGCCTGGGCGTGCTCACCGGCACCTACAATTTCGCCGACAACGCCGCCCGGTTCGGGCACATGAGCGTGGATGAACGCCTGTACACCGCGCGCCAGGGCGCGGCGCGGTTTGGCGCGGAGTTCGCCGAGGGCCTGAAGCACGGCGTGACGATCGCGTGGCAGAACATGGCCCACATCAAGGGCGGGTGGGCGCAGTGGCACAACGTGCGCGAGAGCGTGCACCACTACAACCACATCGTGCAGGGGACGGGTGTGGACGGGGCGACGGCGCCCACGTTCTTCATCGTCGGCGATCAGGTATCGTCGCTTCCCGGCTGGCAGGAAGGGGCCATCGCCTCGGCGCTGAACGCGATCAGCCGCCTGGTCCGGCCCGATCGCAAGGTGCCGTTCCTGAGCGTCCTGCCGGATACGAGGCTCATGGTGGAAAGCCTGTAACGGCGCGTTGCCGGGGAGGCTGTCTGTTGTTGATCAGCGGCGCGGTAGTTCCGCGCCGCTGAGGGTTGGCCATTTCATCATTGCATTATTGGCGATGGGTCAACGTATGCTCGGCTGCACTCAGAATGATGTCATGTGAGGGCCACACCCTGCTGTGTTGTCCAGCAGCTTCTGGCATATTTGGTCCTCACTGACCATCGATTATTGAATATCTCAACGAACACGTTTCTGAGTTGTGCGACCCTCGGTGTTACAGAGGGTGCTGTTGCAGATGGTCTATCATGTTGTTGATGGTGGTTAGCTGTGTGTCATTTCACTTCTACGTTACAGTGTTTCGGGGGCATGCATGGATGCGATTCGAAGTGCGGAGTATTTGCAAGGCTTGATCCAAGAACTTATAAAGCAACCAGCTGAAACGTCTTGGCTGGAATTCAAGGTCAACAACACCAATCCTGATGAGATAGGAAAAAACGTTTCGTCACTCAGTAACTCGGCTGCGCTCGATGGCAAGGCGAATGCGTACCTAGTGTGGGGCGTCGAGAATGAAACTCATGCTGTCGTTGGAACGACATTCAAACCGACGTTAGCTAAGAAGGGGAACGAGGATCTGATTAACTGGCTTACACGTCTGCTGGAGCCAAGGCTCTATCTGCGATTTTACGAGATTGATCTGGATGGACGTAACGTCGTCCTGCTAGAGATTCCGCGCGCTTCGGGGAAGCCGGTGCGTTTTTCAGGGGTGGAGTATATCAACATCGGTTCGTATTCAAAGCCGCTTAAGGATCATCCGAAAGTTGAGCAGGCGCTGTGGCTAGTGTTCCAATCCAGTCCCTACGAGGAACAGATTGCCTGGGAGCGGGCAAGCGAGGCGGAAGTAATTGCGCTCCTGGACTGCCAGAAATACTTTGAGCTTCTTGGGCTTCCTATTCCAACTGATGCAGGCAGTATCATGGATCGGCTTGATCAGGATCGAATGATCGCACCATGTGCTGCGGGTGGGTGGGACATCCAAAACCTCGGCGCGATCTTGTTTGCCAAACAATTGAAGAGCTTCAAGGGATTGGAGCGCAAGGCCGTTCGGCTAATCATTTATAAGGGGCGTGATCGCCTGCAGACGGTGCGAGAGTTGCCGGGTGCAAGGGGCTATGCAGCGGGATTTGAGGAATTGATCGATTACATCAACATGATTCTACCTCGCAATGAGGTAATTGGCAGGGCGTTGCGCACGGAGGTGCCGATGTTCCCTGAACTTGCAATTCGCGAACTGGTTGCTAACGCACTGATCCATCAGGACTTCGGTATAACCGGGGCGGGACCGATGATCGAAATCTTTGATGACAGGATGGAAATCACCAATCCTGGGATTCCGCTTGTGAAGACCGAGCGTTTTCTGGACAGCCCACCACGATCACGCAACGACGCCCTTGCATCGTTCATGCGGCGCGTTCGAATTTGCGAGGAGCGAGGCAGCGGCATCGACAAGGTCGTGTTTCAAACGGAACTACACCAGTTGCCAGCTCCTGTCTTCGAAACCGGAGATGGCTTCACACGGGCGATTCTGTTCGCACATAAACCCTTGCGCAAGATGGACAAAGCTGACAAGGTGCGTGCCTGCTACCTGCATGCCTGCCTGCGATACGTGGGGAGAGAGGAGATGACCAATACGAGCCTGCGTGACCGGTTTGGAATCGCTCAACGGAACCTTGCAACAGCCTCCAGAATCATCCGTGATACAATGGATGACGGGTTGATCAAGCCACATGCTCCCGATCAGGGAAAACGGCATGCCAAGTACGTACCTTTCTGGGCGTGATTCCATGCCCTGATCGGTGTGATTCTCAACAAGTGTTTGGAGGCCGTTCTGTTTGACGGCCATTTGATCGGCGGAATCGCATAGGCAGCTGTTGCGCAAAATTGCCCAATTTCGCGTCAGTTTCGGCGCTTCTGAAGCTGTGCCTATTTGATGGCTATTTGATCGGCCGGTGAATGAGGCATAAACGACCCATGGAATAGTACCCTCCTGTGTACAGTTCCAACGCTCACCACACACCACATTCATCCCTGCATTGGCCGTGGTTAAGAATCGGCGCTTCACTACCTTTGGCGCGATTTCCGCAGCGCCATGCGGGCCATAGCCAGCATCGCGGGCGGCCCATCCAATTCCGCATCATCATGAATCACGACGCCGAAGAACCCCACAACTTCCAGCAGCCGCGTATCAATCTTGGCTACGTTGAATACCAACTGGCGCGCGCCTTTACGACAGCGAGCACGCACCACGATCCGGCGACACGCGAACGCGCGTTGCAGCGGATCGCCCGATGGCACGATGTGCTTACCGGGATCGGCACCGGGAAGCTTACGGTAGGCGCACGCACGCCCATTGCGGGCGTGCCGGCATGGGTGACGCCCGAGGTTGTCGCCGGCGGCTTTGTTACTGGCGCGCTGCTGGCCGAAGGTCCGCTTCTGCCGCATGAACGCTCGTTGCTGGCCCGATTCCCCGGTGTTGCCGAGGAGGATGCCCGCGCCGTGTTGAACGCATATTACCTGACCGAGGAGGGGATGGCCGAGCTGCGCACGATGCTGCATGCCGGGCGGTATCAGGTGACCCTCGCGGAAGAGGGTGCGTTGCTGGTTGTGTTGTGGTTGGTCGATAACGGGCAAGCGGATGCGGCGCTGGACCTTGTGGATTTGCTTATGCCGTGGTTCTCGCGGCTGCGGTTCTATCCCGAGCCAACCGATCGGCCGCAACCGGTGGGCGGGCGTGTGTTCCTGCAGGATGTGGGAACCACCATCATGCGGCTTGGCCATGTGAAGGCTTCGCGCGGTGTGCTGGCGGAGAAAGAGGCGGCTCACGTATGGATACCGTTGTACGACCGGATGATCGCCCTGTTCCTACGGACTGTTGCCGGTCCCGTTCCGTTTGTGGAGCGCGAAGGTGGCGAGTCGGCGACGCTCGCGGGCCGAACAAGGGTTGCGGGTGGCTGGCCGTGCCAACGCTACGGCGACGACTGGCGTACCGATGCGGCCAAGCTGCTAAGCCAGTGCAACGAAAGCCGCGCGCGGCACAGGCTTTGCGGGCGTCCCGATAACCCGGGCAAGCAGTTCTTCCAGGTGCGCCGGTTTTTGGAGCGCTGCGTGGATAACCCGACCTCGCTTTCCGGCCGCGAAGTTGGGCGCATCCGGTTGATACTCGCGGAGTACGTGGCCAAGCGCGGCGAGCCGGGTTCGGAGCGATGCCGCCTGCTGCGGCAACAACAGTATGATGCGGCAACGATGCCAACGCACGCGGATCTTGCCGCCGTTCTGGTTGCGCGGCTGAACGCCTTCGCGCATAACGACGGGCTGGATGATCCGGGTAGCATCACAACGCCAATCGATCCCGATCCGGCGTGGGGCTGGGCTGGTGCGAAACCCATTCCGGTGCCGGACTGCCTGGCCAGGAAGGTGGAGCGTTGCCGCGCCGACTCGGTGGAAGCATTGGTTGGGCGCGGCCTGATCACTTCGGCCGATGTGCTGGCGACCCTGCTGCCACAGATGACCGCCGACGTGAATGCCGGTGGGATTGCCGATCCCGTTCTGCGCAGGCTGTACGCGGCCGTATACAGGGCGTTTCGCCGGCGGCGGTCGCTGTTGCTGTTGGATCTTCAGAAGCAGGTGGGGATCCATGAATTGCCGTGGGTTGCCGCGATGGCCATTGTGCGAACCGATGACGACGCGCATCGGCAGCGGGCACAGAACGCTCTTCACGATGTTGCCTTGCTTGCGATTACATCATTTCCGCATGCAATTATCCCGAATAAACTTCTCCGTGAATTTTCGGCGCTCGCCAAAACCGCGGGACTGAATTTGCCGTTGGTGGAGGAGCTGGCCACCGACATCTTCATGGGCGATTTCTCCGGCAAGTTTCTGGAAGCCGCCTGGCAGGCCGCAAGCATGCTGTTGAACTCCGTGTACGCCGCCTACTACAATCTGGACTATGAGCGTGTCCTACGCCTGCAACCGCCGTTGCCGCGTACGTTGTTCGGCGGTACCTCGAAGGCGCCGAACCCGCTGATGGCGTTCTGTGCCGAACGTGCCGGTGTGCCGCCGGCCCGGGCCAGGCCGGCGGTGAACGGGATGATTATCGAGCAGCAGCAGATTGTCACCACGCAGAACCTTGCCGTACTGATCGGTGGTTTGGGGCTTGGCAACGAACTGCGCCCGTTGTTGGAGAACCTTGCCCAGAACTGTTTCGGATGGCTGGTGTATCGTTTGCAGGTGCGTACGGCCGGGTGGCATGCGCGATTGATCCACGTGAAAAATGCGGCCTATGCCTGGCGCCAGATGCTGTTCTACATATCGAGGATGTCGCACGAGCGCCAGACCGCGTTGCTTGAATGGACTCGGGGGTATTTGGAGAGACAGCCGCAGAGTTTCCGCGACCAATTCGCCCCGGTGATGCTGGGGCTGGAGTCGGCTGTGTAT
>CBHYLN010000150.1:0-13103 GCA_966128725.1 uncultured bacterium | reverse complement strand
GCCGGATGGTGAACCGTGGGGCCTGGCAATGCGCCGGGCCCTGCGTTGTTATGAGCTTCCGCATCCTGCTGGCTATATTCGCGGCAGCCGCGTCGTGCCGCCTGGCCGTGCGCGCATCCGCCGTTCTCCACATCTGGTACGGGAGCCCTCATGACACGCTCGATCGCCTTCCTTCTTCTGTTCCTCCTTGTTGCGTCCACGGCCATAAGCGGTCCGGAGACGATCACGATCCGCGCTGTTGAAGCCCGATTATACCTGCACTACTCCGGCAAACTTTCCGACCCGATTTCCCCCGACGCGTCGTTATGGAACACGGTGATCGGCGAGGGAGCGGCGCGCGAACCTTCCACCGAGACGCTGGTGGATGTGATCGTGGCCGGCACGCCCGGCGAGTACCGCACAACCTGGAAGATCGAACTGGAGGTAAAGGGCGGCACCAGCGGCAAGGTGATCAGCAAGCAGGTTGCCGAGGTGGGCGTGCTGGGCGATGCCGGCGAGTTCCACGTGCCGTTCTGGCTGCGCGACACCGGCTGCGAGCGGCTGCTTGTCCGTGCGCGCGTGAAGGGCACGCGGGTCTGGAAGGAGATTGTTGTGCCGTTCGCGTGCGGCGAATAGCCGAATGCGTCTGGCCGCGACACTGGGCCTATCACATATCAACCCGGAACCTCCGACAATTGCAGGAGCTGACGTGAGCGAGAATAATCCAGCGGTGACCGCGTCGCTGCGGGCGATCCTGAAAAGCCAGTACCATGCCTCGCTGGCGATGCTGGGGCAGGCGATCGAACGATATCCGGACGAGCTGTGGCTTGGTGGCAACCACGCCAACGCGCCGTGGCAGATCGCGTATCACACGTTGTTCTTCGCGCATCTGTACATGATGCCAACCGAGCACGATTTTGTCCCGTGGGAACATCACCAGGCGGAGAACCAGTATCCGGATGCCATCGCCGGGCCGCCTGACCCCGCCAGCGCGCTGCCGCTGCTGCCCGAGCCGTATACGCGCCAGCAGACGCTGGCCTACTGGCGCGCCTGCGACGCCATGGTGGACTCCACGGTTGATACGCTCGATCTGCTTGCCGCCGAAAGCGGCTTCAGTTGGTATCCCGTGCCGAAGCTGGAGCATCAGATCATCAACCTGCGCCACATACAGCATGGCGCCGCGCAGCTTGCCGACCGGCTTCGCGGTGCTGTTGATGTTGGTGTGGATTGGGCTGGCGCGCGCCGCACGCGCGGTTAACGTGCATCTCACTTTCTCTGTGGACCAATCATGACACTCGACACCTTCCTGCAGGATGCCTGGAACAGCCACGGCGATTCGCCGGCCGATGTTGCCGCGCGGTTGGAATCCTCGTTGCATCTGGTCACGGCGGCCGAGCACATACCGCGGTATGCGTCGCTTGTAACGCATGTGTTCGGCGAACATCTGGGGCAGTTCGATCGCGGCCTTGCGCTGCTGGCGTTGTTGCGCGCGCTTCCGATGTGTGATGATGCGGCCGCCGGCTCGTTGGCGCGCAGCATGGCGGTGCTGCGGTATTGCGACGGTGACGCCGGAGCGCTGGATGGGCTTTCGGATCAGGATCGTATCACGGTGCTGGCGATTGCCGCTGGTCCGTTCGCGGGGCGGGGGGAGTTCAAGCCCGCGATTGCCGCGTATCGCGAGGCTGTGGCGCTTGCGGCGCCCGCGCTTCCGCGGGGAGGAGCGCATAACAGAACCCTGGCTGTCGGCGGGAACAATCTGGCCGCCGCGCTGGAGGAAAAAGCGGATCGTGATGCCGAGGAAACCGCCGGGATGATCCTCGCCGCCGAGAACGGCCTCACCTACTGGAAGCTGGCCGGAACGTGGCTGGAGGAGGAGCGGGCGGAGTACAGGCTTACGCGCACGCTGCTGCAGGCCGGTCAGCCCGAAGCCGCCGCCCAGGCCGCGGCGCGCTGCATTGCCGTATGCGAAGCCAACAACGCGCCGGCCTTCGAGCAATTCTTCGGCCAAGCCGTGTGCGCGCTTGCATACCGCGCCGCCGGTGACGCCGCCGGCTTCCAATCATCGCGCGCCCGTGCGATGGAGCTGTATGCCCAGGTGCCTGCCGACGAGCAGCACTGGTGCGCCGCTGAGTTGCGGGAATTGGGGGAAGGGTAATCCCCGCGCGAGAGGTAGCGACGAGATAAGGGCGGAATCGTGGCGTTGAGAGCCCATCCGCTGCCGGGAGCCTTGCGCGGTACCGATGATGCGGCGCGCGCCGCCCCTGCGCGCTACACGCGGGCATTTGCTGATCCACGCCACAGGCCGATATACCACATAACCAGCCGCATGACCACGTTCGAGGAGCTGAGCCGCAACTACCACGGATTTCTGGACGGGCGAATCACGGTTGTGAGCGCCGACGGCACAACCATGCGCATGCTGTTCGAATGCGACTGCTGGCGCGAGACGCGGCGCAGGCAATTCGAGTTCATCTTTCAGGATGTGGCCGAGTGCACCGTTGTGCCGGCCGCGATCGACGCGATCGACCTGGGCGCCAGCCACCCGTTGCTGTGGGATCACAACCTTGCCCATTGCTCGCTGTTCTTCTATTCCGCCCCGGCCGATCCCGAGTCAATCATCGGCCGTCTGTACGAGGCGCATGCCCGGCTGTTTGGGGGCTGGCGCGACATGGGGCGTTACGTGAAGGCCACCACGGCGACATTACGTGCGGGGTTCGGTCTGCTTGCCGAAGGCCCCGGAAACCTGATCGCCGAATATGCTCGCGTGGTGGAGGGTGTGATGCGATGCTCGCGGCTTACCCGACGCACGCCGGCCGGCGGTTACGCCATTGCGCTGTTCGATGATTGTTACGCGGTGTGCCGGTCCGTCGCCGCGATTGAGCATACCGCCGTGGCCGGTGGCAGCGCGAGCACATCCGTGGGGGCCGTCGCTTCGTAGGTACTCCACGGCACCGTGCATGCATCAACCATTGGGTGGGCTTGGTGGCGCACGGCGAGCATCCTTCGCAACGGAGTGAACATGCCAACCTCAACGGAGAAACATGCCAGCCGGCTTCCGGTATTAGTAACGTTCGCAACGCGCGGCGGATCGACGCGCGAGATCGCCGAGCAGGTGGCCGCGGTTCTGCGCGAACAATCAATCGAAGTTGACCTGCGCCCGGCTGCCTCGGTTGGCGACGCGACGTGTTACTCGGCCGTGGTGCTGGGCAGCGCGTTATACTTTCAACGCCTGATGCCGGAGGCGGTGCAATTTCTGAAACAACATGCCGGGGCGTTGGCCGGCTGCCCGTTGGTCCTGTTCAGTGTGGGGGCCGAGATGCGCAAGGGAAGCCAGACCGCACGCTCGGCGGCCGAAACCTGGGTGCGCCTGTCGCTTGCGTCGGTTGCCGGCATACGGCCGATTGCCGTGGCGCACTTCGCCGGAGCCGTGGAGTTGCACCGGCTTGGCTTCTGGTGGCGATTGCTGGTGGTGATCACCTTCGGCGCACGGGGCGACTGGCGCAACCCTGCCCTTGTGCGCGCATGGGCGGCAACGGTGGCCGGTATGCTGAACAAACCAGTATGCTGAACAAACCAGTATGCTGAACAAACCGGCCGGTTGAACAACGCGCTGCCGTGCATATGCGGCTGTGCCGTTATGCCGGGGCCAGGAACCGCTCGATCTGCCGGCGGTGCCGCAGCACATGTACGATGGCGTGCTCGAACAACGGCTCGAAGTTGAAGACCGGACCCCATCGCACGGTGATGGCGATTGCCGTGCCCTCCTCGTCGGTCATGGTCCAGTGCCCTTCCAGCGTCGCGGCCATGTAGGCGTTCATTGCCGCAAGGGCCTGTATGCAGCCGGCACGAGTTGCAAGGTCCATTGCCGGCCGCGCGGGTTCCGTGCCGAACGCCGAGCGGAAATAATCCGCGTAGCCGCAGCCGGAACGCGCCACGTGGGCAACAATCGTTGCTATCGAGACACAGTCGGGGTCCTGCGCCTCCGGGTCGCACACCAGCAGGAATTCATCATCGCCAAGCGTTTCCAGGATTGCTGTCAGCTCGCGCGTGGCGCGTTCCAGCTCATCCATCATCGCGGCCACCGGCCCTGTTGTGATCCTGTCGGACATGATTCCCTTCGTGTATTACTGCTTCGCCAGGAACCGCTCGATCTGCCGGCGGTGCCTGTGGATATGGACGATGGCGTGCTCGAACAACTGCTCGAACGTGTACACCGTGCCCCACGGCACCGTGATCAGGCAGGCGTTGTTCTGTTCGCCGGTCATCTCCCAGTGCCCCTCCAGCGTCGCGGCCATGTATTCCACCATGTCCGCCAGGGCTTGCGGGCACTGCGCCGGCGTGTTCGGCCCGGGCTCCGGCTGTTGTGATTCGATACCGAAGACCGCGCGGAACTCGTCGGCCTCGGCATAACCCGCATCCACCACGTGCCGCATGATGGCGGCAATCGAACTGCAATCGGGTTCGGTGGTTGTGGCGCCGCGCACGGCATGGAACGCATCATCGGCCAGCCCGCCAACAATCCGCGCAAGCTCCGATGCCGCACGTTCGAACTCGTCCATCAATGCCGCCACAGGGCCGGTGGTTGGGCGTTCCGCCATGATGTTGCTCCGTGTTCCGTGGATGCCGCCATTGCCGGGGCCGCCGTCGACAGCGGCCACGGCAATGATACCAAATCCGCGCCGGCTGCCAGGCGATTACATGCCGGGGCGGAACGCGAAGCGGGGAACGCGAACGTGCAGGGCCGCGCCTGTTATCGCTGGATTTCCAGCGCCAGGCTTCGGCGTTGTCCGTTGGGCAATGTCAGCGCCAGCATGTAGTGGCCGTTGGCCAGCGGGATCTCCAGCCATGCCGTGCCGTTGGCCGGTCGCAGGCTGCCGCTTTGCACTTCCGTGCCGTTGGTTGCGATCACCGCATACCGTACCGACTGCCAGTTGCCAAGCCCGCCGAGCAGTACGCGCGATGCGGCCGGATTCGGAACGATGCTGATCGCGGCCTCGGCGCGTTCGGCCGGCGCCGACACCGTGCCCGTGCAGGGCGCAAGGCCCAGCAGCGTGTTCATCGCGTTGCAGAGCGTATCGTAGTTGCCCTGCTCGATTGCCGACAGCGGGCGCCCCAGCGCCAGCAGATTGCGGGCTTCGTTGGGGTCGGCGGCAACGTTGTAGAACTCCTCGCCGCCCTTGTCGAAACGGATCAGCTTGTATTCCGCGTTGCGGATTGCCTTGCCGTCGGCAGCGGCGGGTGTTGGCGTAAACTGCTCGCTGAATATCCAGTTGCGCGTTGCCCCCGGCTGATTGGCCAGCAACGGCATCAGGCTGCGGGAGTCGATCGCGACGCCGGCGGGGATCGAATCGCGCCAGGCCGGAACGCCGCATAGCTCCAGCACCGTGGCGAAGATATCCACCGTGTTCACCAGGGCGGTGCTCACGCGGCCGGGGTTGGCCACGTCCGGGCCGGCAACGATAAACGGCACGCGAATGCCGTACTCGTACAACGTGCCCTTCGCGTGCGCCGTGTCGGCGATCTGCGACACCCGCTTCACGTTGCCGTTGTCGCCGATGAAGATGATGGTGGTGCTGTCCAGGCGCCCGTGCGCGGCCAGCCAGCCCAGCAGCCTGCCGGTTTCGGTATCCATCGCCTCGATCATCGCCTTGAAATACAGCTTCGGGTTCTGGTTGATGTGCCCCTGGGTTCCGGTAAGGCCCGGCACCGTGTGCAACGAGTCCGGCGGGGCATGGAACGGTGTGTGCGGTGCGTTGAACGCCAGCCACAGGAAAAACGGCTTCTCGGTGGGGACCGTGCCAAGCCAGGCGATGGCGTCGTTCACGGCCTGTGTGGTGGCGTACGCTGTACACGTTGTGCTTGCGCCGTTGGTGATCTTGTTCCAGTTGTAGTAGTCGGTCAGCTCGCCCAGAAAATTCCCGGCGTAATAGTCGTAGCCGAACAGCGCCGGATAGTTCAGCTTCTCCTGAACGCGTTGGTTGAGATGCCACTTGCCAACGTTGGCTGTTGCGTACGGGGTTGGCGTGCGGGCGTGCAGCAGTTGCGCCAGCGTGATCTCCGTGGCTTGCAGGTCAGGGTAGTCGGTCCCGGAGAGCGCCACCCCAACGCCCGTGCGGAATGGGTAGCGGCCGGTAAGGATGCCGGCACGTGTGGGCGAGCATGTAGGTGATGCCCACGCGTTCGCGAACCGCACGCCACGCGGCAGCAGCGCTCCGATGTTCGGCATCCTTGCGGTGTCGGCCGCGTCCTCCGAGAATCCGCAGTAATCGGTTCCCAGGTCATCGGCGATGATGAGCAGTACGTTGCGTTGGGCGTGGGTAACCGTGTACGCACACATGAAAACGATGGTCGCCAGTATCACTCGGTTCATCGCGATGCTCGGTATTCGTGAAGGGCCGGAAGGAATCGTCCGCCGTGTCCGTGGTTCAGTCCCGCCATTGCATCCTGCCGATGCGTGGTTGGCGCGTACGGGGAATGATCTTCGATTGCAGGCGAAGGTAACATTGTGCTTGTTGGCGGGGATGCGGAGGGGGTAGGAGCCCAATCGGCAATGCCTCCCCAACGGGTCTGGTGCCGTTGAGGAGGCATCAATCGTGTAGCGCGATGCCGCGGGCGATCAGTTCAACGTGATCGTCGCGCCGGCCGGGATCGTGAACGTTGTGCCGTCCTCGTTCGAGAACTCCACATCCTCCACGAACTCGTAGGCCTCGTTCACCTGTGGCGCGAACGTTGTCAGGTTCGTGGCCCGCATGTGGCACTGTGTGTTGTTCGTGAACGTGCCGGGCAGGCCGCTTATCGTGCCGGTGACGTTCGCATAGATATCCGCGGTGGCGGGGAAATCCTCATGGGCCTGATTGGCCTTGAGCGTCGAGTTCGCCGCAGGGCGGTCAACGTCCAGCGAGAACGAATAATCGCCGTAGTTCGCGTCGGTGCCGGTGATGCTCAGTTCCTGCAAGGTGAGCAATGTGCCGGCCGGTACATCGGCGGCATCCAGATCGCCCGCGGCGATCCTGACACGTTCGATATCGGTCAGATACTCACCCTGGCTTTCCAGCGTGGTTGTTCCGCTTGCCGATGCCTCGCTTTCCAGGCTCGATCCATCGGCCAGCCTGATGACAATGATGCCCGTTCCCGAAACGTTGCATACGATCTGATCGCCCTTGGGGCGGGCGATCACGCTTGTCTGTGCCTCCCCCGGAGGCGCATTCTGGGCAAGGGCGGCCGTGTTGATCGTTGCCGCCATCATGCCTGCAAGTAGCCACTGCATCTTCATTGATAACTCCTCCCGAACGTTTGCATAAAGGGTATTCGTTGTCTCACGTACGGTGTTTGTCCGGCGAACAACGAAGGTTGCGTCGGGCATGGCGCGGGGCCGCGAATCCCGGCACCGATGGGCGTTGCACGGATACAGCGCGTCACCGGAACTATCCGCATGCCGGCCCGATTGGTTGATACGTGCTGGTTGCCCCGGCGCCGCAGACAGCCGGGTGCAATCAGGTTGTTGGATAGGAGAGAGAGTGTGAGAATACAGCACAGCAGGCTCGGCATCGCCGGAGCCGGTTCTGCTGTGCATGGGGGGGGCGGGGGGGGCGATGCCATGTGTGGGGGCCGCGCGATTACGGTGCAATGATAACGGATGCCGTGCCGGCATACTTCTTCCGGCTTGCGGAATCGTCGCGCGGGCGCAACCCTGGCGCGCATGCCGTACATTGCGCGCGCATGTGTGCGATGCATGACCGGTGGCGACAGGCTACGTATCGCGCATGCAACGGCGTGCAGGCATTCCCATGGCAACATGGATTACATGGAACACATCACATGAAACTGATATCGATAAATGTGGGGCGTCCGCGCGAGGTTGTTTCGCACGGCGAACCTGTGGTCACCGGCATCTTCAAGCAGCCTGTTGACGGCGTTGTTGCGGTGCGGCGGCTGAACGTGGCGGGCGACGAGCAGGCCGACCTATCCGTGCACGGCGGCCCGGACAAGGCCGTGTACGCCTATCCGCTGGAGCACTACGACTTCTGGAGAAACGAGCTGGGCCTGGAGGAACTGCCCTTTGGGGCGTTCGGCGAGAACCTTACCACCGAAGGGCTTATCGAGGCGGAGGTGAACATCGGCGATCAACTGCGGATAGGCACGGCGGAGTTCGTGGTCACGCAGCCACGCATGCCGTGTTTCAAACTCGGGATACGGTTCAACCGCCCCGACATGGTGAAGCGATTCCTTGCCAGCGGGCGCACCGGTTTCTATCTCCGCGTGTTGCAGGAAGGCGAGGTCGAGGCCGGCAACGCGATCGTCCTGCTTGCGCGCGACGCCGGCAATGTTTCAGTGGCCGACATCGTGGTCCTGTACGCCGGCAAACGCGGCGATCAGGAATTGTTGCGCCGGGCCAGCCAGGCCCAGGCGCTTCCGGAGGCGTGGCGCGAGTGGTTTGCCGAGCGGCTTGAAGAGCCGGAGGCCTGAGCACGCTGCCCTGATAATCATACGTGATGCCGCGGCACCAAACACAGCGGGCGCGTGAGAACTGCTCACGCGCCCGCCCCCCGATACCGGATGTATTCTCGCCCAGGGTTCCGCCTGCGGTGGCCGTCTCCGCGGCGGCCTATTCGATCACGATCATCGATACCGCCCGCCCCCCGTTACCGGTGATCTCCGCCACATAGGCGCCGCCGGCAAGCCGTGGCAGCTCGATCCGCTGGCCCGCCGTCGCCGTTGTGCTGAAGGCCCGCTGGCCCAGCAGCGTGGTCAGTGTCACGGTCATCACGCCATCTCCCTTCAGCACCAGATACCCCGATGCGGGATTGGGATAGGCCGCCATCGCGGGCGTCGTGCGCCGTTCGTTGGCAACGCCGGCGGGCAGCGTGTACTGGTTGAAGAACGTCCACAGGAAGTTCGTTGCCGCTACCGGATAGTTGACGCCATTCGGGTACTCATGCGTTAATCCCTTCAACAGCGCGAACAGCAGGCGTGAAGGGGGCGCGCCCGATGTGGCAGGCGTGGTGTAACGATAGATCAGCGCCAATGCCGTGGAATCGCGCTCGTAGGCCGGCGACAGATTCAGCACGCCGAGGTAACGTTTTAGGAAGCTGTCGAACACCAGCAGACATGTGTCGTTGAACGGGCACGAACGGCCAAGCGATGCCACGATATGTTCGTCGGCATCGCCGATGGTAAAGGCAAATGGGACCAGCCTTGCCGGCGCCATCGAATCAAGCTCGTTCAGCGGGCCTGCCGCCGCCGCCGCTGCCGCGAAGACGTCGCTCATGTCCACGGCAAGCTTGCTGGCGAACACACCGCCGTTGGAAAACCCCGAGCAATAGATGCGCCGGCTGTCAATCGGCAACATGTGTTTCACCGTGTCGACGATCGCGCGTACGAACGCGATGTCGTCCTTCATCACAACCCCATCACATTTCTTCTGCTGAGATTCGCCACAGTTCCACTTGGTTGTCGTCGCGTGTTTGGTGGAATCGAAATCGTCGGTGAAACAGTAACGCAGCGACGACGGAAACACCGTCACGATCTTCTCGGCCTCGCCTTTCTCCTTCCATCCGGAGATGTTGTAGAACTTCTCGCCATCGCCGCTGGTGCCGTGGAACATGAACACCACGGGATAACCTGCCGGTGGTGCGTTGCCGCTTGGGCGCACAACGATGCACTGCCGTTCGGCGCCGTCGACCGTCATCACCACGTCGAAGCGGGTTTGCCCGTAGGCCGCCACGCCGGCCAGCACAAACAGAAGCGGTAACAGATACTTCATGGGGTCCTGTGTTTTAGGAGAGAGAGGATGGGTGAGCCCACAAAAATAGTGACCTGGGTTGAGATTGCGAGCGATGGGTACCCGGGGGCGGCATCGGCGGATGAAATCCCGGAAGCAGTGTGCTGGACGGCCGCCCCTACCACCGCACGCATCGGAGCGCCACCACATGCCCGCTGGATTCAACCAACACCATGTACACGCCCGCGGGCTGGTTGCTCAGGTCCAGCATGCAGACGCCGCTGCCGTTGGCCGGGCGCGGCTCCTGCGTCTGGACTACATCGCCGTATGCGTTCACGGCACGCACGCGCGGCGTGAAGGCCATGCCGGGCGGGAACGTGACGCTCACGCGGCCCAACGTAGGGTTCGGAAACAGCACGAACTGTTCGGCGGCCGCGGTGTGCGTTTCGATACCGCTTGGCGCCTCGGCCTCGAACGCGCCAACGTCCGGCGCGGCGCCGTTGTAGCGCAGGCTTACGCCCTGGCCGTTCGCCCAGCTCAGCGGCCCCTGAAGCGTCAGCGTGTTCGTTGCATAATCGATCCCCACAATCACCGAGCGCTGCGTGCTGCCCTGCAACTGGATCGTATCGCCCGCCAGCCCCGCAATGCCGTATCCGTCGCGGAACCAGCCGGCATCGGCAACCACCATCGTTTCGGAATTTCCCGCCCCCACGGTCTGCGTAAGGAACATGCCGGCATCAATCAACGGGCTGCCAGGTTGCGCGCGGAAGTCGTGCGCGGCGGTGTCAACAAATGCCGGATCGGCCTGCATCGTGCCGGCGAACATGGCCGGGTGCTGGGCTTCCCACCACGCAATCGATTGCGATGGCGGGTTGGACGCCGCCGTCCTGTCGCCATAGGCCACAAGCCACGGCTCGTTGGGTGCCGTGTTGAACAGATCGTTCCGCTGAAACACAACGCCATCGGTGCGGCCCGTGATGATCTGCACGGGCTGGCCGTCGAGCGTGGCGTACCATTGCCAGCGTGTATCGTAGCGGACAAAGCGATTGCGGCTGAACACGTTGTTGCGCAGGATGTTGTCGGCGAAGCGATAACCCGCGCCCTGCACGCCGGATACGGCCACGCCCCCGAAGCCGTTGCCGTGGAACACATTGCCGCCGATCCTGTTGCCGTAGGTGTTGCGCGCCTCGTCGGCATACAGCGTAAGATCCAGGGGTGGCCCGATGCAGCCGTAGAAGATGTTGCCGCGGATAAGGCTGTGCTGCCCGGCAAGCTGGATGCCGGCATAGGGCGAGGCGTCGATCGGCGTGGCCGTGTGCGCGAAGATGTTGTTCTCCACAACGTTGTACTTCGTGTTGTCCAGCGAGGTCAGCTTCGGGAAACCGAAGTCGCCGTACCCGACACCGTCGCAGTCGTAGATCTCCCCGATCTTCTGATACTCGTTGTGGAAGTAGTTGCCGCGCACCACGTTGTAGCTTCCGCATTTGATCGCCCACAGCGTATGCGCAGCGCGTGTGATGCTGTTGCGCTCGATAAGGTTGTGGTCGGAATCCACCAGCGCCACGTTGTCCTGCGTGGAGGTATCGATCACGTTGTCGCGCACCACATTGTAGTCCGATCCCTGAAAGAACAATCCCGTCTTCGAGCTGCCGCCCGCGTCGTTGGCGTTCAGGAATCGGTTGGAGCGGATCGTGATATGGTTCGAGCCCAGCACCGCAAGCCATCGCCCAACATCGCGCACCACCAGGCCCTGGATGACGACATGCTCCAGCCGTTCCACCCAGATGGCCGGCGAAAGCGCGCCTCCGGTGATCACAACGGTTTCGCCGTTCGGGCTGGAGTAGATCACCGGCGCCGCGGCCGTGCCGGAGCCTTTGGGCGCAAGCTGCTCGTTGTACGTTCCGGCGCGCAGCACCACCGTATCGCCGGTGGTTGCGACGTTGGCCGCGCCGCTCAGGCGCGCGAATGCCGTGTACGCCCCGCCGCCGCATGTGCGTGTGACAGGGTCGTAGCTGGCCGGGCAGTCCGCCGCCAGCGATCCGTCAACAAAGATGATGCGGGCCGATGCGCCATGCGTGGCCGCCAGAAGCAGTATGCACAGCGCCGCTCTTCGTAGATGTTGCATTGCGGATGCCGCCGTATTTGTATGTCGATGATGCAGCGAAGGTAGCGCATTTCGTGTTTGCGGCGTTGGGTCCGGTCGCCTGGCCTGCAACCTCCGCATCAAATCGGCAATGTATCTTTGCGCTGGCACGGGCCCGATGGCCCCGTTGGCCGGTTCCCAAATCCGTTCCACGATCCCAGCGACCATCATGAATCCACGAATGATACTGCTTGCGGCCCTGGCCCTGTTTGGCATTGCGGTCGGTACGGCGGCGGCGCAGCAGTCGGACACCGTGTGGGTGCAAACGCTCACGTTCGATTCGATCACCACGCGGCGTGGCGTGTGGAAGTTTCCGGATGCCTCGCAGAGCTTCCGAAAAATCCTGATGTATCACACGCTGAAGTGCGACCCGCGCACCACGCAGGATAAGTATGCCTGCGGCGAGTGGGATTACGCCACCTATGCGTTTGTGAATCGGCATACCGGCCGGCTGGATTCCACCGCGCAGGAGTATCCGTGGTTTCGCGTGGGCGCGGCGTCGCCGGATTCGTTCGGGCTGGTGCGCACGCCAACATTCTCCACATACAAGCGCCTTGTTCCCTCGTCGCGGATTGCAACGATCGCCAACGAAACCACGCACCTGCTGCCGGAGGGCAACGCCAGCGTGGAGGCCAATACACGGCCAAGCCGCATGCAGTTCGTGGTGACGCGGGCGCAGTTGCAGAGCGCGGGGCTCAGTGGGGCCTCGTCGATTGGCGGCATTCGGTTGAACGCCCGTACGGCCGGCCTGTCCGTTGGCAATCTGACCGTGCGCCTGAAAAGCGCGCCCTCGGTGTCGGCGGCCGGGTTCGATAACGGCGCCGATTTCGTGACGGTGTACTCCGCCAACACAACGTTCGCCGCCGCCGGCTGGCAGACCCTTCAGTTTACCGCGCCGTATCAATGGACGGGCGTTTCAAATATCCTGGTGGAGATCAGCCACGACGGGGCTTCCGGCGAGTTCGCGCAGGCGTTCGCCGGTCGGGATACGGCGGCGGGCTGGCAGGCCAATGCGGCGAACGCATATCTGGAGTTCGATGGCGTTAATGACTACGTGGATTTCGGAACCATCCCCGAGCTTTCCGGAACGCAGGCCGCAACGTTCGAGGCGTGGGTGCGCATCGACGAGTGGGAGGCCTGGAACAAGGTGTTCGGCGTGGGCGGTGGTCTGCAGATCGAGAGGGGGCCAACCTCCGGGCAGTTGTTTTGCTACAATCGCAACGGCGGCAACTGGTTCGGTGTGGCGTCCAACGCGATCAA
>CBHYLN010000149.1:0-13154 GCA_966128725.1 uncultured bacterium | reverse complement strand
GCTTGGTGGGGCCAGCGATATCTTCATGCAGCAATTTGCACAGGGCTCGCTGGCCGCGGTTGGCGCATTTAACGTGTACGGCGGCAGCGATGACGATTACGGCGAGGAGGTGGCCGAGGCAACCAACAGTGTGGCCCCGTATACGCTGGGGTTCGCCATCGCGGGCCTTACCTACAGCACCAATATCGTTCCGCCCGGCGATCCCAATCAGATCTATGTAATCAAGACCGATATCGCCGGCAACACACCATGCAACAACACAACAGCGTCGCCGGTTTTCCCCCCGACCGGAACCGTTGAGCAATGCGTGAAGGTGCATGATAAGACGTATGCCACAGGGTCGTATGTCTTTGTGCCGTGGTTCTCGCTGACGGGCGGCAGCTCGCTGTGTTATGCGCTGCCCAAGCGTTCGCCCGACCCGGCGATTGGCGACGACGGAACAATTGCGGTCAACGGGTCGGCTGGGGGCAGAAACGTGGCGGCCTATCCCAATCCAGTTGTGCGGCACGGCGTGCTCAGCCTCGCCTTCCAACAGGATCCCAATGCGCCTACAACCGTTGTGGTAGCGGACCTTCTCGGTCGCGAGATTGCCAGGCGCACTGTTGGCGCGGGCAACAAGCGCATGGTGCTGCCGATGGCCACCGAGGGGTGGGCGGCCGGCACGTACATGGTTACGGTCCGCAGCAGCGGCGAGCCGGCCAGCACGCGCCTTGTGGTAGCCGATCGATAGCCCTCGTCAGGTGACAGGGCGTTATAAACAACGCGCCCCCAAAGCTGTATGGCCTTGGGGGCGCGTTCATGTTGTTATGCGAAACCGCTGCGCGGGTTGCGTCAGAATCCCACGCGAAGGGTGATGGTCGCGGCCATCGAGCGCTCGCCGTTGGGCAGCAGTTCGCCGTGCATCTCCGCGCCCAACGACGCATTGTAGTGCCGGGCCGCCAGCATGGCATCCACCGCGCTTACCAGATGGTTTACAACCACAATGCCTACAGCCGTAACGGCCACGCTGCCAAAGGAGTTCGCATCCTCGCGCTGGCCCACGTAGTTGCGATTGTTGTTGCTTACGCGCGTGGGATCGATGATCAGCGTATCGCCGAACGCGATGTGATCGTCCCAGCCGGAGCGGTACTGAAAGTACTTGCCGATCTCCTCGTAATACTGTTGGTCGCCGTGCGCTGGCAGCGTGTGCGAAAATCCGCCCGTAACGGCGCGCTCCATCCGGTTGAGCTGCGCGAAGTCGATCTTCTCCCAGGCAGGCGCATTGGGATCGGTGGTGCGATGGATGTTGGCCAGCGCGTCGGCAACGGTGGCCTTGTCCACATCCGCGCCGGACCATCCCTGATAATTGGCTGCAACCCAATCCACATAACGCACAACGCTCCAGTGGGCGTCGGCATAGTTCTGGAAATCCTGTGTCGCGGTTCGGTTCCTGGCGTCGAACACGGCGAACGTTGCCCAGCCGGCGGCTTCGATTGCTCCGTACAGAACAGTGCGCCACCACGGGGCCTTGGCATAGGCCTGTCCCACGCCGGGGACTGCGGCCGAAAGAAGCCCTGCCAACGCCACCGAACGCTTCTCCGGATTGGGCGCGGGGTCCGATGGCATGGGCGCATCGGTAACCGGCAATTCGCCGCTGCGGAGCGCAACGCCCAGCTCGGCCGCGGCATTGCGTGGGGCGTCGGGGGTCGGTTCGTGAAACGCGCCGGGTGTTGCCGGCTGTGCCGCAAGTTGCGCATGAGCCGCAACCAGGGCCGCGACAATCGAGGCGGTTGCCATTACAGCGGCAAGGATACGGCGTGCGAAATGGCCGCCTTCGGGCATGTCGGTTACCAATGAGTTGACGGTGTGTCTGCCGGTAACAAGCCTGCCGTTGGCGG
Source organism: uncultured bacterium (assembly GCA_966128725.1). Taxonomy (GTDB): domain Bacteria; phylum Bacteroidota; class Ignavibacteria; order OLB7; family OLB7; genus JAFDZV01. The sequence continues at coordinate 11,277 of CBHYLN010000149.1, read as the reverse complement.
CGCCGGCCGTGGGATGTTGAGCGCGGAGTGTGTGTATCGGAATCACGAGGGATAACATATGCCGCTTCCGGGCGTGGTGCAAGCCATGCGCCGCAGTCTGTTGAACAACACTATCCGCCGCGAGCAAGCTCAATATGGACAGCTCCTGGATCGGCCTCCGTACGAGGCGCCTGTCTGTAGCCCTACACGCCCAATTGCCGTGTCAAGCTCCGGAGGAGCGCACCGTTCTTCCTGGCACCGTACCGCCTTTCGCCGAACGGTTCGTTCAACGTGCATGTCCGCCAGAGTCACTGCTATACGGCAGAGGCCGTGAGCAAGCTCAACATGGACATCGCCTGGATCGGCCTCCGTAGGAGGCACCTGTCTGTAGCCCCACACGCCCAATTGCCGTGTCAAGCTCCGGAGGAGCGTCCCGTTCCTCATGGCACCGCGCCGCCTATCGCCCGAACGGCCGTTCAACGTGCATGTCCGCCAGAGTCACTGCCATACGGCAGAGGCCGCGAGCAAGCTCAAAATGGACATCGCCTGGATCGGCCTCCGTAGGAGGCACCTGTCTGTAGCCCCACGCGCCCAATTGTCGTGTCAAGCTCCGGAGGAGCGTACCGTTCCTCATGGCACCGCGCCGCCTATCGCCCGAACGGCTTGTTCCCACGGAGTTAGAAGCCAGGCGCCATACGCTTGCCTATGCTTCCTGATGGATAAAGTCGAGCCACTAGTCTGCCGAAATATCTCAGCACTTCAGATTGTTGTTCCACACTCTGCTAACGGCGCGTGGTGGCCGTGGCGGGCTTCGCGACCGTGAACAGCGCGGCGCCGATACGGCTGCGAATCACCAATGCAACAACGGCGGCGGCCAGCAGCGCGCCAACCGTATCGGCCATCCAGTCGAAAACATCGCATTGCCGGTTGGGCACCAACGCCTGATGCAGCTCATCGGTTATGCCGAACAGTGTGCAGTACAACACGGCGGCAATCAGCCTGCCGCGCAACGTGCGGTCCGGCAACAGCCAGGCTGTTGCGCGCGTGGCGAACAGCATCATCAGCCCATATGCGCCGGCGTGTGTCACCTTGTCGCCCCAGTCCAGATTGAACGTGGGGGTAGGCGGTGACGGCAGATGGCTCATCACGATGATGAACGCGCAATACGCAATCGCAGGCGCCACGTAGGCGGCGAAACCAGCCGTTCGGGATTCAGGCATCGTGATCCAGCCGGGAGGTGTAGGCCGAACCGATATGCGATATGATGTCGGACGCGGCCAGCGAATGCAGGCCGGTGCGGGCCGCGGCAAGATCGGCTGCGTGGCTGTGAATGTACACGGCCGAAAGTGTTGCGGCCATCGGGTTGGCTGTTTGCGCCAGCAGCGCGGCGATAATGCCGGCAAGCACGTCGCCGGTGCCGCCGGTTGCCATGCCCGGGTTGCCGGCGCCGTTGATCCACGCGTTGCCTCCAGGCTCGGCCACCACGGTGGGGGCGCCCTTCAGTACAACGATGCATTTGCAGAGCGCCGCGGCCTCGCGCGCAATGCCAATCGGGTTCGTGGCAACGGCCGTGCGCTCGATTCCCAGCAGCCGGGCCATTTCGCCGTGATGCGGCGTTATCACAAGCGTGCAGTGGCGGTCGGCCAATCGTGCGGCCGATCCCGCGAACGCGTTGATGCCGTCGGCATCCAGCACAACCGGGATTGTTGCCGCGTGGATAAGATCGCGCGCCATTTGTGCGGCGCCTTCCGACCTCGACAGGCCGGGGCCGATCGCCACGGCGCTGCAGCCGGCAAGCTCGGGCGCGCTGATGGCCTCGGCGGCAAACGCGCCATCGCTGCCGCTGGCCAGCGTGCGTGTCATCACCTCCGGGGCCAGCCGTTGCGGCATCGAGGCCGCCGCAAACGCAGGCAGCGCAAGCACGGTAAGCCCCGCGCCCGCCCGCACGCATGCGGTGGCCGCCAGCACGCCGGCGCCGGTCATCCCTGGCGACCCCGCAATCACCATCACCTTGCCGCGGTTGTGTTTGGAGCGTTGTGGATCGATCGCCGGGATGCCTTGCATGGCAACCGAGGAGTCCAGCAGTTGCAGTGCCGAGCCCTGATACAGGGATGGCGGCGCCCCAAGGCCAACCACGGTGCAGGCGCCCGCCGCAGCGGCGCCGGGGCCCAGCATCAAGCCGGGCTTAAGCGCGCCCATCGTGGCCGTCCGTTCGGCGGCGAACGCAACGCTGCCAACCGCGCCGGTATCCGCATCCACGCCGGTGGGGATATCCACGGCAAGGCGGTGCGCCGTGGCCCCATTGCACCACTCCACGGCCTCGCGGTACGCTCCGGCCAACACGCCTGTGGCGCCCGTGCCCAGCATTGCGTCGACGATTGCATCGTACGGGCCGCCGGCATCGCCGGGGGCCCACGGCATAATCGTGCCCGGCGCGTATGCGGCAAGTATCCGGTACTGCGCCGCCGCGTCGCCGGAAAGGTCATCCGGTGCGGCAAGCATCATGCAGCGGGCGTGGGCGCCGGCATTCAGCGCGATGCGAGCCATGGCAAACCCGTCGCCGCCGTTGTTGCCCTTGCCGCACACAATCAGGACCCGTTTGCCCGCAAGGCCGCCAAGCATTTCGGCAAGAACGTCGCATGCGCCGCGGGCGGCATTCTCCATCAAAACCATGCCGGGGATGCCCAGCTCGTTGATGGCACGCCGATCCGCTTCGCGCATCTCGGCCGATGTCAGGATTGGAATCATTGCGTGGAACTTACAAGAGCTGACCCGAATGCGGAACATCCTATTCGGCGTGCAGCCGCGACAGGTGGGCCGGGCTTGTTATACGTTCCGGCGCCGGGTTGGCCAGCGGATCGCTTGCCAGCGTTGCCGCCAGCACACGCGCTGCGCCGGATGCCGCCAACATTTCGGCGCAGGCATTAAGAGTGGCGCCGGTCGTGCAAACGTCGTCGCACAGCAATACACACCGCCCGCGCACATCGGCGTTACGAGCAACAAACACCCCCCGCACATTGCCGCGTCGCGCATCGGCGTCAAGCGTGGTCTGGCTGGAGACGTGGCGCGATCGGGCAAGAACGTTGGCCACCTGGGCGCCGGCTATGGATCCGGCAATGCCGCGCGCGATTGCCTCGGCCTGGTTGTAGCCGCGTTCGCGAAGCCGTGCGCGGTGCAGCGGCACCGGAACAACAAGGTCGATACCATTGAATTGCGCGAACATGCGAAGGGCCCTGCCCAGCTCTCGCCCCATCTCCACACCAAGCTTCACGCAGCCTTGATACTTCACCGCATGGATCAGTTTCCGCACGGCACCATCGGGCGCGTATTCGTACAACGACCCCACCGCGTCCAGCGCCAGTTCGTCGGGCGGGAATCGCGCGGCCATGCGGGTCATCAGCTCGGCAGGGAACGGCGCGGGCGGCAGCGAAGCCCGGCATGCGCGGCAGTATTCGTGTTCGCCGAGCGCAAATGGTTCGTCGCACCCCGGGCACAGCCCCGGTGCAATCAGATGCAGGAAATCCTCGGTAAGGCGCAGGAGGGTGGTCTTCATTGCCGATTGTCTCCTTTGGGGGAAGTCACGGCCGCATGGCGGAAAACGACGGGGGCGCGCGGTGTGGCGCGCCCCCAGCCGATCAACGATACATCGGCGATACGCCGAAGGATTACTTCGCCCGGAAGGAGGCGATTGCCTTCTCGAAAGCCGGCAGGTACGAATCCTGCTGCTTGCGGAACCAGTTCACCGTGATACGGTACAGGTGCCCATTGGCGATCGTGAAGTAGGCGCGGCTGGAAACATCCTTGCCGCCGCTGTAGTTGAACACGAAGCCCTTGCTGCCGCCCACCGATGCGGGCGATGCGGCGCGGCCGCCATAGTTGCGCTTGTTCTGGTCCACGATGGCACCAAGCTCCATGCCCTTTGGATCGATCACGTCCACCTGGTAATACGAGTCATTGCGGGCGCCGCTGAAGTTGGTGGAGGCCAGCACGCCGCCGCCGCCGGCGCTGCCCGGCGAGAAGTTCGACGGGTAGTCGATCGAGAAGTACTTGCCGCCGTAGCTCTTCATGTCGGCTGCTGGCGGCTCAACCAGATCGCTGTCGGCCTTGGCGCCGGTAGTATCGCCGGTCATCGCGGGGCGCTTGCCCATCGTGCCCGGCTTGAATGAGGCACGTGCCGAATCGAACACCGCGGCATAGTTGTCATAATTGCCGATCACCGCGGTCTCGAAGTAGGAGACCACGCTATCCTGCATGACATAGAAGCGCTCGGCCTTGAACTTTGTATCCTCCACATCGAAGCTGTAGGTGATCTTCGTTGCGGGCATGCCGTTCAGCGTGGCCTGCGTGGGAGCCTGGAACACATTCGGGTCGGTAAACGGGGCCTTCAATTCCTCGATCGACTTGTCGATCGTTTCCTGGCCGCCCGGCATGGAGCCGATGTCGATCTTCGCGCCCTTCTGCCCGTTCGGATCGTACTTGGTGAAGCCGTCCGACACGGCCGAGCTCGAGTAGAAGACGGCCTGAACGCCGGGCTGCACACCCTTGGCCCACTCGGCCGGATAGCGAACCGAGAACTTCAGGATCTCGTCGTTGAACTGATCGAACTTCTTGACCGATACCGGGCCCGAGTCGCCCTTGCCGCCGCAGCCCACGATCATGGTTGCCGCTGCCAGGGTCGCCACGGCCAGAGCCGGGACAAGCACCAGAACGCTTCGCTTCATAGGATGTTGAACTCCCGTCAATGAATGATATGGTTGAAAAACCGTTCGTGAAAAAGCGACCCAAAGATATTGAAAAACGATCTGATCCGATTGTTATCTCGCCCTGTTCGTTGCTGCCGTGTTCGTTGCTACCGGTTTCGGGTGTCACCGTTGGGCTGTTGCGGCTGCGTTGCGGTCGCCGCATCCGATGCGGCCTGGTATGCGCCGCCAGCGCGTTTGGTGGCGGCCGCTGAACGCGCCGGTGTGTATCTTTGCCGCACGCCCATTCAGGCCTGGGCGCCTCCTCTGCCATGTCGATACACACGCTGGGCAACACAACGTTCATTGTTACCGACGTCGAGACCACAGGGCTCTCGCCGGAGCGCAACCGTATTACCGAGGTTGCCTGCGTGCTGGTGCGCGGTGGCGAGATCGTAGGCGAACACGCGATGCTGATCAATCCGGAGCAGGCGATTCCGCAGACGATCCAGCAGATGACCGGCATCACCAACGCCATGGTGTTCGGCGCTCCCAAGGGTGACGCCGCGTTCCCGGATGTTCGCTCGTGGATGCCGGACGACGGTGTGTTCACGGCCCACAACGTGTCGTTCGATTTCAATTTCCTGCAGAACTCCTTCCACCGGCACCGGGTACCCGGCCTGGTGCAGCGCAAGCTGTGTACTGCCCGGCTTGCGCGGCGCGTGTTGCCGGCCCAGAAGAGCTGGGCGTTGCAACATCTTGCGGCGCATTTCGGCATACGCATTCGCGGGCGGCACCGTGCCATGGGCGATGCGCTTGCAACCGCCAAGGCGCTTATCGAACTGCTGGACCTTCTGCAGGAGGAACACGCCTGCGAGACAGCCGACGACGTTCTCTCGATCCAGTACCGAACGATCGATGGGTTCAAGGAGCCGCCACGCAATGTGCGCGCGCTTGAGCCAACGCTGGCCGCGTTGCCGGCCCGGCCAGGCGTGTACCGCATGCTGGATTCGCGTGGCCGCGTGTTGTACGTGGGCAAGGCCAAAAGCCTGCGCGAGCGGGTGACTACGTATTTCCGGGCAGGCTCGATCCACACACGGAAAATCGAGGAGATGGTTGCTCGTGTGCGTTCGGTTGAGATCGAGGAAACCGGCTCGGAGTTGGGAGCGCTGCTGCGCGAGTCGCGCCTGATCAAGGATCTGCAACCGAAGTACAACACCCTGCAGAAGCGTTATCGGCGGTATGCGTTCCTGCGCATCGATCGCGCCGACCCGTTCCCCCGGGTGGATACGGCGTTGGAGATCGAGCCCGACGGCGCCGAATATTTCGGCCCGTTCCGTACGCGCACCGACGCCGCCGCGTTGATCGACACGATCAATCATGCGTTCGGGCTGCGCGAGTGTACCGGAGCAATCTCGCCCGACGCTGGCAACCAGCCATGTTTCTACCACCAGATCAAGCGGTGCGCCGCGCCGTGCGCCGCGATGCAGAGCGCGCCGGAGTACCTGGCCGAGGTGGATCGTGTGCGCGGGTTCCTATCGGGCTCGGAGACGGGGATCATCGGGCTGTTGGAGCGCAGGATGGAGGCACATGCCGAGGCGCTGGAGTTCGAGCTGGCCGCCGAGGTGCGCAACCGCATCGAGGATCTGCGCCGCATCTTCCGCCGCGAGGAGCGTATCGCCGATTCGGTGAACAGCAACAACGTGGTGATCGTGCTGCCGGCCGCCAGGCGCGACGAGCAGGAGATCTTCATGGTACGATTCGGGCGGTTGGCGGCGCAGGTGGTTGTTGGCGCGAACTGGAGCGAGCCGGAGATTCGCGATCTGATCGAACGCCACTACTTCGACGGCTCGGTTGCGCCCGCGCACTGCCGCCGTGAGGAGATCGACGAGATCCGCATCATTGCCTGCTACCTGCACCAGCATCGCGGGGCCAGCACATTCATGCAGGTTGAACCGCACGACACGTTGGATACGGTGTCCGAGCGCGTGCTGTATACGTTGCGCATGGCGCAGTGGGCACGGGAAACCGGCGGTGGTGTGGCTCTGGCGGCCGAGTGATTGGGCCAACGGGAGTGTGACGGCAAATCCATCCGGCGCGGGCGCGCCGGTTATCACCGCCTAACCGGCATACTTCAGCAGATAACCAGCTTCCATCGCGAACATGTCGCGCAGGCCCGGGATCGGCTTCAGGAAGTTTGCGCCGATCGGGTACAGGCCGAACTTCATCTTGAACACCGGGCGGATCACGAACAGGCGTTCGTGCGTGATGGTGAAGCCCGCTGCCAGCGCGGCGGCGCGGAACTTCGTGGTGGTCATGCGGATGCGGTGCAGCCGCCGCACTTCCTCCTTGTCCTGCTCGCTTTTCGACGACCGTATCACCAACTCCAACAGCCCCGCGGGCACCAGGTGCACAAACGGAATCTTGCCGGCGGTGGTGCCCAGCAATTGCTGGTGGCCGCCGAACGGCGAGTAGTACGGTGGGAAGGTGACGTAGAGATAACCGCCGGGCCGCAACACGCGGCGAATGTTGCGCAGGGCAACGGTGGCATCGTCCAGATGTTCGATCACATCGCGCAGGAAGGCGATATCGAAATGCCCTGCCCATTCCGGCAGCGGCGCCTGGCCGATGATGTCGTGCGTGGAGAACCGGGCATCAACGCCAACCAGGCTGGCGATGGCGGCGGCCGACTCCAGGCGGTTCTCGGCGATGTCGGTGCCAACCAGTTCGGCGGCCCCGTGTTCGGCCATCGCGCACAGGTTGCCCCCCTCGGCGCATCCGATTTCGATCACCTTGGCGCCTTCCATCGAGATACCGCGCGTGGCCAGATAGGGGATGATGTACGAGTGCGACAACCCGTACATGTAGCCCCACAGGTACTTGTCGGTGGCCGTGACCGACGGCGATTGGTCGACCACCGCTTTCATGTTCGCGCGAGGCTGTGTTTCGATGGCGGGCATAGGGTTCAACATCCGGAAGGGAAGCCGGCCTGCTTGCGATACCGCTGGGCCGGCAGGCGTGCGGATGCTTCCCGCACGCCGATGGGAACTTGGCGTAACGATCCGACTTCTAGCTCAACAACATCCGGCTCTGGCGATATCGTGTGGCTACAGGCGCCAGATAACGCTCAGGCCAACGCCGATGTACCCAAGGGTTACCTCGGTTGCGTTGCGGGGATCCACCACCATCAGATTCCGCTGCGTGGCTGCGTCGGTGTTCTTGCCGAACAGGTTCAACGCGCCGTAACCCACACTGAAATCCAGCAGGAACGGCTCGAAGAAATCCACCTGCGTGCCAACCTTGATGTAGGCGCCTACGCGGGTGTGCGCGCTGGAATCCGGCACAAGCGTCTGCTCGCTGATCGTGGAATCGTTATCCAGCGTGTACAGTCGCGGTGTAAGCGTGGTCGACGGGATGTAGTGCAGCTTTGCCTCGGCGCTGAAATACAGCGACGGGCGCTTGAACAACGAGAGCGTCAGGCCCGTGCCCACCGAAAAGATGTTCGCGCTGTGTGTATACGTAAGCAGCTTGATTGGCCGCTCGTTCAGGCGCGAGAAGGGGAACGTGGTTTTGCCGTTCAGGAAAAACGCGTCCAGCGATACCGGGATGCGGATCAAGCTGCCCTCGCTCGGGATCACCTCCAGCGCCAGGTGCAGGCCGTTGCTTACGCCCAGGATACCGCCGCCCAGCGGCAGCTCGCGGTCGCGGCCCGGGCTGATATCCTGCTTCACGGGATAGTCCCCGTTGAACCACATCGTCTGCAGCCCGATTGCCGGCTGTATTATCAGGCCGCCGCTGTTGCTGCGCGAGCCGTCAATCGGATCGGATTCCTCCTGTGCAATGGCTGCCGTGGCCGGAAGCAGCAACGAGAACAGAACAACGAACAACCCGGAGCGGGAGCGGAGGGAACGTATCATTCCAGAGTTTCTCTGATGGAATATTGTTGATTGTCGAGCGAGTTCTTGGCGATCATCTCACCAACCAAACCGATCGAGACCAGTTGCACGCCCACGATGATCAGCAGCACGCCCAACAGCGCAAGCGGCCTGTTGGTGAGCGATGTCTTGCCAAGGAACCACTCGATCGACAGCCAGAAATCGATCGCGAATCCAAGGCTTGCCACCAGCACGCCCACCGTGCCGAACACATGCAGCGGACGGCGCGCGTACTTCGTGGTGAGCACCAGGGTAAGCAGGTCCAGAAATCCCTTCACGAACCGGCTGAGCCCGAACTTCGATACACCGTACTTGCGGGCGTGATGCTCAACGGCAAGCTCGGTAACACGGAAGCCCTGCCAATGAGCCTGTGCCGGCAGATAGCGGTGCATCTCGCCGTACACATGCAGGAAGGGGAGCACCTCGCGGCGATACCCCTTCAGCCCGCAGTTGAAGTCGTGAATGTTCAACCCGGTGACAACCTGCACGACCTTGTTGAACAGCTTCGATGGCAGTGTCTTGTGCCAGGGGTCGTGCCGTGTCTTCTTCCAGCCGGAAACCAGATCGTATCCGCTTTCCAACACCGCAAGCATGCGCGGCAGTTCCTTGGGGTCGTCCTGAAGGTCGGCATCCATCGTGAACACGATCTGCCCGGCCGCACGCTCGAATCCAACGGCCAGCGCGGCGGACTTGCCGAAGTTGGTGCGGAAACGGATGGCCTTGAACCGGGGGTCGTTGCGATGCACCGTGCGGATTACATCGTAGGAGTTGTCGGTGGAGCCGTCATCCACGAAGATCACCTCGAAGGCGCCGCCGGTCATCTCGTCCAACGTGGCAGTAAGCCGCGTCGTGAGCTCCGGCAGCGATTCCGATTCGTTCAGCAGTGGGATCACCACACTGATCAACGGTGCCGACGGCTCCGTGCGCCCATCGGTGTGTATGCCAACGTGCGTGTCGATGCTCCCCGATCCGCCATCCACATGCCTGCCGGCGGCGGCTGGGCCTTGGGCCGTGCCGGTTGCCGGATTGCCGTGCTGCTCGGTCGAGGATTGCAAAGGAGAGGTTGCCGGTCGTGTATTGCGACGTTCGGCGCGAACGGTGTATTCCATAGAGACGAAAAAAATAACACGGCATCGCCCGGAAAGAAAACGCAAAGTGCGTTTTGTATCCGAAGCATCCTTTTCGGTACCATGGGACGTGCCGACGGCGAGGGCGTCGCGTTCGTAGGTTGTAGACCCCGGATGGTACCGATGTGTCACCGGGCGGCACCCGGCGCGCTGGTGAAATGATTGGGTAATACGGCACCGTTGCCGTTCGATTGCCCGCCGGACCGTCGCCGTGGGCCATATCCATTGGGTTGCAATGCGCCGCGGCCGTGGCCGTCACGATTCGGTGACCCCGGGCGGCACGGTTCGGCCGTACCAGGGAAGCCTGCCTGCGGGCGCCGGGGAGTTCCTCGCGCCGATGTATCTTTAGGCACTCGTTTGCGAAGAATGTTCCGTGCCCCGCTCCCGGATCGCGCTGGCGACGTGCCAACGACGATCAGAACAGCATGTTGAATGTAAATCGAATGCAGGAGCAATGATCCGTAGTCGTATGTATCGCAGCCTTGTCCTCTTCATCCTGATGGCCGCGGCCTTGCAGGCCTGCGAGGCCCAGCCGCGCCCGGCCGCCGAGCCGGTAGGCACTTCGCCGGCGGCACGCCCCTCGCTCGATCGTGCCAACGACGACGTTTCCAATTCGCGCCAGAACGCCATTACGCGCGCGGTGGCGCGTGTTGCCCCGGCGGTTGTGGGCATCAACGTGACCGAGGTTCGCGAGCTTCGGTATCGCGATCCCTTCGCCGAGGATTTCTTCAACGATCCGTTCTTCGAACAATTTTTTGGCCAACAGCGCAGCCGGACCTACCGGCAGGAGGTTCACGGGCTTGGCTCGGGATTCCTGATTTCGCCCGACGGCTACATCGTCACCAACGATCACGTGGCCGGTTCGGCGTCGAAGGTGATCGTGACGATGACCAACGGTAAGCAGTTCGATGCGCGCGTGGTTGGCTCCGACCGCACCACCGATGTTGCCCTGTTGAAGATCGAGGGCAAGGATCTGCCGTATCTGGAGCTCGGCAATTCGGACGATGTGCTTGTTGGCGAATGGGCGATTGCGCTGGGCAATCCGTTTGGCCTGTTCGATATCAACTCCAAGCCGACGGTGACCGTTGGCGTGGTCTCGAACATGGGCGTGGACCTTCAGCCGCAGGAGGAGCGTATTTATCGCGGCATGATCCAGACCGACGCGGCGATCTCCTCGGGCAACTCCGGCGGACCGCTGGTGAACGCGTTGGGGCAGGTGGTGGGCGTTAACGCCACGATCTACTCAACCGCGCAAAGCCGCATGGGGGCCGGATCGATCGGCATCGGCTTTGCAATCCCGATCAACCGCGCGCGTGGCGTGATCGAACGCCTGCGCAAGGATGGCAAGATCGACCGGAATTTCTGGACCGGCATGCGTTTCCAGCAGATCGATGCGCGCATCGCGCAGTATCTGAAGCTTGCCAGCACCGATGGTGTTGTGGTTGTGGAGGTCGCGCCGAACTCGCCGGCCACCGATGCCGAGATCGAGGTTGGTGACGGTATCACGTCGGTCAACGGCGTGACGGTAAAATCGGAGAGCGCGGCCGTGCTCCAGAT
>CBHYLN010000148.1:0-13761 GCA_966128725.1 uncultured bacterium | reverse complement strand
ATACTGATTCTCAGGTGGGCAATCTGGAAGATGTTCCCGCCGGCATCAGATGTTAGTTTGCCAACAGCCTTTACCCTACCCCTTACGATCATCATGTGATTGATGACCAACAGGGTCGAGCTGATTTCAGAAACACGACCGGGTCCTGATACGGCGAATCAACCGGCCACCCGAACAAGCTCGAATCGGAATCACAGACAACAGGATCAACGTGCACCGAGTGCAGCGGCGCACGAAGGCTGTGCCATGCCTGCCAACAAAGGGCGGGGTTGCACCGCGCCTGGCTCTGACGCCAGGGTGCGCTTCTGATCCCAGGCACACAACCTGGGGCACCTTGATCTCTCTCATTCACAACACACAGAAAGGAGCATACTCCAATGTTTTCACGCACTCGCATCTTGATGCTTGCGGCCATTGCGCTGGTGGGCATGGCAATCGGAACGGCGAACGCACAGGTTGGCGGCTGCCACTCGATCGTGCTGCCAAACGGTACCCTGCTTACCTGCAACGTCGTCAACGGCCAGAAGGTATACACCGATCCGCTCGGCAACGTCTATACCCCTTCGTCCACGGGCACCGGAACGTTCATCGTTCTGAACACGAGCACCAACCCGTGCACGGCACAGCTTGGCCCGCAGGCAATCAATATCACCAGCGTCGATCCGGTGCTGGGCACGATCACAACCACCGCCGATCTCAGCCGCGTTGCAAACGCCTCGGTGATCCGGTCGAACATTCTCGGGTTCGAATTCCCGGCAACCGAGGATATCTATTTCTACGCCAACACCACGATTTCATCGCGCCCGGGCCGGCTGTACCGTTCGATCCAGCAGGTGCACCTGAACAGCACCAACGTGAATTCGTTTGCTCCGCATGTCAACGAGCGGTTCACACTGGCCGGCCAGGTTGATTTCGAGGATGTCAATATCCCCGGCGTCATCCAGTTCTCGATCACGAGCCTTACGGTGACCTTGAACTAGGAACGAAACGAAATGGCGTAACGCGCCATTTCCGCCGTGGGGAAGACACAACCCCTCATGATACCCGGCTCGCGTGGGAACATCCTGTGGATGCCCGCACGGGCCGGTATCCCTTTTGGGGCACGCCGCCAACACATGCCGCCGCAACCGGGCACTGCCAACGGAAACAGGCCATTGTGTTTCCTATCGGTAATGGTGCCCACCACATTCAACAAGGCAATCCGGAAGAAGTTTTCGGTGGCGCATGCGCCTAAGTTGCATGCATTCACGGAGGTCCGAACCGCCCCCCCGCCTTCAGCTCATGTTCGTACGGGGTGCAAACCGAGGCCCGCACTATCCACCGAAGAGAGACATCACAGGGAGCAGATCCATGCGAATCAAGAATCTTGTAAGCACACTGGCCGCAGCCGTAATGATGCTGGGCGCGTTCGATATGGCCGTTGCACAGATCAATGGCTGCCGCTCGATCGTCCTTCCAAACGGCACCGTTCTCACATGTAACGTTGTCAACGGCCAGAAGGTGTATACCGATCCTGCCGGCAATATCTATAACCCGACATCAACCGGCGTGGGCCAGTTCACGGTGACGAGCACAACCACGAACCCATGCAGCGCAACGCTGGCGCCGAACGCGATCAACGTGACGAGTGTTGACCCCGTGCTGGGCACAATCACAACAACGCTGGACCCCACACGCGTGGCCCTGCCGTCGGTCATCCGTTCCATCCTGGCCGGCAGCGAGTTCCCGGCAACCGAGGATATCTACTTCTTCGCGCGCGCCACGATCTCCTCGCGCCCGGGCAAGGCCTACCGCTCCATCCAGCAGGTACACCTCTTCAGCCAGAACGTTCGTTCGTTCGCGCCGCATGTCAACGAGCCGTTCACGCTGGCGGGCCAGGTGCAGTTCGAGGACGTCACGCTCCCGGGTGTGGTAGCCTTCACGCTCACACAGCTTACGCTGCAGCTCAACTAATTCGGCCAACGGCCAATCGCATTGCAGTCAGGCCCGCGCATCTCGTGTTCGAGACAGCGCGGGCCTTGCATTTAGGCCATCAACATACGCCGGCACAATCAACAGCTCGGTGATTTCACAGTATGGCAATCGAGAAGAAGTTTCCGATACCATCACCCTTTAAGTTGCAAGCGCATAAAGGGTTCCCGCCGGTTCTTCGCAGTGCCCAGAAATAACTCTGCTGGCTCCGGCAATACCCCCCAACATCCACACGAACAAACACTTCGGAGAACTCGCATGCGTTTTAAGAATATGACGATTGCGTTGGCCGCGGTTGCCACAATGTTTGGCGCCACCGCAACGGCAATGGCACAGAATGATGGTTGCACCTCGATCGTGCTCCCGAACGGAACATTGCTGACATGCAACGTTGTCAACGGCCAGAAGGTATACACCGACCCGGCCGGCAACACGTACACGCCAACGTCAACGGGCGTGGGCCAGTTCACGGTTATCAACACCGGCACCAATCCGTGCAGCGCCACGCTTACGCCAACGGCCATCAGCGTAACCAGCGTTGATCCCGTGCTGGGCACGATCACAACCACGTTGGATCCCACACGCCCCGCAACGCCATCAACCATCCGCTCGCTGGCCGCCGCCACGCAGTTCCCTGCAACCGAGGATATCTTCTTCTACGCCCGCACGACAATCTCCTCGCGCCCCGGCAAGGCCTACCGCTCGATTCAGCAGGTGCACCTCGCAAGCCAGAACGTTCGCTCGTTCGCGCCGCATCAGAACGAGCCGTTCGTGCTCGCCGGCCCTGTGCAGTTCGAGGACGTCACGCTTCCGGGCGTGGTAGCGTTCACACTGAATCAGCTCACGCTTCAGCTCAACTAACAGCCATCGGCTGAACCCACTCCAAGGCCCGCGCTCCACCTGGTGCGTGGGCCTTGCTGTTATTCACCCTGCGTTTTCCCACAGCATATCGCAGCACGATAGCAGCGCGGCAACGGCATACAGCAATCCGGAAGAAGATTCCCGGCGGGCATATACGTACGTTTCATGTATCGCAATTGGCACACGGTTACCCTGCAGCAGCGGTTATCGTTGGCCGGGTTGACGACCACACGACACCTCCCAGTTTCCTGTAATACATACCCACGGCATATCCTGGGCCGCATCACTTTTCGGCGCAACGATTACACGCCGACAGGACGGCCTGCAGCGGAGCTCGATTTCTTCGGCGAAAGCAAAATTTCACCGGAGAAAGATATCTCGGCGATGTATGCCGTGTTTTGCGTCCACCATATTCGAGATGGCGAGGGTCACATGGCGATCATTGTGCGTTTTTCGATTTGCGCGTGTTTGTTGCTTCTGTCGGCAATAACGATGCACGCCCAGTGTTTTTCCATCGGCGTTACGCCTGGGACACAGTTGACCTACAACATCTGCAACGGCATGTTCGATTACGTGCTTGGCGGCATTCAGTACATCATGCCAATCAATGGCGCCGGGGTATTCACCACAACGGCAACGGCAACATCTCCCTGCAGTACAACGCTGAGCCCTGCATCCGGAAGCTTCACGGGGATTGATCCCGTGCTGGGTACGGTGGTGACAACATTCGACGCATCGCGAACGGCGACCGCATCAACAATCGTGTCGAACTCGATAGGCTCGGAATTCCCCGCAACCGAGGACGTGTATTTCTACGCGAACTGCACCATGAGCTCGACCCCAGGCATCACCTATCGATCCATTCAGGAAATGCACCTGCAAAGCACGAACGTGAACTCGTACAATCCTCATAGCTGCGAACAATTCACCTTGGTGCAGGCGGTGGATTTCGAGGACCCGGCGTCACCGGGCATTGTTGCGTTCACGCTTCAGAGCGCGACGGTACAGATCAACTGATCCGGGCCGATTACTGCCGCCCGGTGACGCAGTGCCCTACACGCCACTCGGCAAAGCGTGTCAGGGGGCACAACAATCGGTGGGGAACATCGTGCTACTCCGGTGTTCCCCACCGTGTTTACAGGCTGTCGATCAGGCACGCGAGCCTAGCACCCGACAGCCGGGCATGCCGGGTCGGGCGTGATCTGCAGTACCTGGCACCCGTCGCGGCCGATGGTCCAGCAGGCCCTGATGCAGCAATGCCCAGGCACCGACAGCGATGGCGTGCAGGGCTTGGCCAGGTTTGGCCACACCTGATACGATCCCGTACACGTGCTGATGTAGATTGCCCACGCCGGGCACGGAATGCTCAAGGCACCGCCCGGCTTGATACGATCGCAAAACACCGCGCCTTCCTCCGAGAACGTCCAGCACACCTCGATATCACACGCAATGGCAGGGTCCACCCGCACCGTAACGTGATCGCACAGGCAGCCATCCTGCGCCAGCGCCGGATTCCATGAAACCAGCGCCGCCACGGCAAGCGACACGGCCGCAATCCACCAACCCAGTCGGTTTGAAACAGTACTTGGCATGCTCATCGCAAGTCCTCCGTTGAATTATTCACCGTCCATTTCGAGGCATGAAGGTCACACCGCACATGCCTTCAGGCCAGCGTTCGAAACTACCTGACGGGTTGCCCTGATTCGAGTACATGATCGTGTACCCACCCCTGGCGGCCAGGTGACGGCGCCCAACGGAACGGGCCAACACCGGCCCCGATGTCCAATCCGCGTGCGTCGGCGCCTCTATTCAATACGCCACGGGCTTGCACCGCCGGTCGAACGAGGGCCGGCCCGTGGCGGCACATGCAAACCACATCAATTCAGGAGATCTCGATGGTACATTCGATTTCGACGACGTTCCGGTCGGCACTTCCGTTGCTGGCGCTTGTCGCCGCGATGCTCACGCTGGCATCATCCTCATCGCGCGCCGACTGTTGCGGATTTGGCATAGCAAACTCCTCCAACTGTGAATTCCGGGTTGCCATACGCACAGCGGCCGGCGACAGCGTGATCGTGGTTCCAACGGGCGGGTGGTCGTGGACGGTTCCGAACTGCGATCCGTTCCGCCTTGTGGTGGTTGATGCCTGCGGCGTATCGCACACGTTTCCAACAACGGTAGGCCAGTGCATCGACGTTTACCTGCGCCCCGGTTGCTGCGTGCAGATCTGCCAGATATCCGAATGCCGTTGGGCGGTGTATCAGGCGCACTGCGTAAGCTGCGTGTAGCCGATCGGTGATGCGCGACGGCGGGCGTGGCCTGCAACGCCTCCGCCCAGATGCCCTACATATGAACGGGGCCGCGCCGTTACGAAGGTGCGGCCCCGTCAATGTTTTGTGCGACCCGGCACACCGGGCGATTACCCCAGCAAGCCATTACACAGCCGGTGGTGCAGTTCCCACAGGGCGTTGCGATTACTGTCCCACCGGGCGCGCGCCATCGCTTCGTCGATATCGCACCAGGCGTATTGGTCGTGCTCGGCCGACAGGCGCAGCGCCGCATCGAAGGCCTGCACGCCAAAGGCATATTCGGGTATCACCAGAACGCGGTCGCCCCATTGAAATCCGTTGATGGCGACAACCGGGATGGTGACCATCGAATGGAGCGTCACGATGTTGGCATCGCCACCAATGCCGGCTTCCTCGAAGGCTTCGCGGCGTGCGGCCTTCAACGGCGTCTCGCCCTGCTCACCACCCCCGGCTATCCCCTGCCAGTATCCGCCGCCTGATTCCGTACGGCGGAACAACGCGAACATCACAGCGCCATCGAAAACGATGTACGGCAACACAAGAACTTGAAACGGTTGCCTGGCCATCAGCACCTCCGGCGCATCAAATCCCGTGGAACGGAACGCATGGAACAATCTCTTGAGTGCTACCGCACCGTGCAGCACTGCGTGGCCAGCAGGCTGCCATCCGGCGTAACCACACGCAGCAGGTACACGCCGGTGGGCCAGTCCACGCCAGCAAGGTGCGCCTCCCGCGTGCCGGAAATCTCACCATGCCAGGCCACGTGCCCCACCATGTCGTACATGGTCAGCGTACTGCCCTCCGGCGCGGCCGGGCACCTGACCACCGAACCAGATATCAACGGTTGCGGTACAACGGATAACACGGCACTGTTGGCCGTCGCCTGCTGCGGCATACCCAGGGCCGGCGCGAATTCGTGCGCGCCAATCGAGAGGGGCGCGTGCGCCACGCGTGCGGCACCGGCGACCGGATGTGTGTACTCGCGATCCGGGAGCATCGGAAGGCCGCCGCGCAGGCCGGGATCAACGCCGGCGTAACGCGCGGGCGAGGTTGGCGCCAACGCATAGTTGTAGCCGGCGGCGTCCTGCAAGCCAGCCGAGGCAATCGGCCCCACGATGTTCGCCATGGAATCCATCACCGTTGGCGAGCCGCTCAGCAGAGTGCCCGGACCGGCCATGATGTTGTTGTACAGGCCCAGGGTATCGGCGCTGCGAATCGCGATGAAGGAGCCGGCACCGCGATCGTTCACTATCGTGTTGCTGGCAATCAGCAGCAGATGCGGCGTCGGGTTCGAGAGCCCTTCCATCCCGTACCCGATGATGTTGGAGTTTTCGGACTTCGGCCCCTGCTCGATCTCGTTGCCCATAATCACCACGGTGCCGCCATTGGGCAGATCGATCTCACGGCTGGCGGTGCCGGCGGCCTCATTGGCAATCCGGTTGTACAGGATGAACGTGGCATGCGCCCGGCTTTTCAGCTCGTGGCCGATAATCGCACCGTGCGAGTAGTTGTACTCGAAACGCAGACTGCGGACGTGGTTGATATAGAGATTGTGCGAAAGGCCATCGCCCGCACCGTTATGCCAGAACTCGGTGTATCGGATCACGATATCGCTGTTGGCGTTGTCGCCGGCCAGTATCCCTTCCTGATTGTCGTGGAAATAGCAGTGCTCCACAAGCAGATTGGCCCCCTCCTGGCGGATGCCCGCGCCATTGTTGTCCGGCACGGCGCACAGGGAAAACTCGATGTCGCGAACGGTGGTGTTGTTGCCAACGATCACCCAGATGGCCTTGCTGCCGTATGCCGCGCCGTTTGCCTTCAGATGCGCGTAGCCGCCCACACCCCGCAACAGCAGGTTGTTCGCGGTCCAGCGCGCAACATCGGCCGGGTATATGCCGGCATCGATGTCCACGGTATCATTGTCGGCCACACGTTGCGACACCTGGCTGGGCGCGGTGTAGGTCCGGCCGGGCCCCACCTGCCACACTGTGGCACGGGCGGCGGCAACGGCAAACAGGCCTATGATGGGCGCAAGGAAAATCGCGGAGCGGAAGCGGTACGGAACCATGTGCAGGACCTTTGGTTTGATTCCCCGGGGAAGCCCGAATCGTGCAGGCACGGGCGATCGGCCTGCCGGGTTGCAATCTACAGCCCGGACTGTTCACGAAACACCCAATGGTCATGGTGGTTACAGGCATCGCGCCCCTGCTTCACAGCGCCCGGGCAACCGGCAACGTAACGCTCGTTCGGGGCCACGGCATCCGATAGGGGCGCACGGCGGGTACAGCAACGATCATTGCCCGCCCGTTGGCCGATTCCGATCTTCCACCAGCCTGTTTGAACCGCGGCGTTGCCTTCGCCCGGAAAATGCAAAACCCGATTATCCCAACTCGATGATGCACAACCGATGATCTCACGATGGTTCATACATCCCGGGCTCTGCGCCGTGCTTGCCGTGCTGAGCTGGTCGGCCACGCGGGCCGATACGCTCACCGTGGTACCCGGCATCGGTGTTGTGGGCTGGCCGGCGGTTGCCGATCGCCCCACACTGGCTTGGGCGATCAAGCGGCACGGGCCTGGATACCGGATCGAACGTAACGCCGACTGGCACACCGGCACGCTGTGGTACGACTCGCTCGGCATCGGTTTCCGTTTTGAGGCATACGATCGACGACGCCTCATACTGAGCTTTACGCTGCGCGCGCCCTGCAACGCCCGGGTGGTGCAACGGCAAACACAGCATGGCGGCGCCGTACTTGGCGTTACCACCGTTCGGGAACTGCCGCGCCTGTTTCGCCTGGATCGCGACTGGCGACGTTTGCGGGATCGCGCCGACACCGGCGGCGCCACGATGATGATCACCGGCAGGCATATCACCGTGAGTGGCGAACGCAACCAGCGCATCACGGAGATCGTGGTTCGCCCGGACGAACACATGACGTGGTCGGAGATGAGCTGGGTGTTCGTCGACACAACCGTTCAGGATTGCGTGGCCCGGAATGTGGCCGATGCGGCGACCAGCCCGAAGTTTACAGGGCGGGAACTTTGCCGGAGGATCAACGCGGCCTGCATCACCGGCGATTCGCTGATCGGCTTGCCGCCACGATCGGCCCCGGCGATCAACGCCGGGCAACTCAGCTTCGACACGGTGGAAATCGGCGACGGCCTAAACCGCATCCCTGTTGTATTCGGTATCGGCAACATGCAGTACACCGCACAGACGCTTGTTGTGGGCGATACGGTTGTGGCGATCGCCATCAGGAAATATCAGTCGGGATGGGAAGGCGGCGATGCGTTGATCCGGACAATCGTCGCCAATCCAGCGGTGCTTGCGCGCCTGATTCAGCAACACGAGCGCGCATACGGCATTCAGGTTGATCTGAACGGCTGCGAATACTCCCCGTTTACAGGCTGCCTGCCCGTTATCAGCAATGAGGAACAGGGCAACACGATGACCGCGGAAATGAGCCGGCATATCACACAGCGCGATACCACGGCGCTTACGCGCCTGCTGTATTCGATGAACCCGTACACGGCACTGCATGGCGCGGTGGGACTGTTGATACTTCAACGGCGGGGGCTGCCGATCGGCGCAACGCAGCAGCGGCGGATTGCCGAGCTGCGCTCACGCACACGACCGCTGCCCTGGCGCGATGCATCATCGTGGAAGGCAACAACGCTGAGCATCGCGCCCCTGCTGGACAGCGCCCAGGCAACCGGCAACGTAACGCTCGTTCGGGGCCACGGCATCCGATAGGGGCGCACGGCGGGGCGCGCATGGGCGCGGCGCCTGCGTGCAAACGGCCCGGGCGATGCCGCCACTAACGCACACCAGGCCGCAAACACAGAGCGGCGGGCGCATGGTGACGCCCGCCGCCGATTATCCACCTTCCGTATCCCGGCCCCCTGGCTTATGCCTCCTCGACGTACGGGCTGTGACGCGGGAGATCCGTCGACGCCGTTGGATCGTATCCGGAATGCTCCGGGAATATGATCGCATCCGGCGTTGTGCCCAGATCCTGCATCACTTCAATCAGGCGCTTGTGCAGGCGCTGCCGCTGTGCTTCAACAGCCGCCTGTTCCTCCGGCGGAAGGTTCGCCACCACCGACGGGAACGCAAGGTTGCGCGTCTCGGTGGGATCGGTATGCAGATCGTACATCTCGTACTCCGGCTGGCGGCCGTCGTAGATGTCGAAGTACACCGCGTACTTCCAGCGCTTCTCCACGATGCAGCGAATGTGGTTCGGGCTTGGCACGTAGAAATACAGGTCATCGTACGTGAAGTGCACGTAGTCCTGCACCTCGGCAACGGACTTGCCAAGCAGCGGCGTAAGATCGTGCCCCTTGAATACCCATTGCTCGGGCTCCGGCACACCCGCGATGGTGGCAATCGTCGGCATGATATCCACCAGGCTTACCAGGGCATCGGTCCGCTCCGGCCCCGAGAACAATTGCGGGTTGGAGATGATGAACGGAACGTTCAGCGTTTCCTGGTACACGTTGTACATCTTCTGCCGCTGCCGACCGTGCGACATCGCCATATCGCCGTGATCGCTGATGCGGAAGATCACCGTGTCGTCGGTGAAGTTGTTCGCGTCCAGCGCGCCCAGCACCTTCATGATCTCGTAGTCCACCTGCTGGCACAGATAGGCATAGAACTGGCAATACCGTTGCTGCGCGGTGGTATCGCTTTCGGTGATTGCACCGTTGCCCGAGTTGCTGAGCTGGCGGAACTCCGCCTGCGCGCGAGGCTTGGTATCCAGCGACTCGTTCACGGTTTCGGGCGGCTCGATGGGCAACGTGTCGAACATGGAATCGTTGTAGCCGCCGGCGATGTACAGCGGCACCTGCTGGCCGTCGATGGTAACATACGCGCCGCCCGTGCCGGGATATGCAAGCACATCGTGCGGGTTCACCAGCGAGACAATCAGGCAGAACGGCTGGTCAGAATCGTACGTGGAAAGGAACCTCGTTGCGCTTTGCGCCTCGGTGTATTCGGTGGGCAGATATCCGTACTTGGCCGACTGGCCGTGACCGTCAACGAAGCGACCGTCGTTGTTGGTGTTGCCGCCGCCCATGTTGGCGATGGCCATGTTGTCGCCGGCGTCGGGCATGCCCCACCCGGTAAAGCCCCAACGGCCGGCCAGGTGCGGGATGTCCGCCTCGGTCCAGTACTTCTGGCCCAGCGATGTGCTGAACTGCGCGGGTTTCGTCAGGTGCCACTTCCCCTTCAGTACCACGTTGTAGCCGGCGGACTTCAGCATCTTGGCCATGTTCTGCATGTTGCTGGCAAGCCCACGTTGCCGCCGCTCCTTCACGCCGGTGATCATCGCGTTGATCTGCTGGGCGGTAAGCCCGCCGGCCTTTATGCCGTCGGCGATATCCTCGTCCAGATCGCTCATGTTGTCGAACTCCAGAACCTCGACAACCCCGTGCTGCGCTGGATACAGGCCCGTGAACAGCGTGGCGCGGCTGGGTGAACAGGTACACGAGTTCGTATATCCGCGCGTGAACGTCATGCCCTTGGCCTGAAGCCGCCGCATGGCCGGCAGGTTGGCCTCGGCCCAGCCTTCCGGCCAATACGGGTGCGCGCTCTGCTGATCGGTGATGATGATCAGAATGTTGGGTCGCTTCTTCATGTCTGCGAACGCCATCTCGACACTCCTGGTGATGTGTTTGTATGAAATCCGAATAGCACGGCCATGACCCCCATGGTGTTCAAGGACAGCACATGGGCGCCTGGGGACTTCCCGGCAAGCCGGACGGCAATCGTGCCGCGCGAATCGTTTGCGAGAGAGGGACGAGGGGATTGGTCAGCCCAGGGGAATGGGCCGGGCGCAGTATACAAAAGCTGACGATATCCATCCTGAAGCTCCGCCTGCTTGCGGGCACCGACCGATCGCGCCACAATGCCCGGCATGCGCGCACCGCGTGTTGCCAGCACCGTCACCATTCGGCAATACCTATCTTTGCCGCCGGCAGTATTGCAGCCCACAGTTGGAACCAGGCAGATCATGAGCTTACGCCCCCTTCGAAACACCAGCTTCGCATTGTGTGCAACGGTCATGTTGCTGGCCACAACTGGCTGCACAGCGCAGGAGCAACCCGCCGAACGCCCGGCATCATCCCCCGCCACGCCGGCAACCGAGCCGTCGGACTTCTGGTGGTCGTATATCGTCAAGTACGAAAAAGGCCCCGGCAGCACGCTTCTGAATCTCCGTCTGAAGGATCGCGCGCCGGTAGCCGGTTACCCGTACGCGTTGATCACCGGCCTTACCTACAAGCCCGACCCGCGGAACGGCCTGCCAGGCCCAGATGACCTGGACACACTGAACGCCATCGCCGACCGTCGCCGCGCAATGCTTCAGGCCCATACACCGTTCATAACCGCGGGTACGTTCACGCATAACGGCGAACGGCTGGAGTACCTGTACATCCGCGATACAGCCGGCGTCCGCACGGCGCTTGCCGCGTTCTACCGCGCCGAGGCGCCCACCCGAGCTCCGTACACGAATATCCGGGTGGACCCTACCTGGCGCGCCTATCTGGATTTCCTGTATCCGAACCGGCAAATACTGGATTACTACCACGACGATCTGGCCAGGCTTGGCTTCAGCTTCCCCACAGCCAGCCCCGAATAACGTCTCCCGCAATAACATCGATATTCGGCGCGGCAGGCATCGCCACGCGCCAGGCACAGGCGTAGCGGGGCGTGCAGGCAACGCCTGGGCGCGGGCACCTTCAGCAATCCGGAAGAAGCGAGGCCGTGGCGCTCGGCGTATTATTGTTTCCACACACGGTATCACCCCACGTATTCAACTATCCATCCCCCCCCGCCCCGGACTTCCGAAGCTTTGGCCGAGACGGCTTCCACTGACGGTCGCAGCGTTTACCGCTTCACAGGCAGCTTCGGGTATCAACGCACAGGCGCACAACTCTCTCTCCACGTGATCGCGAATGCCGGTCGGCACTCGCACAGTTTCCCATTCATCTGTTCACAGGAGACATCAGACCATGGTGAAGATTATAACCCTCGCCGCGGCGGCCACACTTGTTGCTGCCCTGCACGCACCCTCGGCTGGCGCGCAAAGCATCTTTGTACCGGAAGGCGACATCGTTGTATGCCATGTTGCGTGCGAAGGGCACGTGGTGGTGGTGGGCGGTGATCTCGACGGCGACGGCGCCGACGACGAGCTGAACGCCGGGGCAAGCGGCGACGCGTCGTTCCAGAGCACCACAACCCAGGAAGAGCAGGACGCGGGAACCGCCACGTTCACACCGGTCAGCATAACGATTTCCGGCACCGATCCGCTGTACGGCTCGTATACGTTCACGTTCGACGCGTCGCGGCCCGTGGCCAGCACAACCATTACGTCCAACACACCGGGAGTGGAATTTCCCGCAACCGCGGACGTCTACGCAAACGTCACAGGAACCATCGAGGGGCTGCCCGGGGTGTTCACCAACAATACACCGTGCCACATGCGCAACGCCAACCTGATGACGTTCAACCCACAGCAGAACGAGCTGTACCAGTTCGTCAATGCCGTAACGTTCTCGGATGCCAGCAATCCCAACGGCCCAAGCTTTACCATTCCCGCGAACGCGTCAGTGACGCTTCAATAATCATCCCGGCAATCCCCGGTTGTTCGCCCGGTCCGTAACAAACACGCCCCCTCGGTACCATCGGTCTCGAGGGGGCGTTGTTTTGTGATGCCGGCTGAGCCCCGGTGATATCCGGGGTCGCAGGCGCCGCATACGCGGTCAGTGTATCACGAGCCTATGGGCAGCACGGATCCCAATAGATGATGATGTAGCAGCGCAGACGCCACCACGGCCAGAAACGGCACTTGATGCACCAACGCCAGCAACCGCCGGCCCACGGCACTGCAACGGCCGGCCCGCCTGCAAGAATGGTCTGGCCATTATACACCACCGACTGAACATCCGCTCCAATTGGTGTTGGGAACGTGTACAGCCCTTCTGCATTAATTGCGCCTGGCGCCGACGTTCCATCGGTGAAGTTGACGATATAGTTCAAGGGCAGTTCACCAGCGGCACCTCCTGCTGGCGACATAACCTTCACGTCGAAGTTCGGATCGTCCTGCGCCGAGGCGCTGGTTGTAATAACCACCGAAAGAACAAGCAACGCCGCAATCGCGACAACTGCCCGCAAAGCGTGATTCAGTGCGATTTTCATGACTCTATCCCCTGTTTGTGTATTGGATGGATTGTCAACCGATCCGATCTCCGCCGGGCATGGCGTGCGCGCACCCTGCCCGCCCACAACCACGGTGCGCTCCGTACGGTTGCGGGCAAAACAATCCCCTGGATCGATTGAGCAAACAACGATCGTGGGCGTACCGACGTTGAGATCGTAACCTGCGGGGGTTCGAGTGGGAGTTACGGTCGCGGGGGATGGGGGGAAGGGTAAATGAGGACATCATCAACCCTGCTGCAAAACTAGGGCCTGCATGGGGCCGGCAACAGTACATCAAATGGTACCCCCCGGTGGCACCATTACGCAACACGAGCAATTGGCTTGGCGCCGCTTAAATACGCGCAATTTTCCTGCATCGTACGGCACGCAGACATTTTTCAGGTATTTCGGCGAAACAGC
>CBHYLN010000147.1:0-13796 GCA_966128725.1 uncultured bacterium | reverse complement strand
TACTTCGGCCATCCCGTGAAGGAGCATGCGCAGGCCCTGCGCCAGGAGGGGGCGCTGCGGCAACTCCCTGATGTGCTTCGGGACATCAGAGCGATGCAGAAGCGTATCGAGCAATTGGAAGCAGCGCTCGGCGTCGCCACAAAAGAATGAGGTACGTTTAGCCTTTGCTGTGGCTTCGTACTTTTCTCCAGAACGCGGGTGCTCCGATTCGTCGGGGCGCCCGCTATTTTTTTGTGGCGCTGTGATCCGCGCGAATGATTCGCGGCAGTACCGCCAACGGCCGTGAACGCTGTGAGTTCGTGGCCGTCCCGCACGTGTTCCGGGCAGCCACGGATGCGGCGTTGAGCATGGTTGAGTGCGGTATGCCGCGCGGCCGGCAATTCCGTGTCCGGCCCGGCGTGCGCCGGTTGTCACTTGCAAATATGTTGCGGCCCGCATCGCAAGCCCTGGCCACGAACGCCGCGCAGATATGGCGAATGGTAACCCGAAGCAGACGGGAAGGGGCTACGTCGCAACGAAACGTTATTTTCGCGGTGCATGCGGCGCTATGCGCGTACATCCGGCGGTCCCGGTATTGGTGCCCCCTGATTTGCCGGCTGGCCGTGCGGAGCGGGAACCCTTACGGGCCGGCGGTCTCGAACAACGCATTCCCGATGCGCGGATCTCCGCGCGCCAGTGCCCGCGTGCTACCAAGCCGGCCCTTCACGGCGATGAACGGCCACTCAGATTCCTGCCAACGGATTCTCCTCTATGCGTCAACAGCAGCGTACGATTGTCAAGCCCGCAAGTTTTTCCGGCATAGGTCTTCATACAGGCAATCTCTCGACCATCACATTCCATCCCGCTCCGGAAGGGTATGGCATTCGATTTGTGCGCACGGATCTGGATGGGTCGCCGGAGATCCCGGCCGATGTTGATCTGGTGACCGATATCTCGCGGGGCACGACGCTTACGCTGGGTGATGCCAGCGTCCACACGGTGGAACACGTGCTTGCCGCGCTGGTGGGGCTTGAGGTTGACAACTGCCGCGTTGAGCTTACGGCCAACGAGCCGCCGGTAGGCGACGGCAGCGCCCTGCCGTACACCCAGGCCCTGATGGAGGCCGGCCTTGCCGATCAGGAGGCGCCGCGCGAATGCATCGTGATCGACCAGATCGTGGACTACCGCGACGACAAGAAGGGCGTTGAGATCGTGGCCCTGCCGCACAGCGATTACCGCCTGACGGTGATGATCGACTACAAGAACCCCGCGCTGGGCAGCCAGCACTCCGGTATGTTCAACCTGCAAACCGAGTTCGCCACGGAGTTCGCGCCCGCGCGCACGTTCTGCTTCCTGACCGAGGTGGAGATGCTGCGCCGCGATGGGTTGATCAAGGGCGGCAATCTGGATAACGCCATCGTGATTGTCGACAAGGACATCGCGCAGGACGAAATAAATCAGATGGTGAAGGGGCTGGAGATCGAGGGTTCGGTTGTGCTGGGCTCAACCGGCGTGCTGAACAACGGCACGATGCGATTCCCCAACGAGCCCGCGCGCCACAAGCTGCTGGACATGCTTGGCGATCTGGCGCTTATCGGCGCCCCGCTGAAAACGCACATCCTGGCCGCGCGGCCGGGCCATGCCAGCAACATCGAGTTCGCCCGCCGGATAAAGCGGCTGGCGCAGCAGAAGAAGTTGTACAAGAAGTTGAACCCGAAGGGGGCCGGCCCGGTGATGGATATCAATGCCATCATGAAGGTGCTGCCGCATCGCTACCCGTTCCTTCTGGTTGATCGTGTGCTCGAGCTCGATACCGAAGCCGGCCGCATCGTGGCGTTGAAGAACGTGACGATCAACGAGCCGTTCTTCAACGGTCATTTCCCGGGTCAGCCGGTGATGCCGGGCGTGTTGATTGTTGAGGCGATGGCCCAAAGCGGCGGCATGTTGTTGATGAACCATCTAAGCTCCGACGGCGACAAGCTGGCGTACTTCATGGGCATCAACAACAGCAAGTTCCGCCGTCCGGTGGTCCCCGGCGATCAGCTCAGGTTCGAGGTGGAGCTTCGCTCCAAGCGATTCAACACGTTCACGCTGTATGGGCGGGCGCTGGTGGATGGCACGCTTGTGGCCGAGGCCGAGGTGACCGTGGCACTGGTTGACCGTCAATCGTAACGACTATGCAGAAACTGGAGATGGCAGAACGCGTGATCAGCAATCTGGCTTCGGTGCATCCTGATGCGGTGATTGGCGAGGGTGTGCGTATCGATCCGTTCGCGGTGATCGAATCGAACGTGGTGGTGGGCGATGGCGTGCACATCGGGCCACACGTGCATCTCAGCCCCGGCGCCCGCATCGGCAACGAGTGTGTGCTGTTTACCGGCGCGGCGGTTGGCGCCGTGCCGCAGGATTTGAAGTTCGGCGGCGAGGAAACCCTGGCGGTGATCGGCGACCGCACGGTTGTGCGCGAGTACGTTACCGTGCATCGCGGCACGTTGGCGCGCAAGCAGACCGTGGTGGGCAGCGACTGCCTGCTGATGGCGTACGTTCACGTTGCCCACGATTGCATCGTTGGCGATAATGTGATCCTTGCCAATGCGGTGCAGTTGGGCGGCCACGTGCACGTGGATGACTGGGCCATCATCGGCGGGCTTACCGGCGTGCATCAGTTCGAGCGTGTGGGCAAACACGCCATGGTTGGCGCCGGGTTCCGTGTGATGAAGGATGTGCCGCCGTACGCCCGTGCCGGCAATCAGCCGCTCAGCTTCAGCGGCATCAACGCCATCGGCCTGCGCCGTCGCGGGTTCAGCGACGAAACCGTTGAGATGATCGACGACGTCTATCGCCTGATCTACCGTTCGGGGATGAACATCGGCGAGGGCGTGCGGGTTGCCGAGGAGGCCTACGGCGATCGTCCGGAAGCGCGCGAGATCCTGGATTTCATCCAGGCCAGCACGCGCGGCGTAATCCCGTTCAGCCGGTAAGTGCGCCGGCTGAAAGCCGGGCCATTCCCCGGATGCGGCGCCTGCCCGCGTTCGGGGTTCCATCCGTATAGTCCTGTTGCCTCCGCGTGTCCGCACATCCATCCATCCTGATCGTTGCCGGCGAAGCCTCCGGCGATCGCCACGCGGCTCGGGTTGCGGCCGGCATTCGCCGGGCACGCCCCGATGTCCGATTGTTCGGCATCGGTGGCCAGATGCTCCGGGCCGAGGGGATGGAAATCCTTGCCGATGCGTCACAGATGAACGTGGTGGGCTTTGTTGAAGTGGTGAAGCGCTACGGTTTCTTCCGCTCGGTGCTGCACCGCATCATCAACGAAGCCCGCGCGCGCCGCCCGGTAGTTGCCATCCTGGTGGACTATCCCGGATTCAACCTGCGCCTGGCCCGGTTGCTGCATCAAGCCGGGATTCGCGTTGTGTGGTACATCGCGCCGCAGGTGTGGGCGTGGAAGGAAGGGCGCGTTGCGGCCCTGCGATCGTATGTGGACGATCTGATCGTCGCCTTCCCCTTCGAGGTGGAGTACTTCGCCCGTCACGGCATCACCGCCAGCTTTTATGGCCATCCGCTGATCGATCAACGCGCCGAGCTTCTGGGATCGGCGCCGGCTTCCGCCCCCGGCGCGCCGCCCTCGATAGCCTACCTGCCCGGCAGCCGCCCGGAGGAGATCGCCAGGCACATGCCGGTGCTGGTGGAGGTGATGCGCGACATCGGCCCGGGATACCGGCACGTGATCCCGAAGGCCAGCACGATCGAGTTGAGCCTGTTCGACCAATATCGCGGGCGGGCCGAGTTCGAGATCGTGGGCTCGGCGTACGAGGCCCTCAGCGGGGCCAGCGCCGCGTTGGTGAAAAGCGGCACCTCCACGCTGGACGCCACATTGCTGGGCGTGCCGTTCGCCGTGTTCTATCGCACCTCCAACCTCAGCTATCAGATCGCGCGCCGCATGATCACCGTGCAGCACATCGCCATGCCGAACGTGCTGGCGGGGCGCCGTGTGGTGCACGAATACGTGCAGGATGCGATGAACGCCAACGCGCTGCTGGCGGAACTGCGCGAGCTGCTGGAGAATACCGGTCGGCGCCAGGAGTTGCTGGCCGAGCTTGGGGCGATCACCGCTTCGCTGGGCCAGCCGGGCGCTGCCGCGCGTGTTGCCGATCATATCGTGAAACGATACCTGCCATGAACGGCCGTGCCACATCGTTTGTGTTGCGCTGGGGGCTGCGCCTGCTGGGCGCCACCTGGCGTTACCGCGAGCAGTGGGTGGGCGCGCCGGCGGCGGATACGCCGCACGCCGACGTGCCGAACACCGACGTGCCGAACACCGACGTGCCGAACACCGACGTGCCGAATGCGCCGGCGGTGATCGCGTTCTGGCACGGGGCGATGTTGCCGGTCTGGTACAGGTACAGGCGAAGGGGGGCGACGGCGTTGGTGAGCGCCAGCCCCGACGGTGCGTTGCTGGCCGGGTATCTGGAACGTTCGTTGCGGTACGAGCGTGTGATCCGCGGCTCCAGTTCGCGTGGTGGCAGCGAGGCGCTGGCGTTGGTTGTGGAGGCGCTTGCCGAGCGGCCCTGCCTGATAACGCCCGACGGGCCACGCGGGCCGGCGCGGCAGGCGAAGGCCGGCGCGTTGGTTGCCGCGCAACGCGCGGGCGTGCCGGTGGTAGCGGTTGGTTGGTGGTGCCGGCGAGCGGTTCGTTTGCGTTCGTGGGACGGTATGCGGATCCCCTTGCCGTTCTCGATAATCAATTTCCGTTATTGCATATTCGACCTTTCCACGGAACGCAACCATCGGATCGACGACGCCACCCTGGCGCGCTTCCAGGAAACGCTGAACGCAACGATGACGCCGCCGGGCGTGCCATTGGCGCCGTCGGTGCCGGCAACGGACGTGGATGCCGAGCGCGATGCGGCGTCGGCCGGCCGGGCCTCGCAGGCCGGGGCTTCGAGGGCGCATCAACACGACGAGCAATCGCGCGGCGGCGAGTTATACTCAGGTGATAACCAATCATGACGTGGCGGCGATTATTGATACCGTTGGTGCCGGTCTACCGGCTTGCGCAGCGCCTGGACCGGGCGCGAAAGGAGCGCGAGCGGTATCGTTCGCCGCTGCGTGTGATCTCCGTTGGCAACATCAGCGTTGGCGGCACCGGCAAAACGCCGCTGGTACGCCTGATTGTTGAAGAGCTGTGCCGTGAGATGTCCGTGATGGTGCTGTCGCGCGGGTACGGACGTACGGCGACCGACGATCGTGTATGGCGCGCAGGGTTTCCGTTGCCGAATCCGGATCACGTGGGCGATGAGCCCGCGATGCTTGCACGCTCGATCACCAGGGGCGCGCTGGGTGTTGGCGCCAACCGCGTTGCGCTGCTGCGCCGGCTGGAGAAGGACTACCCCGGCGGCGTTGTGATACTCGATGACGGGTTCCAGCAGTACCGCGTCGCGCGCGATCTAGACATCGTGATCGTGGATGACCATACGGCAACCACCGGACTGTTGCCCGCCGGCGATCTGCGCGAGCCTCCGCAGGCGCTTGCGCGCGCCGATGTGATCATCGCGACTTCGGAGGCGGCCGCGGCGTTTGCCGCGCGTTTTGCCGCGCCGGGCACGCCGATTCATCGATCGCGCACAGTGCCGCTGGGCGTTTCGGCGTGGGAGGGCGGCGCGGCGCCAGCGGGGCGGCGCTTTGCTCTGGTGACAGGCATTGCCCGGCCAGGGCGCGTTGCGGCCTCGGCGGCGCAGTTGGGCATTGCCGTGCATACGGTGCTTGCCTACGGCGACCACCATCGTTACACCGCACGCGACGCCGAACACATCGCGCGCGCCTGTGCGGGGGCCGGCGCCAACGCTATCCTTACCACCGAGAAGGATGCCGTGAAGCTCGCGGCATTCGGCGAACTCTCCCCAATGTTGTACACGATCACCATAACGACCGAAGTTGAAGGTTGGGCCGACGTGATGGCAATGGTGAAGGCTGCCGTGGCGTGAGTGGTTGCGCGGTGAATTGTTCGTTGTACGGCGCGAACCGAAGCAGCGCCACTTGTTGCCAGCAACCTTTTGGTTTGGTGCATCCGAAACGCTACGTTGCGCCGATCGGGTTGGAGTGGGTTGCATTCCACCGGGACACGAGGTCCATTGCACCTGCCCATGCCTGATTGAGTCACACGGAACATCCACATGGAACATCAGCCACTTCCGAAGCCGAGCACCGAAACGGCCGCAAGCCGAACACATGGAGCCGAGCGATCGACCCGTGAGGCCGGCAGGCGCGATGCCCGGGGGCGGACTCACCAGGCAGGCCCTGGCGGCGACCACAACATTGCCAACATTCCCGTGCATGCGCCGGCTGACCCCGAGCGTACCGCACCGCCCAGGCGGCGCCCGAACCGCTCCGGCCTGCCGGACGATCTCAAGGCCGGCATCGAATCGCTGTCCGGTGTATCCATGGATGGCGTGAACGTTCACTACAACTCACCGCGCCCCGCGCGCGTTGCGGCGCTGGCGTACGCGCAGGGGCGCGACATCCACATCGCGCCCGGGCAGGAAGCACACCTGCCGCACGAGGCCTGGCACATTGTGCAGCAGGCCCAGGGTCGTGTACGGCCAACCATGCAGCTGAAAGGCGGCGTGGCCGTGAACGACAACAACGGCCTGGAGCGCGAGGCGGATACGATGGGGGCGATGAGCGCGAAAATCGGCCGCGGCAACACCGCCCTTCCGTTCGCCGGTCGGATGGCCCCGGCCGCGCAGGCCTCCGTGGTGCAGCGCGCCGTGGACCAGAACCATCAATTCGGAAAGGGAACGATCCGTGTAAAGCTGGACGAGGGTCGCTCGCAGGTGCTGCAGGCTGGGAACAAGGCCGCACCAACGGTGGATGCGGTAGTGACGTATACCCCGAGGGCTGATGCGCCGGATGCCGACCCAATACGGTTGATACAGACCGTCCGCACCGAAAACCCGGTCAGTCATGCGATCGGTTCGTGGGCCGATACGGACGAAGCCCGGCGCGACAAGACGCAGACGGCGCAGGATGATGAGCATGGCATCCAGGCCGGCTGGTTCGTGGACCACTCCGCCGATTCGCTGAAACCTCGGTCCGGTACGGGCGATCCCGTCGTGCCCGATGCCTATGTTGATGCCAGCTTCGCGCAGGATCCGCATGCCGGGTTGGGAGCGGCAAAGAAATCGTACGCGCAACTGGGCAATGCCGGTAATCAGCACGGAAAGAAACAGGGCGCTGCAATCACCCCGGCGGTGCTTACCGATCACCCGGCATCGGCCGAGCCGTACGACTTCCGGGCCGAAGTAGTGGTAAAGGGCCGTGAGGCCGGCGGCGACCAGTTGTATGGTACGGCCAAGTGGAATTTCACGACAGGGGACGACGGCGACGGCGGGCAGGAAATCACAGCGCATACGGCGAGTTTCCATGATGCGCCCAGCAACAGTTTCAACGCGGCCGTCGACAAATACAACGAAGTCTATCGGAACCCCGGGGCAGCTACCTCGCCCGAGAACATTGAACGCTTGAAGGGTATATGGGCAAATCCCGAGTCCAGCGCACAGGAGAATGAAGCCGCGAGGGCGGGGCTTGAGCGTGCCGTGGCGTCGGTTCAAGCCAACGCATCGGACAGCGACCAATTCCAGGCAGCAGGTCTGGCATTTGGCATTCAGCAATTCCTGACCCCTCCACCCCCACCAAGCGCTCCGGTTGGCGATGGCGGATTCAACTTCGACGCGTTCGGGAACGATTCAGACGGCGGCGGTGGGTTCAACTTCGACGAGTTCGAGAACGATTCGAATGACGATCCCGAACAATGGGAATTCCACGGCCCCACCAAAGACGGTGATGATTTCTTCGCGGACTTTGGTAAGAACCCGGACGAAGAGGAAACATAAGGCAACAATATACTTGGCGCACAAAGCCGGATTTGTTAGATTCGGCTGTATACTTTTGTTGGACTCGTGGAAGCGTTCTTCTATGTTGAGCCAATCCGAATACGCTAACGGTCTTCTTGGGGTGCTTCGCCGTGCCCCGAAGATCGCTTCCACATACCCGGCCTGACTGTCCCGAACCCGTGAGGGCCGGGGCGCTATTAGCGTAGCGCGGATGCAGTCAGGCCGCTATTCCGAATACGCTAATGTCCAACCAATCCAGCGGGCCTCTTCACCCGCCACCAGAACACACCCAGCACATCCTTGCCCTTCCGCCAAGCGATCGCTTGCGCCGTATCCGTGGCGTCATTGAAGCCGTTTCCGATGCGCTGCAACACGATGGCAACAGCTACTCCCCGCATCTGGGAAGACGGGCCGAAGCTCTTGAGCTTGTCAGCGCCGAACTCGCTTCCGTCACTGACCAATTGGAAGGGGGCGAATCATGAAGATCCTTCACGCCCTGGAACTCGACGAACTCCGTGACCACCTGGCCGAAGTGATCGCCTACATCCAACAAGACGGGCGGCGGGTGATCGTGAAGCACTGCGGGCAGCATGTGGCCGCACTGGTGAGCACGGAAGACCTAAACCGGCTGCTTGACTGCGAAACGGCCGAATCGAGCCACTAACAGGCTCTAAGATGCCACTAACAGGCTCTAAGATGCCAGAAAGCCCCGTTCGGAGTGTTCCAGGAGAACGGGATGATGAAGCAAACCCCTCTCATCACATGATGAGAGGGGTTTGTGCTGTAGAGTACGGTTATCGACGCTTTTGCGTTCCGCTACTATTGCCGCCCGTTGGCTTTGAGCCGCTGTTAGTATGGGACTTAATCACCTCGTGAACCAAATTCGGATTCACGGGTGGAATGACAATCGGCTGCACACTTGGTGCCGTTCCACCAGTAGTAGAAGTTGTACCGCCTGAATCGCTGGCTCCAGTCCCAGCGGACTCACCCGTGGATTGCCCACTTTCTGTTGACATTTTGCGCTCCCTTAGCGTTAGTGTCTGTTGTGTGCTCGCTATATACACACAGCGAGCACACACACTAAAGATAAGGGCGGCAATCATGACCGGCAACCAGATGGAAGAAGTGGCCTTTAGGTGGTGCGCCTTGTCGACAAGGTGAGGCTGTATCCGTTGCTCGATGTCGATATACTGTGCGATCAATTGCGCTTTGGTCTCTTGGTCGCTCAAAGCGGCGCAATCGTTAGCAAGCCCGGCGAGCTTTGGGTCGATCCGGAATACCTTGACAACCAGCGTACGTAAACAGTGCCAGTACGAGAACGCTGCGGCGATGGCAAGCGGTGAAAGTAGCAAGGCGAAGATGGCAATCCATGCCGGTTCTGATAGATTGCTTGGGATCGTTGTAAAGGCGCCAGCTATCAGTGCGCTTGTGGCAGTTAGGAAAATACCAGCTTTCCGTTCTTGGGAGTCAACCACGTCATTTAATGTTTTCAACTTCGCGGTCGCGACGGTATAGATTACTTCCAGACTATTTGCGGGTGCATCCATGTCGTTTCGATAATTAGGGAAGTGCACATCGGCCTGTAGCTATGGCTTGAAACGAATAAGGGAGCGCATCAGCATTCTACAGGCCGATGTGCTCCCTTATTCAATTGCCGAAAGCTACATTCAACCGCATGATTTTGAAAGAACTATTTCTCCTTCTTCCACTTCTTTTCTTCGGCATCAATCTCAGGCTTCGGCACCTGCATGACCTTGCGGGCGAAGTCATCGAATGCCCGGTACTCTTCCGAGTCACCTTCGGGCGGGCGCTCGGGTTCGGGCGGCTTCTTCTTGTGAAGCTCGGGCTTCGCGGGCTTCTTACTTGTCATTGCGCGTTAACTGCTTGTACGTGATGCGGCGGCCCTGCATGCTCTTGGCGGCAAGCTCGAAACGCTCCTGATCGGTGCGCTTGCGCTCGTTGAAGCGGAAGCACTGTTCATCGAGATAGCGGCCAAGGTGCTCGGGTTCGACGCTGACATAAGTTCCGTGCAATGTACGCTTCAAGAGGCTGAAAAAGTTCTCAAGCCTGTTCGTGGTCACGGTATCGCGAACGTACTCGAAGGAGTGATTCACGGCTTCGTGAATGAACTTCTCGTTCAGGCCCACATACGACGGGTGCGCATCGGTATCAACACGGCTACCGAACTTGACGTTCTTTTCGACTTCACCTTGTAGCGTGGCTTTGTCGGTGCCGTGAATCACGTTGGCCCGTACCTTGCTGGCACCTTCAGCGCCACCACGTTCAAGGATTCCCATAACGATCATCTTACCAACCGGGCCACGACCTTGCTTCTTGCGCTTGTCGCTGTGTCGGTTCGCTTCCAACCCGCCGATGAATGTTTCGTCGGCTTCGATTTCGCCGGCCAGCTTGGTAAAGGTGCGGGTCTTCATGACCAAGCGCAACCGATGCAAGAGGAACCAGCTTGACTTCTGCGTGATGCCCAGCGCTCGGTGTATCTCGTAGCTGCTGATACCGTTCTTGGCGTTCGCAAGCATCCACAGCCCACACAACCACTTATCAAGCCCCAAGGGGCTGTCTTCCATCACCGTGCCGATCTTTACCGAGAACTGCATCTTGCACCCCTTGCAGCGCCATATGCGGCGCGTCTTGACGAAGTAGTGATTCGTTCCCGCACAATGCGGGCACACAACGCCATCGGGCCAACGAAGGGCAACCATCTTCGCAAGAGCCGCATCGGGATTAGCATAAGCGATGATCGCTTCCTGGAGCGTGCGAGGGTTCGGGATCTGCGCTTCTGAAGAATTCATGCACAAATATACCGAAAATCGGCTTGTGTGTCAAGTATATTATTGCCAAACATAAGGCAGGGCAAGAATGTGGAATTGAGAATTAGGGCGCGGAGAAACACGCCGATGGAAACAGCCCTTGCCCGTGTAACGATATTTCTAATTTTTCTTGCGTTGCATACTTCGTGCGCGTATTATTATGCTGTTCTAAACGATGACTGTTGGCGTCGAAGCGAATAAAAATACACGGCGCACAAACATTCATGATGTTCCACGAGGGTTTTTGCGCCGTTCTGCGTATCTGCCACAGCCAATATCCTCATACACTTTCCCGCGCGGAACCCGATGCGCCCCGGTCGCCATGCGTCCGGAACGGGCTTGATTGATGGCTTGGGCGGTTTAATGGGGCCGTTGCGCGTTGTGATGTTTTCTTGATGCAACCCCGTTGTCTTTATTTACCGTATATAGGAGAATCACCATGAGACTCATCACAACTCTGGGCGCTATCGCGCTGATCTTCACACTTATCCAGAGCGATGCTTTGGCAAAAAAGGGCACTTATATACTTGACTCACCCGGTGTTTTGTCGTATATTTGCACATGGAAACGACGACACCGCTTTACACGCCCCGTACGCTTCAGGAAGCAATCACGCACTATGCCAACGAGGATAACGCATTGGCCTTTATGGTTCGTATGCGTTGGCCCGAAGGGATCACCTGCCCCCGTTGCGGATCGGCCGAACATAGCTTCTTGTCAACCCGTCGTATCTGGAAGTGCAAGGGCTGTAAGAAGCAGTTCAGCGTAAAGGTAGGCACCATCTTCGAGGATTCCCCCTTGAAGCTCTCCACGTGGCTTCCAGCGGTCTGGTTGATTACCAACGCAAAGAACGGTATCTCCTCGTGCGAAATCGCCCGCTCGTTGGGTGTCACGCAAAAGAGCGCCTGGTTCATGCTTCACCGAATCCGCCTTGCCATGCAGGCCGGAACTCTTGAGAAGATCGAAGGGGAAGCCGAAGTTGATGAAACGTTCGTTGGTGGCCTTGAGAAGAATAAGCACAGCGAGAGACGCCGTCGTTCCGGTCGTGGCCCTGTTGGTAAGGCAATCGTCTTGGGTATCCTTGAACGTGGTGGTGCCGACGGTACCAGCAAGGTACGGGCCAAGGTGATTCACAACACCGACAAAGACACGCTACACAACGAAGTGCGCTCGAACGTCGCACCAGGCAGCGAAGTACACACCGATGCGCACCCCTCGTATTCCGGCCTTAGCGATGTGGAGGAGAAGTACGTTCACGAGGTCATCAACCACAGTGTGGAGTATGTTCGTGGCGCCGTGACCACGAATCGAATCGAGAACTTTTTCTCCTGCCTCAAGCGCGCATTGAAGGGTACCTACATCGCCGTTGAACCCTACCACTTGGGTGCCTATCTTGACGAACAGATCACCCGTTTCAACCTGCGTAAAGGTACCGATGCAACCCGCTTCGAGAGCGTTGCCGGTGCGACCAAGGGCAAGCGGATCACTTGGAAGGAGTTGATTGCACGTGGCGAGTAAGAAGACCGGGCCGAAGCTCGTGAAGAAGACCCCTAAAGGGGAACCGAGCAGCAAGCCGCCCGATGCTCCGTCGGAGGAGTACGAGCGGTTTGAAGATGCCATGCGCACGATTCTAAGCGTGCCGAAGTCGAAGGTTGTGGAGGAATCGAAGCGGAAGAAGGGGTGAACGGGGGTGATGGCGATCTCGACGCATTCAAACCCCATGCAGCATCTCTTTTGGTATCGCAGTATCCATTCCCAAGGAGGGCATATCCAATATGGGAAGAATTATGCGATGAAATATCGTGGTCCCCATTCTCTCCAGCATGATTCCCCTCGCTCCACCTACTGCTATACTGATAATCGTCGCGTTCGCCCATTCAGGTAAGACTGGCGACCCACTCGCGTCCTTCTTTAATGAATCTATCCCGGAAAAGCTAAAGACAGTAAGCGTCTTAAGCGCGACGATGGGGATTGGTGGTGCATCGGATTTGTCGGTAGGTAATAAACCCCTCATCTCTAATACGTAAGCGCCCATTGACGGCTCTGGCGTCCCAATACGCTGCAAGCTCATCTTGAATGTAACTTCCATGTTTGACGGCTCTTCCGGCGGCGTCTCTAAAAAGAACGCCAACACCTTGTAGTCAGCAAATGCCATTCCAAATGCTTCGCGCCTTTCTTGGCCTTTAGTGGCGCGTGGGTTTTTAGGCTTCGCCATGACTGTATACCCTTCCGTTTGATACTCCGGGCATGTGTATATGCCAATCGGAGATGCGTCCCTGGGAAGCGTGACTTAAAAGCAATGCACCAAGGGGGTTGAACGTTTGCTCGGCCCTCACAGTTCGGCTCGCATCGGGCATTGCGCGGGCCTGATAGATTGCTATGTTTTCAACGCCGTGATTTGATGCTGCCCATCGCTTCTCGCGCATTTCCAAAGCGTAATATGCGGGCACGATTATGATATTTTCACCCAAGGCCTCCTCAATTGCGCAAATCGTTTTGAGCGTGGGGTTCCACCATCCTCTGAGTATTCTGCTCACATAGGATTCTTGTAGATTTGCGGCGTCCGCGAGATCGCGCTGCGTCCAACCCTTTTTGTCTAGAATCTCTGCTATCTGCGCAGCAATATCAGCTTGCTTGTTGGCAAACCGCTTCTCTGAAGATGGCATACTCTCTACAAGCTCATCGCCAAGCGTCCTTACCATGATGTACCTTGTTAAAAATTGAGTTTGCCGATAAAGCCATACTGTGTGATAGTTAAATCACCTATTTGGAGGCTCTCCTCTATCCGATCTTTCACATACAACATATCTGTGTATGCTTTCTCTGTTTCGGGTGTGCCTTGTAGCATCGTAGTCCTTTTTATGCCACCGTTCCCCGCAATCAATATGCCATTCTTGAACCAGCAATAAAGCCGGAGATTTGTCTTTGGCCTTCCATCGATTGAAAGGTATCCCATATTGGTGGGATAGCGCCTTGTGTTGAACCAATGGGGTTTAATACTATGGCGGTCAACCAATTGGAACAGGCGGTTGATAATGTCCGCGTGACGAGGCGCGGCCTTGCAGGTTGGATCCAATATGAAGGCATCTAACTCGCT
>CBHYLN010000146.1:0-13884 GCA_966128725.1 uncultured bacterium | reverse complement strand
AGAATAAACCCCTTGGCACACTCGGGCTCGGCAAGGGCCTCAAGCGCGATTGCCGTGGTAAGCTCGTCGGGCACCAGAATGCCGTCATCCATGTAGCGTTTCGCCTCCAGGCCAAGCGGCTTGCCGGCGGCAACAGCCGCGCGAAAAATGGCACCGGTGGAAATATGCGGGATCGCCAGACGCTCGGCCAGAATTGCGGCCTGGGTCCCCTTGCCCCCGGCGCGCCAAACAGAACGATGTTCATACGTGATGCCTATACCCTTGATGACTTTGATGAACATTCGGCCGGCGGTGGCTGCAACATCGGGCCACGCAATCGGTTGAATATTCTGGACGTAAAGACGGAAGATATTCACGCGGTGGCACTCGGCAAAGCCATCGCCGCACGGCGTGCTAGCTCCAGCGCCATCGACGCGGCCCGCTGGCGCACCACGTCGCGCTCGCGGCCAAACTGGAAACACTCGGCATAACAGCCGGCAAGCGTGGCAACACCAATCCATACGGTACCGACGGGTTTCGCGTCGGACCCGCCATCCGGCCCGGCAATGCCGGTAACGGAAACCGCAAGCTCGGCCCCCATGGCGCGCAATGCCCCGCTGGCCATCTGTTCGGCGACCTCGCGACTTACCGCGCCGTGCTGCCCAAGACTTTCGGCGGAGACGCCCAACAGCCCCTGTTTCACTTCGTTGGCGTAGGAAACCACACCGCCCAGGAAGTACTCGCTGGCGCCGGGGGTATCAGTAAGCAACGCGCCTATCAGGCCACCGGTGCAGGATTCGGCCACCGCCAGCCGGATACCACGTTCGCGCAACACGCGCCCAAGGGCCGCGGCCAGCGGCTCATCGCGGTCGCTCACAAGCCACGGCTGCGCCTTGGCGCGGATAATCTCCAGCAAGGCCGAGTAGCGGGCCTGGGTATCGGGTTCGGTATTCCAGCGCATTGCCCGCAACCGGATCATCCCGGACGACGGGAGATATGCAAGCGTTACGGTGTCCGAAAGCAGCGCCTCGGTTTCGGCAAGCGTGTCGGCCAATGTGGATTCGGGAACGCCGAACAGAAGAAACGTCTGTTGCTCGATGCGGCCGGCCAGTTCGGCAAGCTCCGGTACGATGTGATCGGCGAATATGCCCTTCATCTCGGTTGGCACGCCGGGCAGCGCGAACAACCGGCTTGCCCCGATCGAAAAAGCCAGCCCGGGCGCGCTGCCGTATTCGTTGGGCAACACGCGGCACAACTCCGGCACCTCCGCCTGGCGGATGCTGCGCTCGTTCAGGGTTACGCCACGCTCGGCGAACCGAACGCGAATGCGTTCCAACTGCTCCTCGTTGCTCACAAGGCCGCAGCCCAGCATTGCGCAGATAACATCGCGCGTGCGGTCATCGTGCGTGGGGCCAAGCCCGCCGCTCATCACCACCGCATCGGATGCGGCAACCGCCGATTCGATCTCGGCGCGCATCTCGGCGGGGTTATCGCCCACGGCGATCACACGGCGCACATGCCAACCGATCCTTGTAAGCTGGTCGGCCAGCCATGTGGCGTTCGTGTTCACCACCTGGCCAACCAGTAGTTCGTCGCCGATCGCGATAATCGTAGCGTTCATTGGGCGGAAGCGTTGCGCCGGCATGCGCGCGGGATGTTGTTGTTGCAATGATGCGCGGTGCCAATCTCTCTCTATCTCTCTCTCAGACACCAACTTCCAGATGCAGCGCGGCGCGCAGGTTCCGGGCCAACTGCATCATGCGCGAGAAGTCCGCCAGGGGCAGCGCCTGCGCCGCATCGCTCTTGGCCGAAGCGGGATCGTGATGTACTTCCACGATGGCGCCGTCGAGCCCGGCCGCAAGGCCGGCCAGCGCGCCCTGCACCACCAGGCTACGGCGCCCCGCCGCATGTGATGGATCGATAATCACCGGCAACTTCGTCTTCTCCTTCAACGCGGCGGCGCCCAGCACATCCAGCGTGTTGCGCGTGATTGACTCGTAGGTGCGGATGCCGCGCTCGCAGAAGATCACCGTTGCTGCGCCCGCAACCAGCGTATGCTCGGCGGCGCCGATCCACTCCTCCACCGTTGCCGACATGCCGCGCTTCAGCAACACAGGCAGACCGCTGGCGCCGGCTTCCTTCAGCAGCGGATAGTTCTGCATGTTCCGCGTTCCGATCTGGATCATCGCCACATATTGCGCCGCCACATCCACGTCGCGCGGATCAACCACCTCGCTTACCAGTTGCAGACCGTAGTCGCGAGCGATCTCGTAGGACATCAACAGACCGCTTTTGCCCTTGCCCTGAAAATCGTGCGGCGACGTGCGCGGCTTGTACGCGCCGCCGCGCACAAATCGCAGGCCTTCCTTGGCAAGGAACTCGTAGACAATCGAAACCTGCTCCTCGCTTTCGATGCCGCAGGGGCCGCCGATCATCATAAGCCCCTCGATGCCCGACTCCAGATTCAGGGCCGGCACGTCGTGCGCAACGCGGATGTTCTTG
This sequence comes from uncultured bacterium, assembly GCA_966128725.1. Classification (GTDB taxonomy): domain Bacteria; phylum Bacteroidota; class Ignavibacteria; order OLB7; family OLB7; genus JAFDZV01. Next base: position 11,403 of record CBHYLN010000146.1, on the reverse strand, counting down.
TCCTCGTCGCACATCGCGCCTTCCACACCGGGCATCGTCGAGTAATGGTCCAGCACGATCTCGTCGGCCGGGTCGCTGATAAGGAACATCGATCTATCGCCGTTGAGCGGCGTGATGCCGGCGGCGCCGTCGGTCATCAGCGCGCGCTTCACCGCCGCTATCTGCAGCGGCGTGGCGTCGCCATGAAACAGAATTGCTTTCATTGCTACCTCGTATCCAATGCGGCACCGTGCCGCCACATCGCAAATGCGGGGGAAGGCATTCGCGAACAAAGAGAGTAAGGGATAACGTACGTTATCGCATCAGCGTGTCGGCCAGTGTTGCCAGCGCAAACACGATGCTCACGTATCCGTTCAGGTTGAAGAAGGCGAGATTGATCCGCGCCAGGTCGCCGGCGCGCAGTATCCAGGCCTCGTAGGCCAGGATCGCGATCACAAGCCCCGCCCCCACGAAGAACGCCGCACCCATCCCCGCTGCCACCCCGAACATCACGAACGCAACCGATGCGGCGGCATGGATTAGGCGCACCAGCCGGATCGCGCGCATCGCTCCAAGCCGGGCCGGAACGGATCTAAGGCGCTGGTTGCGGTCGAACTCCTCATCCTGGCAGGAGTAATAAATATCGAATCCGGCGGTCCAGAGCGTAACGCCAACGCAGAGCGCAATCGGCGCCCAGGCGAACGCGCCCGTGAGCGCGAACCACACCCCAACCGGCGCCATGCCCAGGCACAACCCAAGCACCACGTGCGCAAAGGCCGTGTATCGCTTGGTGAGCGAGTACCCCAGCAGCAACCCCAGCAGCGGCACCGAGAGCACACCGCACAACAGGTTGACGGCGAACGACGCCCCAATGAAAACCGCGCATGCAAGGCCCGTGAACAGGCGCGCCTCGGTGATGCCTATCGCCCCGCTGGGTATCTCGCGGTTGCGTGTGCGCGGGTTGATTGCGTCGATGTCGCGATCGGCAAGGCGATTGAATCCCATCGCCGCGCTGCGCGCGCTTACCATGCATACCAGCAACAGCGCCACATCCACCCACGTGATCGTTACCGGCTGCGTTCGATAGGCGATCAGCCCGGAAACGAACGCAAACGGCAGCGCGAAAACGCTGTGGCTGAACTTTATCATCCGGCCAAAGGCGGCCGTTCGCTGCACAAGTGTGATCGCCATTGAGGGGGATTTCCTACTTCAGAATCTCGTCGAAAAACATTCGCATCGCGCTCCACGAGCGCCGGTCGGCCACGGCATTGTAGGCCATTCCACGTTTCTTGTCGCTGCCCGATCCGGGGTTGGTAAAGCCATGCACGGCGTCGCAATAGGCAACGAACTGCCAGTCGGCCCCGGCACGCCGCATCTCATCCTGAAACGCGTTGGCCTGCTCGGTTGTGACGAACGGATCGTCGGCACCGTGCAGCACCAGGATCTTCGCCAGTGGTTTCGGTGTGCTCTGCGGGTTGGGGGTATCAAGCCCGCCGTGGAAGGAGACCACGCCGGCAAGGCTGGCGCCGGAACGGGCCAGCTCAAGCACAACCGTGCCGCCAAAGCAATAGCCGATTGCCGCGATGTGGCCGGCATCAACACGCGCATCCTTGCGCAGCAGCTCAAGCGCCGCGTTGATACGGGCGCGCATCAACACGCGATCGGCCCGAAGCGGCGCGGCCAGCCTGGAGGCCTCGTCGTTGGAATGCGCCCGCTGGCCCTTGCCGTACATGTCCACCGCGAAGGCCACGTATCCCAGCTCCGCAAGCTGGTTGGCGCGACTCCGCGCGTAATCGTTCAGGCCATTCCAATCGTGCACCACCAACACCGCCGGGCGCGGGCCGGCAAGCGAGTCGTTGAAGGCCAGATAGCCCTCGAAGGTAACCCCACCCACCGTGTAGGTAACCAACTCGGTACGCACCGCCGCGATGCCCGAAAGCGTTGCCACCATCAGCAGAAGAAGTACAAGTATTGATCGACGTATCACCACCACTCCATTTGGGTTGCGCCAAAATTACGGCTCCGCGCGGTGCCATCCGAACAACTCGCGTGCGTGATCCGGCGCACGCAGGATTGCCGGCTCCAGATAGGCGAGATCCGGGCGTGCCTCGGGCAGGGAAATCGCAAGCAGGCCGGGCCGGGCGCCGGGCCGGATCACACCCAGATCCGGCATCTGCAGAACGTGCGCGCCAACGGCCGTGAGCGCGTTCAACAGCAGCCCCGGCGGCGCCTTCGACCACCGATCGTGCAACAACCGGGCCTCGGTGAATACATCGACGCTGCCGTTGGAGCCACGGCCATCGGTGCCCAGCGCAAACGGCAGGCCGGCGGACACGATCGCCTCCAGATCGGGCAGCAGGCCCGTGATGTGGAGGTTCGATGTCGGCGAAAGCACCGCATGCGCCCCACGGGACGCCAGCAGGCGCAGCTCGTCGGCGCCGGCGTCGGCCAGATGCACCGCAACGAAACGCTCGCCCAGCACCCCCAGCCGATCGTAGAACTCGATGGGCGACACGCCTGGCGGAACCCAGCTCTCGTCCCATGCGCCAAGCATGCCAAGAAGATCGCGCCACGGCCCATCGCCGCGTTCGTACAGTTGGCGCTCGGCGGGATCCTCGGCCAGGTGCTGATGGAAGCGCAGCCCGCGCTCGGCCGCCGCGCCTGCTATGGCCTGCATCAGCGCCGGCGACACCGAATACGGCGCGTGGGCTGCCAGCGTGGGCGCAACGCCGTTGGGCCAGGCCACATCGTTCAGCGCCTGCACGGCGGCCTCGATAATCGCTCCGGCACGCTCGCCGCGAAACCCGATCAGTTCGTTGATGAACCTGCATCGCAGGCCCGAGGCCGCAATCGGCACCAACGTATCCAGCGTGTTGGTCACCTCGCCGATCGCAACAGTGCCAAGCTGAATCATCCGCGCCAGCACGTCCGCCACCGCCGTTGCCAGCTCCACACCGTTGCTTTCGGCCTCGGCACGGGCACTCAGCAGCCCGCGCACCCATGCGTTCAACCCCTCCCCGCCCGGCACCGGCTGCTCGCAGCGCGCATCGGTCATGTGCGCGTGCGCGTTGATCACGCCCGGCATCAGGATCTGGTGATCGCGCCGCGCGTCGTGCATGCCCGGCAGATCGGCCAGCGGCCCGGCTGCGATCACGGTGCCGCATTCATCCAGCAACACGCCCGCATCGGCAACGGGCGCCAGCCCCCCCATCGGCAGCAGCACCTGGGCGGTATGCAATGTGTGCTCAGGCATGCGAGGTCTCCGATGCCGGCGCCAGCGTACCGTAATACACTTCCGTGTCGTACACGAACTGCACCGAGCCGCCGGATTGATATGTGTCGAAGATCTCACGCAACGCGGAGCGCATCGGCTCGAACGCGGGATCGGTTCGCGATGGCACGTACGACGACGACATCAACCGCCCCAGCAGGGCCTCGAAGTCGAACGTCTGCGCGTAGTTGTGGATCACGTGTCGCGTGAAGCCAGCCGGCGCGAAGAATTCCCGGAGCACCGAATCATCCGAAGCGGTGATGCTGCGATGCACGACGTTCGCGTAATCGGTGCCAAACGTGTGCAACAACTGCTCGTACGCCACCAGGAACGGCGAGGTGGCCACGTGCCTGCTGTTCCATACAAGCACGGCAAAACCGCCCGGGCGCAGTATCCGCTGGAACTCCTGTCTGGTACGGGCCGGGTCGAACCAATGGAACGCCTGCGCGGCGATCACGAAGTCGACGCTTGCCGCCGGCAGGCCGGTTTGCTCGGCAGTTGCGTCCAGGCTTACGAAGCGATCGTATCCGGCCAACACTTCCTCGCCCGCCAGTCGCATCTCGCGGTTGGGCTCGATACCGAACACGGGATTCCCGTTTCGCAGAAACATCTCGGCAAGGAATCCGGTGCCCGATCCGATGTCGGCAACCACGGATTCCGAGGTAAGCCCCAACCGATCGCGGAACAGATCGATGATCTGTTGCGGGTACCGAGGCCGGTAGCGGACGTAGTCGGCCACCCGATCGGAAAATCGGTGCAGGGGATCGCTGTTGCTCTGGCTCATGATATCGGTACTGGCATTGGTTCGCGTTCGAGCACGATTCGGGCTTCCCCGCACCATCGGCGGTGCACATCGTGCGGGGCGATCGGCGCGGGTAGGGCTATATTGGGCCGCTTGCGACCGACCAACTTACAAACATGGATGCAACCCAGCAGACCCCGGCACAATCAAGCGCAACCGGCCAACCGCCGGCCACCGGCACACCGGCTACCGGCACACCGGGCACCAGTCGCGCGCGGGCCGAGCTGGCACTGATTGCGATCACGATCGTCTGGGGTGCAACGTTCAGCTCCACCAAACTGTTGCTGGCGGAGCTCCCCCCGCTCTGCCTTCTGAGCTGGCGATTCGGCAGCGCGGCAATCATCTTCCTGCTCCTGTTCGGCCGGCGCATGGGCGGGCGACCCAGCCGCGCCACGATTATCGTGGGCCTCACGCTTGGCGCGCTGCTGTACCTGGGGTTCGCGTTGCAAACGATGGGGCTGGAGCAAACCTCCAGCAGCCGCTCCGGATTCCTTACCGCGCTGTACGTGATATTCACACCGCTGCTGCACACCGCAATCACCCGCAAGCTGCCGCACCGGCGTGTGGTGATCGGCGTTGCGCTGGTACTGCTCGGGTTATGGGGCCTTACAGCCCCAGGCGGGCAACTCGGCGGATTGATCGAACCCTGGCGCGGCGGCGGGTTCGGCATCGGTGAGCTGCTTACGCTGGGCTGCGCCGCCGCGTTTGCGCTGTACATCATCGTGCTGGATCGCTACGGCACCCACGTGCAGGCCGAACCGCTTACCGCGATTCAGTTGAGCACCACCGCCGCGCTTGCCGTGTTGCACTCGGTTATCACCGAGCCATGGACCATGCCCTCAACAGCCGGCGCCTGGATGCACCTGGCCTATCTCTCGTTGCTGGCAAGTGTGCTGGCCACGTACTGGCAAACACGGTATCAGCGGGCGACCACACCCACACGGGCCGCCGTCATCTTTACCATGGAGTCCGTGTTCGCGGCCATCATCGGCGTCATATTCCTGCACGAACAGCCCGGCCCGGTGGCCATCGCCGGCGGCGTATTCATCGTGGCAGGCCTGCTCACGGTGGAACTGAAGCGCGAACCGGCCACAACGTAAGCGGCTATCCATGCGTCACGGTGGCGCCTGCGCCATCGCGCACCACAGTCGGCGGCATGCCCGCGGCAACCAACGCCCGCATGAAACCCTCCGCGTCGTCCGGCGCAAGGCCCACACGCGTTACGTGCCGCCGCATCCCAAGAATACCATCGGCGCGCGCGGGCTCGGCAAGCTCAAGCACCAGCCCCGGCGTTCCCATCAGGGTCGCGCGCAGATAGGCGCGATCGCCGCCAACAGTTTCGTTACGCCGTACGCGGCGCGCGCCCGTTATCATTGCAACAGGCACCTCGAGCGTCCAGCGCAGACCAACACGCACGCGCAGCACATTGCCGGTGATTTCAAACGGGCGCAGCACCGCCGCGCGATAATCGGCGACGAGCACCAGGCATGTGTAGGCATTGGCGGCCGCCAGGGCCCAGGCCAGCACCACGTGTACCGATGCCAGCACCGTATGCAGCGCTACCGTTTCCACGATCACCGCCATGATCATCACGCCAACCATGGCGCCGTACGCGCTTCGTTTGTGGTAGCTGAATGCCGCGCCGCCATGTGCTGCCGCGCGCCTGCCCCACCAGGAAACAACGGCGTAATACAGCACGGCAAGTTCGCCGGCCAGCAACGCCGCGAAACGCCCATTGCCCACCGCGTCGCCCGCTGCCGCATGCAGTGATACAAGCATGTCGGCATGCTGCCTCGATGCCAGCGCCCTGAGCCCTCGGCGGACGGCAAGCACCACCCATGCCACGGCGGTAAGCTCCATCGGCACCAACAGGTAATGCGCGTAGTTGATATAGGTGTGGTAGCCGGGCGGGATGATCACCGTGGCAACCGTGATCGCGCCCAGCAACACGGCAGGCAGCAACATCAACGGCAGGCGGGCACGGCGGACACCGAGATAATAGAACAGAGCGGGGATCAGCAGGGTAACGTCGATTGTTACGGCAAGGGCTACAAGCTCCGGTTTCGCGGCAAACGCGGATGAGGCCACCGCCAGGCGCGCAACAACAAGGATGGTAAACGTGGCGGCTGCAAGCAACAGCAGCGGGATGCGAATTCGGGTAGTCATCGAACCCTCCGTTTGGTTCGGCTCGCACGCACCGCCCACCCCGGGCGGCCAGCATCGCTGGCAATAATAGCGCATGGGGTGGTTGCGGGTTGCGCTGGTTCCGGCAACGAAACACACGGACACATACGCCGGGCACGCCGCACACCGGAAACGCGGCCAGGCCCACACCGCCGATACCGGGGCATGGGCCTGGGATGTTCGCGGGGTTCCGCTTCGGGATCTACATCGCCGTGCGCGCCAGCCGCCGGCTCTTCTCAACCAGCGTCACGAACTCGCTACGGTAGCCGTGTTCGTCGCGCCCGGAAGCATCCCGTGCCCTGCGCAGCACGCTCTCGAACGAGGCGTCGCCGGAGTAGCGCGAGTCACGGAGCAGCATCCCCCACTCGGCAACCGCCGAGGCAAAGCGCAGATTCTCCGAGGCCGATTCGATATCGCGGCCGTTGTCGTTGATCGTTGTTGTCAGCAGGCGGCTTACATCGCCCTGCGGCTGCTTGTAGCGAAGCTTCACGGTCATCAGCTCGCCGCCTGTTGAGGCCCAGTACCCCGGGCGGCCACGCTGGTACTTCAGCGGGTCAACGTCGGGTCGCGCACGGCGGCCGGCAGGAACAACCTCGTACAACGCCGTCACCGTGTGCCCGGCGCCAAGCTCGCCGGCGTCCTTGGTATCGTCGTTGAAATCGCGATCGGCCAGGCGCCGGTTTTCGTAGCCAACAAGACGGTACTCGTCCACGAATTCCGGGTTGAACTCCACCTGGATCTTCACATCCTTGGCGATCGTGTACAACGTGGCGCCAATCTCGTTCACCATCACCTTGGTTGCCTCGGCGAACCCGTCGATGTACGCGTAGTGGCCGTTCCCCTTGTCGGCAAGCAGCTCCATCTTGGCGTCCTTCAGATTGCCCACGCCAAAGCCCAGCACCGAAAGGAACACACCGCTGCCGCGTTCGCGCTCGATCAACCGCTCCAGTTCGTCCTCCGATCGTACGCCCACGTTGAAATCGCCGTCGGTGGCAAGGATCACCCTGTTGTTTCCGTGTTCGATAAACGTTTCCCGGGCAACGTGGTACGCAAGCTGGATGCCCTCGCCGCCGGCGGTGGAGCCGCCTGCATTCAGGCTGTTGATCGCGTTCACGATCGTACGAGTCTGGTCACCGCGGGTTGGCGGCAGCACAAGCCCGGCCGCGCCGGCGTACACCACAATCGAAACCCTGTCGCTGGGGCGCAACTGCAACGCCAACTGCTGTAACGAGGCCTTCAGCAACGGCAGCTTGTTCGGCTGGTCCATCGATCCGGACACATCGATCAGGAACACCAGATTGTTCGGCGGCAGCTCGTCCATCTCCATGCGTGCTCCCTGAAGGCCGATCTGCACCAGCCGGTGTTCCGGGTTCCACGGGCACGAGGCCACGTCGGTGGTGATGGAGAACGGCTCGTTGCCACGAGGTTGCGGATAGTCGTAGGTGAAGTAGTTGATCATTTCCTCCACGCGCACCGCGTCCGGCTCGGGCATACGGCCTTCGTTGATCATCCGCCGCACGTTGCTGTACGAAGCGGCGTCAACATCGATCGAGAACGTGGAAAGCGGCTCGCTGGTGGCGCTGTGAAAGCTGTTCTCGCGGCGGTGGGCATATTCCTCGCGTGATTCCTCGCTGGTATTGTAGCCGGGCGCATACCCAGTAGTATCGGCCGCCATCGGCGCAGCCTGATCGCCGGGTTCAAGCTCGAACCGCTGCGACACGGCATTGGGGGAACCGGGGCGTCCGGCGTCGGTAGCGCGGTTGCGGCCACCACACGACGCGGCAAGAATCAGAAGCAGACCCATGGCCAGCGCGCGAGCACTGGCGGTGATGATACTACGCATGACAAGCGCTCCTCGGTACGTTCGGATGTGAGTGTACGGAAGTGATCCCCTGCCGTGCGCGCCGTTGCTGCGGCGCCGGCATGCGGTGGATCGGGCTATAGACTGCGCAGTCTGTATGGTGTGCGTACACGCCGTGTGCGCGGAGGTGTTACGAAATGAAATGCGGAGGGATGTCCTCCAGGGCTCATTGCCAGCAACCGTCTGTTACATAACTTCGCGGCTCATGTATCAAACGAAAGGCAAACACCGTTTGCTCACGACAGAAGAACGTTGAATCAAGGCACGTATTCGATGCCGGGCTCCGCCGACGAATCCCAATAACACCAGCAGGTAGTCAATGCAACGTATTATCGTTCGAAGTATGTACATGGCGGTCATAGTGTACGTCGCACTATGCGCAGCACAACAACCGATGCTGGCTCAACTCAACGACGAGTTCGATCTGTCTCCGATTGAGCGCTCGAAGGCGACACTGCCAACAACGTTCGGGGCAATTATCCGCGTTGATCATGCGATTAATGTTAGCAGCAAAAAATTTGATGAAAATCAGACCGATGTTATAAGTCGAGTAGTGCCCAGATTGAACTATTCATGCGACATATACTATAATGCCGTCCTTCTTGGTTACCACCATGACGTTCGCGGAGACATGCTCCGCCTGATGTCGCGGTCACAGGGTTACGACGCTTACAGCGGGATGTTTATCGAATACGGCCAAGGGGACGTACAACTCGACTCCGTCGTTCCGTCAACACTCGCAGAAATCGCCATCAAAAAGTCAACACGAGAATACGTTGGGTGGGGATACCTGATGCATCTCCCAATGGGAATCGTGGTCAGTGCCATAGGATGCCAGGTGGGAATCAGCAGTTCAGAATTCGGCTCACTTTACTATTGGCAAGCATCCGTGGAGATCGGCGCACGAATTCGGACGCAGTTCGGCGCGATCAGGTTCGGAGCAACGTTGGAGAGTGGCGAGCTACCTCCGACCGAAGCAACCCGCGGCGAAATCAATAGCACTTCCCGTTCGACACGCCTACTGATCGGCGGAGCAATCGCGCTCAATTTTCAAGGAGAATAATGTGAGACCTGCAATTAAAGCCCAGATTCGCCGCAGTTTCGTTTCAACCGTCTTCATTGCAACCGCCCTTACAACCTTGGTCGGATGTTTAGGCACACAACTCCACAACCGAGGCAAATACTTCCGAACAACACTGGCGACCGATGCAGCAATCGACGACATTCGGACTATTGGTGTATATGTGGTTTCCGATCAGGCGTTTATCGATGCCAGCAATCTATACCATTTTGGGTTCGACAGCGACTTTTTTCCACCGGAGGTTGCCCCTGGCACTGTTATCCATCCCGATTCACTGATTAATGATGAATCCGCGGAGCTTGCCAGCGCCATATGCGAGCAATTACGCGGGTACGGATTTCAGGCGTCACCGGCACGTGACCTCCGCACAAGCGAACTGGTTACCATGGACACCTGTCTTGCCGACGCAGCTAACAAAGGATACGACGCCGCCTTCATCGTTTACTACCGAGGAGTACGAGCATGGACAAAGTTCGACAGAGAAATACATTCCTACCACAAAGTAGGCAAGGACAAACACTACACAACATTTTATGGAGTAGTGAGCCATGTGGATTCAGGCTATTTGTACGTTCCAAACGTTGCTTTCTGCAGAACAAGCACACGACAATCCATCTGGACCTATTGCTATTACGGCCTGGTTGAGCAAGCCCATGATTTCAATTTCGCCAGCGACCCATTCAACATTACCGTATCAGAGGCACTCTATCCACTCACGGATTCGACGTACAAATTGGCGGCACCGAAAGCAGCGGCAAGTATATTTTCCCCCACATACTGGAAGGGTAGTTTCAAAAAATTCCCAACAAGAACGGCTATCGACAGCTCTTTTGGCAAGTAGCCAGGGGATGTAAACGGGAATGGCAGTGATTTCGGCAGGGATTCGGGATCGCGGAACAATACTCTTCCATACTGAGCAATGTCATCGGCATGCAACACCGGTTGACAACGCCTCGGTTGTGCCTCCCCCTCCTACACCGGCTTGAACGCCTCGAACGGTTGGGCGCAGGTATTGCAGTAGTGTATCGAACGGCAGAGCGTGGGGCCGAAGGGCGATTGCAGCGTGGTGTTTCGCCCGCCGCATAACGGGCAGGCCATGTTGTTCAACACGTCGAGGTTCAGGATGCCCTCGTACGGGTCCGGAACGCCAAGGCCGAACTCCGCAAGCCCACGCCGGCCTTCGTCGGTAACGCGGTTGGTGTTCCAGGGCACATCAAAATTCATCCGCACATCCACCCCGGCAAACCCCATCACCGCAAGACGCTGCTCCACCTCGCGGCGCATGTACTCCATCGCCGGGCAGCCGACAAACGTGGGGGTCATCACCACGTGGGCCACGTTCTCCGGGCTTATGGACACACCGGTGATAACGCCGAGATCCACCAGCGAAACCGTGGGGATCTCGGGGTCCTTCACATCCTTCAGCGCCAGCCATATCTCGTCAACGGTAGGCACGTTACCAGCTCGCCGATGGGTCAATCCGGAACACTTCCTGCATCTCGTTCAACATGGGCGCCAGGTGCTCGGTATGGAATCCCTTGCGGCCGCCATATGCCGGCGTTGCAGTGGCACGGTCCGGCATCACCAACCCGCCGCGTTCCACCGCCGCTGTGATCGCGGTCAACCAGCGTGCTTCCAGCGCGGCTTCGCCGGCAAAGATGCCGGCATCGGCAAGCTCCTGCTCGTGGCTGCCCGGCTCGAACATCCCTAGCGCAAGCGGGAACACCTCGTTCAACGCGCTTTGCATGCGCGCGCGGCTCTCCTCACTGCCCTTGGCGCCAAGCTGCTCCACCCAGGTATTGGCGTGGAACACGTGATACTTGATTTCGCCGCGCACCTTCACCGCCAGCCGGGCAAGCGGCTCGCAGATCGAGGCCTCCAGCATCTCGTAACGCAGCATCTCGGCCGTATCGAACATCAGGTGCCGCATCAGCGAGAAATCGTAGCCGCCAATCGGGTACTCCACCAGATGGCAACACCGGTACTCCGATTCCGGCCGCGCAAACGCCAGCGTGTCGGGCTCGGCCTCGCCCATGGTGTTCAGGATCGCATACAGCGCCTGCGCATGGCCAAGCTTGTCCTGCGCGATCGATGAGAAGGCGATATCCTCCTCCAGAATGGGGCCAAGCCCCGTCCACTCCGAATTACGGTGGGCGATCACAACGGCGTCGTCCGCCATTCGGAACAGGAGATCCTTCAATGCCGATTCGTTATTCATTGCTGGC